>PLLL01000090.1 GCA_003141235.1 Dehalococcoidia bacterium
CCGCGCCCGGCCATGTTGGTGGCCACGGTGACCGCCCCCGGCTCACCGGCGCGGGCGATGATGCCGGCCTCTTTCTCATGCTGCTTGGCGTTCAGCACCTCGCAGGTGATGCCCTGCTTTTTGAGCATAGCGCTCAGGCGCTCCGAATTCTCGATAGATACCGTTCCTACCAGCACCGGGATTTCTTTCTCGTGGAGCTGCTTGATATAGCGCGCTACCGCCCGGAACTTGGCTTCCTCGGTCTTATAAATAAGGTCGGATGTATCTTCACGAATCATGGGTTTATTGGTAGGAATCTCGGTCACTTCCAGCTTGTATATCTTGAAAAACTCCTCGGCTTCGGTGAGGGCCGTGCCGGTCATGCCCGCCAGCTTTTCATACATGCGGAAATAGTTCTGGATGGTGATGGTGGCGTAGGTCAGCGATTCCTGCTGGACTTTGACATGTTCCTTGGCCTCGATGGCCTGGTGCAGTCCCTCGGAGTAGCGCCGTCCGTACATCTTCCGTCCGGTAAACTCATCGACGATGACGATTTCCTGATTTTCCACGACATACTCGCGGTCCTTCCGGTACAGAGCGTGGGCAGTCATCGCCTGGCGGAATACCCGCTGGATATCGTTATGTTTTTTAGCTTCTTCGAAGCTGTAGTGGGTGCCTTCCGAACTGCTTTCCCCGCCGAAGAGGTCTTCGGAAGTCATGTGGAAGGCCCGCGCCAGCTTTTCCTGCCCGCTCGCCGTGGCCCGAACGAAATGCTCTTTTTCATAAGCTATACAGTCGAATTCTTCTTCGAACCCCGCCTCTTCCTCTTCCCTGGTAGACTGTCCGGATTCATACGGCAGCACCTTCATCTTTAGGCGGCCTACCACGTCATTAACGGTCTTGTAAAGCTGCCCCGATTCCTCGGCGGGACCGCTGATTATCAAAGGCGTACGCGCTTCATCGATGAGCAGATTATCTATTTCATCGACAATGGCGTAGTATAAAGGACGCTGGACGCACATCTTCAGTTCGGTTACCATGTTGTCCCGCAGGTAGTCGAAGCCGAACTCGCTTGAGGTGCCGTAGGTAATATCGGCTTTGTAGGCCTCCTGCCGGGAAATGGGTTTAAAATGCCGCCAGCGGTCATTCTCTTTGCCGGTGTCGAAAGTGGGGTCATAAAGACGGGAAGGCATGTGCTCATCCGGCGTTTGCATGGGGTAGATACAGGCCACGCTGACTCCCAGGGTATGGTAGATGGAGCCCATCCAGTAAGCGTGATACCGCGCCAGGTAATCGTTAACGGTCACCAGGTGGACGCCGCGGCCGGTCAGCGAGTTGACGTAAAGGGGGAGGGTGGCCACCAGCGTTTTACCTTCGCCGGTTCTCATCTCGGCGATTTTACCCTGGTGGAGGGTAATGCCGCCCATAAGCTGCACGTCGAAAGCGCGCTGGCCGATGGTGCGTTTGGCGGCCTCGCGGATAGCGGCGAAGGCCTCGGGCAGAATCTCATCCAGGGCTTCGCGCTCCAGTTTCCGGCGGTCCTTTTCTATCCCGTCGATTTTTTCCCGGGCGCGTTTTACTTGATTATTAGCCTCTTCACCTTCCAACTCCCAGGATATATTTACCAGATGCTGCCTGGCCTCATCCAGTTCTTGCTGCGCTTCCTCTAATCGCGGTTGGATACCGGCGGAAGCTTCCTTGACCCGGGCCTTAAACTCTTCGGTCTTAGCTTTAAGCTTGGCGTCGCTGAGGTTCTTGAACTCGAACTCGGGCTCCAGCTCGTTGATAAGGTCTACAAAAGGTTGAAGACGCTTTAATTCCTTTGCATTAGATTCAAGAAATAAGCTGATAAACCATTTAAAAGGCTTAAATAGCCACCTTAAAAAGTTTGATAGAAATTTAAACATCGTTTTTACTCTTCATAATAGATTTTATTTTTGTAAAATCCCTCTCTCACTCTCCCTTTACGAAAGGGAGAGGATGAATTGTTTAGCTTCACATCATCGTGTCGCATCTCTAGCTTTCGTCCTCCTTTGTAAAAGGAGGATGAGAGGAGGATTTTGCCTCCGGTTCTTTACTCACAATCAGTTCTCTGGCCGCATCGACCTGAGAGTCCAGCACCATGACTTTGACCTCGGCCATGCCGTTAAAGGTGAACATGTGCACCGAAGGCGCGGCGTTGGCCTGCAGGGTGCTGGGTATACCGAAGCTTTCCAGCAAACCCCTGATTAGCTGCGCTTCCATTTCGGTGCGGGCTTTATAGACTTCGACCAGCTTGCTCGTTTTATTCAAACAGCGCTCCCACGGACTGCCCGGTATGGATACGCCGGATGGCCTCGCCCAGCAGCGGCGCTATTGGCAGGACGGTGATTTTATCGATTCTCTTCTGCGACGAAATGGGATAGGTATCGGTGACGACTACCTCTTTGACCGGGCTTTTCATGATACGCTGAATGGCAGAGCCGGAAAGCAGGGCATGGGTAGCGCAGGCATAGACTTCCTTGGCGCCCTGTTCTATCATGGTAGTGACTACACCTACCAGTGAACCTGCGGTGTCTATTTCATCATCTACGATGATGGCCGTTTTACCGACGACGTCACCGATAACATTGAGTATCTCGGTCTTATCAATATTCCCGATACGCCGTTTTTCCATAATAGCCAGCGGAACGCCCAATCTTTCCGCAACATCACGCGCCTGTTTGGTAATGCCAAAATCGGCCGCGACAACTACCAGATTATTGGTAACTCTCTTTTTAATATAATCGCTCAAGAGGTACAAAGCGGTTAGTTCATCCACAGGTATGTTGAAGAATCCCTGTATCTGCTGCTTATGCAGGTCAACTGTCAGCACCCGATTGGCCCCCGCCACGGTAAGCAGGTCGGCGATCAATCTGGCGGTAATGGGCACGCGGGGCTGGTCTTTTTTATCGCTGCGGCCATAGGCATAATAGGGGACCACCGCGGTAATTCTCCCGGCCGAGGCTCTTTTGAGGGCGTCAATCATGATCAATAGTTCAATTATGTGGCTGTTGACCGGCGAAGACATAGGCTGGACAACAAATGTATCGCGCTCGCGCACGTTTTCCAATATGCGTACAAAAGTGTTTTCATTACTGAACTGCGTTATCTCGCATTTTCCCAGGGGGATACCGAGATATTCCGTTATCGACTGGGCCAGCGCCGGATGCGCGGTACCTGAAAACACCTTCATTTCGTCCTTGATCAAGCTTCTCCTCTCAATAATAAAACTTCCGCTAAAATATTATAGCACTAATAATAAATTCGGTTCAGCCCCGGAGCAGCATGTCCTTTAACGTTTTAAGGTTTACGACGTCTTCTTTATTATATTCGAGCAGTTTATTCAGGGCGTCTAAATCAAAGCTTTCAACGTATTTCCACCATAGCTTTACGGCTTCCCAGCCGTTCATGTCCGGGAGCTTACGCGCGATACCCAGCCGCCGCTCTACGCCCTTTAAACCGCCGTAAAGCCCGTTCCGCCAACAGTCGTACATGAGGTCATGGTGGTTGAAATGCTCTTCAAGGTTGACACCGAGCGCGGTATGGATGAAGGGTAAATCGAACCGGCTGCCGTTATAAGTATAAAGCACTTCGCTGCCTTTTAAGGCGTCGAGAACGCTATCGGCGGTAATATCCTTCCCGACAAGGTGTACGAAATCGGTATCCTCCCGGCGGCAGAGGTGAATACCGATGACGGTAATCTCACAGCCGGAAGGGCTCAGTCCTGTAGTTTCGATGTCCAGATACGCTTCAGCGCATGATGACATTGACATAATTTTGAAATCACTTTCAGTTCCTATTATATAACTTACAAAGAATATAAGCTCGTTTTAGGATGGTAGGGAACAGGGTTGAAGGTATAGGTTCAGATTCGAAGTGGGGAAGGGAGTCTGGAAGCCGGTAGCCGCTGCGGTTGCCAATTACGCTTTAAAAGGTGTAAAATACATATGAAATCCAACAATATTTTTACAGACTTTGACTACTATTGTCTGAATGACGACATTCCCACCTGGTTGAATGGTAGAGTTCTCTGAGCAGGAGGATGGTAT
>PLLL01000110.1:0-29724 GCA_003141235.1 Dehalococcoidia bacterium
ACTATTAACTACCGGTTGGCCGAGCTTGGTTTCCTGCGCCTGAAGGATGCCACCGGCGGCAAGATTCCCGCCACAGGCAATGAAGGGTTGATGGACCAGATGGCTGCTCTCAAGTGGGTACGGGATAATATTGCGGCCTTCGGCGCGAATCCTGGCAATGTCACTGTTTTCGGCGAGTCAGCCGGCGGCATGAGCATCGGTTGTCTGCTGGCTATGCCGGCGGCTAAAGGCCTCTTCCATAAAGCCATCTGTGAAAGCGGCGTCGGCAGCACGTCCGTATCGCTGGCATCAGCGAACGCCGTCGGTGAGAGTTTCCTGAAACTGCTTAATCTTAAGAGCAATGATGTCGCTGCCATCAGAGCGTTGACGGTGGAGCAGATACTCGCTGCCGATACACCGCTCAAAATAGCGATGACCAGGCCTGGGGAAGCGCCGAGGATTACGGTCACCGCGCCGGTAATCGACGGTGAGAATATACCTGATGTTACCAATAAAGTTGCCGCGAAAGGTTCCGCCAGGGGCATTCCGGTACTTATCGGCACGAACCGCGATGAGCAAAAGCTGTTCGCTATGGGGCAGCCGGGCCTTGCCCGGATGGATGAAGCCGCGCTGGCTGTACGTCTGGGTACGATAATGTCTGCCGAAAATGTTCCGGGGGTAATTGAGGCTTACCGTAAGGCTCTGGTAAAAAGGGGCGTTAAGCCTTCGCCTCAGGAGTTGCTCTCCGCCATCCACACGGACGCCATGTTCCGGATGCCGTCTATCGGGCTTGTAGAAGCGCAGCGCGATAACAACACGCCCGCTTATAATTATGTTTTCGACTGGGTATCCCCGGTCATGGGCGGTATTTTAGGCGCTTGCCATGCGTTGGAAATCGGCTTTGTCTTCGGCACTTATAACGCCGTATTCTGCGGCTCCGGGCCGGAAGCTGAAAAGCTTTCAAAATGTATGCAGGATGCCTGGTTGGCTTTCGCCCGCACCGGCAACCCCGGCTGTGAAAGCATCGGCAAGTGGCCGGAGTATGGTAAAAAGCGCATGACGATGATTCTGGGCAAGAACTGCCATGTGGAAGAGGCCCCCTTTGAAGACGAGCGCCGCGCCTGGGAAAAGATAAAGCGTCTGGAAGCGATGCCGTAAATAACACGGGAACAATACTATTTCTATAGAACCATAAAAAAGAAGGGGGTTATGCCCCCTTCTTCGATAGTCTGTCATCGACCAGATATTTGTTTTCATGGAGACTGAGGCAAAGTATTTAGAGCATCGGTCAGAAGTGAATAGTGCTCAATAACCATGACCAAGACAAGAATATGGACACTACCCATAATACCTGGACAATAATACCTATAAAGAAAAGCTCCCACCAGCTATCACGGAAAGCACAACCTGCAATCACGGCGGCTATTATACCGCCAGTGAAGCCCCAAAATATCGGCAACAACCATAAGACACCAGGGTAACGTTCTCGTTCCATGCTCATCTCCTATTCCATTTAATCACGGTTCGGAATTGTAACATAAGGACTAATACAATGTCAACGAGCGAGTTACAAAGGTTAAGTCCTCTTTTGGTTGTTTTTGGCAAACCGTGAAAAGAGAGGTTATCGGACAAGTAGAAAAGCCAATAATATTATTGACCGCAAGTGGTAGAATAGGGGCATGGAGACGTGGGTCAAGCATAAGGGAGCAATCATCAGTTTCGGAGTGGGTGCGATGTTGTTAGCTGCACCCTTTACGGGATGGTTGAATGTCTGGGTAGCGAGAGCAATATTCGTTGTGGGGCTTGTAGCAATATTTATCGGCTTTTATGCTGAGTGGAAACTTCACAAACGCAAGACAATAACTAATGAGGATACCTTGAAGAAGGCAATTTGTGATTATGCAGCTAAGTCGGAAGAGGAAATCAATGCACGTTGGATACTAAGGCTAACGAAAATGCCTCAAGATTTCCCTCTTAGACCAAAGGCAGAAGCCTACATGCGTAAGGTTGCAGAGGAAACACGGCTTCTTCACGATGCCCTACAATCGCAGATTATTATGGCTGGCAGTCCCTATAGAGTCCATCTTACAGAGTATGTGAAAGAAGTAGAAAGTATCATTGTGAAGACCATATTACCGAGCACGATTGAGACCGAGGATATGCTAAAAATCCAACTCCAAGTTGCTACGACTGCTATCCTGGAATATTTACGGGTCGTCCCGGAGGTGAAGAAATGAAGTGGGTGCTTTTAATCGGAGTTGTGATAGCTCTAAGTATGGTTTCGTGCTCGGGGACTTCGTCCCCCGCTATCTCTCAGCCGACGGCTACCAAGCAAACCGACAGTCAACCTTTATCTGCCCATGTTCTTTACCAAGCTTTTCAGGATAGTAAAGCTACGGCTGAATCAACGTATAAAGGGAAGTGGGTCACTGTGACAGGTATATTTGATAGTGTAGGTCCCGATATGCTAGGAACCCCCTACTTGATATTGACGGATGGAGGTATTAATGCAGTTTGGGAAGTACAATGTGAAATGAGTTCTAATAATACAGTCCCTCTATCACATATTTCCAAAGGGCAGACTGTAACAGTTTACGGTCAATGTGATACCTCTTATTATCCTGGGAATGTTTTTTTGAATAATTGCATCCTTAAGTAGACTGATTCCAAGACATGTCCCAAATACCGCCAGAAATCGCCTTTTAGCCTGATAGAAGTGCAGTCACTTCGATATCATGGTCTGCTTCGCTTCTTCTATGGCGTCGCGGAGTTCTGCCCTATGCTGCTCGGTATCGAACTCATCGTTGGGCATGCCAGAATAATCAAATTTGATGTTTCAGGCGTTCCATGCGTCATTGATATGAAGGTCACGTTTCTGACAGCGTTGACCGGCCAGCTAAATATGGTTTTCTATGCAAATGGGAAGATAATACCCGAATCTAAACTGTCAACTTCTCATTAGGAAGGTTATCAGAGTTGATTAGCCTATTTACTTCACAAGACCCTCAATCACGAAAAGTAAAGCAGAATTAGTAGAAAATATTATGTGTAAAGTAAAAAGCGATTATCAACCAAAAGAGAACTTAACCGTAAAATGATATACGGAGAAGATTATACCAGTGCGGCTGACAGATTTCAAAAAAGAGATTTCATATTTTTATTCAGCAGGTTTATAATAGAGAGAATAACAAACAGGAACATCAAAAATGAGGCAATAAAAAAGGAGAATGATGGTCACACCGATAGCGAAACCCGAACTTAGTCTCAAAGAAAAAGAGCGCCGCTATGGACTGCTGCGGAAAGCGCTGCAAAAAGCCGGCCTCTCGGCGCTTATTGTTTATGGTAACAGCCAGCTGGGCGTGCCCGTCCATTATCTGACCAAAATGTGGGGCACCAGGATGAATATGGTTATCTTCCCGGCCGTCGGCGAGCCGGTTTTCCTGGTGCCGACCAACAGCGGCCTGACGCCTGAAAAAGTAGCCGGCATGAGCGGCTGGATACTGGCGGATAATGTACGTCTTTCGGCCAACCCGCCGGTGGATGCGGCTAAACTGATTAAAGCCCTCAAGCTCGATAAAAGCCGTATCGGCGTTGACAGCTACCGCTGGTGGCCGGTCTTCGAGCAGCAGCAGTTTGTTGAATTATGCCCGAAAGTCGAGTTGGTGGAAGCGCACCGTCTATTCGGTGAAATCCGCGGCCCCAAGAGCGCTGAAGAGCTGGACGTGATGCAGAAGGCCATCCGGATTTCCGACCTGGCGCACTATACCTTCCTGCATAGTCTGAAAGACGGCCTGACCGAACTGGAGGCCACGAAGGCATCCATTGAAGTGCTGGATACCCACGGCATCGGTGACAGGATTATCCTGATACATACCCAGCCGGAGGCAACTTATCCCAACCGCCCCAGCCCGGCGGTTATCCGCAAGCCGAACGCGATTACCTATTCTCCTGAATTTACCCGGAACCAGGGCTACGGCGCGCAAATGATACGCGGTTACTGGTGGGAGGAGCCCAAGGGCATCTATAAGACAATGTTCGAGCTCTGGGCGGAAATGAGGCAGATGGTCATCGAAGGGTTCCGTCCCGGTATGGAGATTACCGATGCCGGCAAAATGATTGAAGATTTAGTGGACGAATATGGCTTTGAATGTGATAAGCTGGGACACGCTGTAGGGGTGGCTTATGGGGACGCCCCGTATATTACCGCCGGCCCGGACGAAAAAGACTATATGGAGTGGACTATCCTGCCTGGTGAGGTTTATGCCGTCCATCCTATGGTCAGGTGCAAGGGCTATAAAGCGCCGTTCACTATGGTAGGGGATATGTATCTCGTTGGCAAAGACCATACCACCTGGATGACTACCGCCATGCCCGAGTTGCCGGTGATGATACCGTAATGAATCACTAACAAATTAACATAAAGTATGAAACGATTCAAGCGTACACAGCTTTGAATCGTTTCCTGAAAAAGCAAAAAAAGAATAGTAATTACCGACTGTGCTAGAACGTAAAAAAGTAGGGGCAGGTTTCAAACCTGCCCTTTTTAAATGCCCCGTGCGATGCGGAAACCGGCGGCGATAGCGTCCACGATTAATTTTGGCTCGGCGCAATCGCCCACGGTATAAAGCTCAGGCACTTTCCCTTCGAGACTGCGGAGTAGCTTGGTATCCGGCTGCATCGGTATTGCCGGCACAATGCTATCAGCTTCAATCGTCTGGTTATAACCTTCCGCTGTCAGGATGACAAGTCCCTTATCGTTTATTGCGACGTATTTTTGAACCCCGTTAATCATGGTCACGCCTTTTTTCCTGAACCAATAGAAGAGCTGAAACCTTAGGTGGTTTATCATGCCCTCGCCCGGGGCCGCGGCGGTATCCACGATGGTGACTTTCCTGCCGCGCTTGGTCAGGAACTCGGCCAGTTCGCAGCCCTGGATGCCGCTCCCGATAATGACTATTTTTTTACCCATAGGCATCCAGAATTTCGTAAACCATCTCAAAGTTCCCGGCCCCATGAATTTCAGGAAGAACTTGAGCTGGCGGTGCAGGTCGGCGGCTTTGACAACTTTGCGGTTATTAATGCCCGGTATCTCAGGAACAACTGGAATGCCGCCGGTGGCCAGGATTACCACGTCCGGCTTGATTTGCTCGATGACCGAGGCATTTACTTCTTGACCCAGCCGTATATCCACGCCGTGCTTTATCATCTGGCCTTTAAGATAACTTACAATCGACGGCAGACATTCGATTTCGAGGCCTTTGACCATAGCCGCCAAAGGCAGCAGGCCGCCTAACTTGTGTGATTTTTCGTAGAGGATTACTTCGTGGCCCCTTAAAGCGGCTAGTCTGGCGGCTTCCATACCGGCGGGGCCGCCGCCCACTATCACTATTTTTTTCTTTTTATCGGCTGGGTTGATAATATATGACTGGTCTGTTCCTATAGTTGCGTTAATCCGGCAGCGCCGGTGAGCGCCCATGGTCTTGCAGGTGGTGCAGGAAGTACAAGGGGTGATATCATCCATCCTGCCGTAAGCGACCTTGTTTGGAAGCTCAGGGTCGGCAATCAGCCTCCGGTTGAAACAGGCAAAATCGATTATACCGTCCCGCAGAAATTGTTCAGCCAATTCGGGGTCGAGCCGGCTCACTGTCATGACGGGGATGGTCACCGCCTTTTTTACGGCGGCTACCATAAACCTGTTAGCGCCCGGGCCTCGGTGGCTCCAATCGTATTCTTTGGGGAGAGTATTTTTGGGAATAGGGAGTTCCGGAAAGCTGAAATGGTCGGTTAAAAACGAGGCATCATGCCTGGCCAGCCAGATATGCCTGACCTGGATGGCATCGGCGCCGGCTGCCTGTAACAGGCGGGCGATGCCCACGCTATCCGCTAGCGTAAGACACTCGCTGTTATCCACGCCAATCAGGTTCCCGAATTCGGCCCCGTTAATAATAACAGAGACAGGATAATCCCGTCCCAGGCTTTTTTTGATTTCTTTGATATTTTCGATTAAGAAGCGGGCGCGATTTTCCAGGCTGTCGCATCCGTAAGCGTCATGGCGCTTATTCCAGAACGGAGATAGAAAGGCATGGAAAAGGTGCGTACATGCGGCGTTTAGCTCGATGCCGTCAAACCCCGCCTTCTGGGCCCGCACCGCGGTCGTGGCAATTTTGTCTGTAATCTCCTGAAGCTCCGCGATGGTTATCTCGCGGGGCATTTCATTGTTATTATCCATCTCCGATTTTATACACACGGGCGATGGCGCTCTGGGAGGGGTGGAATCCGCCGATTTTTTCTCCCAGGGCATCTGCTTCTGCCAGTTAGCCGTGTGATTTAACTGAACGAACGCAGGGCAATTGTGCTGGTGAATTAATGCGGTCAATTCGCTGACGCCTTTAATATACTTATCGTCATCGAGGCGGTAGTTGCCTGATGTGCGCATTTCATTTGGCTCGACGGTCGGCCCCTCCACGATTAACATACCGATACCGCCCCTGGCGAAGGCTTCATAATAGTGTTTGGCGGTATCGTTAATCTGGTTCGTGCCGTTTCCCCAGTACCGCGCCGCCGCACCGGATTTTATCATCCGGTTTTTAATTTTGAGTGACCCTATGCGGCCGGGTTCGAGCAGCTTCTCAAATTTTGTGTTCGTCATAGTCTGAGTCTTCCTAGATATTATTTAGTCTCTAAAATAAAAGCGGCGGCGTTTTCCCCCGCGATACGCCCTGAGTTAATAGCGTATCCGAAGGCGCTGCCGCTTAGGTCACTGCAATAGGTCTCTGCCTCCCAGCCGCTGGTTGCCACACCGGCGGCATAAAGTCCCCGGATAGGTTTATCCTGACTGTTTAAGACTTCCATGCGCTCGTTGATGCGGATGCCGCCGATGGTATCGAGGATATGCGTCTGGCACCTGATGGCGTAATACGGCGGACGGCGTAACGGCTGGAGGTATCGCCGCTCCTTGGCAAAAATCTCATCGTACCCGCGATCGCAACAAGCGTTATATCCTTCAATCGTGGTCTTCAAAACCGCTGGGTCGGTGTTTATCCACTTAGCGATATCATCCCACGATTTAGATATTTTCAACCTGTCTCCGGCGGCCTCTGCCTGGAGGGCTTTATCCAACGCGGGCAATTTTACTGAAAAGTTCTGTACAATCGATGTATCCAGCAGCGAATACATGACTTTATCCGGCTGACGGAGTATGGTGTTGCCGGCCTCGAAAGGGTGCATGCCGATAGCCTCATCGGCAAAACGCTCTCCCCGGTTATTCACCCAGACAGTAATCGGGTCTCGCTCTATCGCCATCAGCGGCCAGGTATGCAGATCGACTCTGGGGCCTTCCTTGAGCAGGGTGACGAAGTCTTCTATAGCGGCGCCCGCCTCCTGCGCCATCAGCAGCCCGTCTCCCATAAGAGGCAGGCCGCGCACGCCGAAACCATCGTAATAGAGCGGGCAATATTTCTTGAGTAGTTTTTTATTGCCGGCGAACCCGCCGGTAGCGATAATAACATTACTGGTCTTGATTTCCAACTCGTCTCCCTGAACTGCCAGCACACCGCTAACGCCGCCGTCTTTACCGAACAATATTTTTTTACCACTGCCGCGTAAAAGTAATTGCACACCTGATTCGCGGCATTTCTCCGCCAGCACTTTGGTAAGCTGGGCGCCTCTCCCCTTAGGTACATGCTCGACGCGTGGTTCCTGGTTCGGGAAGAAGGCGATGACGGTAAACTCCAGCCCCATTTGTTCCAGCCAGCGGATGGTATCTCCGGATTTGTTGAGAAAAGCCCGGAAAATCCGGGGATTGATGCGGCTCCAACGCGCCCAGTCCATTGCTCTTTTAAAGAGGACGTCCTTATCCGCGATAATCCTCTGCCGTGCCTGGGCAGGGCTTTCACAGGCGAAAAGGCCGGTAGCTTGAGCCGTGTTGCCGCCCAGACCGCCCCGCTTCTCCAGCACAATAATGTTCTTGATGCCTTTTTCTTTGGCAGTTAAAGCAGCGGCCAGGCCGGAACCGCCCCCACCGATAATCACGAGGTCAGCTTCGAGCTCTGGTTTTATGGTGCTTACTTTCGGGCACATGAAGGTTAACCTCTTTTATATCAGCTCTTTAGCCAGGTCTATTTTACTAAACCGCTCGTATCCGGTTTCAGTAATTAAATAGGTATAGCCCATGCCGACGCCGTCGCCGCCGGGTTTGACCATCACGCAGGGATGGATAGCAAGCGCCATACCGGGTTTAAGTATCGTATCATTAGTATCGGTAATAGACCAGTAATCGAGGATATCCAGCCCGATAGAATGGCCGGGGCGCAGGGGAGACTTAAATCCTTTAGCCTGTACAGTATCAATTAGCGTGTGATAAATGTCGGAAACCTTCGTCCCCGGGCGCAATATTTTCTGCATGGCTTTGTCGGCTTCAGCCCAGGCCATTACCATCTGTTTAACGTGAGTCTGGTATTTTCCCACCGGCAACGTCACCGGCAACTGCGCGTAATAGCCCTGGTAAGAAGGGGAGATTTCCATAAATAAAGTGCCGTTTGCTTCCAGTTTGTCCACGGTAGGGAAGAAGGCCATGTTCATCATGGAACCGGCGCCATCCAGCAGGTCGAAGCCGTATTCGCAGCCTTCTTCATAGAGTATCTTCTTGACCTCGCCGTAGATACTGTACTCGCTCAAACCTGGTTTTATTATCTTACGGAGCTTAGTGTAGATTTTATCCGCTACCGAGGCGGCCCCGCGTATTTTCTCGATTTCCTCAGCGTTCTTGATGACCCTTAAAGGCTCGAACAGCAAGGGCAGGTCTACCAGTCGGCTGCCGAATTTCTCTTTGACCGTTAGGTACATCGGCACGGACATGCAGGCCAGTCCCACCAGACCGATTTTGCGGCCTTTATCCAGGCGGGAAAGCTCTTTAATAACCTGCTCAATATTATTAGATGTCTCACGGATGTCCAGTAAATCAAAAGCCTCCATCGTCTTGGGCAGTTTGGGGGAGGCTAAAGCGTTAGGCATGGCAAGCATTACGGGCTTACCTTCGGGCGGGAAAATACAGGTGCCGCCCCGGCCTGAACCGGTAATATAGCGGATATTACCGCGGTTAAAATCATCGGACATCCCGACGACGAGGATGCTGTCCAGCCCCTCTTTCTTCAGGACTTCGCGGATGGCGGTATAACGCCGTTCATACTCTTTAATAGAAATGCCCATAATAGACCTCTTTACATAATATTATTGAAAAAATGCCGGCCAGGGACGTTTCATCTTTAGAAAGCTGAATTTCCACTTGCCGTTTTCTTTAATGTATTCGCAATCGTACCTTCCCTGTATCCACCCTTTTGATGTTGATTTTTCCAGGAAGCGATAGAACATCCAGTGGCCTTTAGCTTTATCTCCTTCGACGGAGACAACCGGTTGGCCGGTAAAGTGGCCGTCTTTAGACGTAAACACATTATTCCGGATTACATCATGAAAAAACTTGCTGACTTCCTTTTTCCCTTTTATTACGCCGTAGTTAGCAACATCGGTGACGATATTTTCCGCAAAGCAGTCCAGCGCTTTGTCGATTTCCAGATTTTGAATAAAAAAGAGATATTCCCGGTGCATGGTTTTGATTTCTTCGGCGTCTTCCAGCGCCCTGACCCGTTTTTCCAGCTCTTCTAATGTCATAGTGAATCTCCTGTCAGGTTGGACTTCCGTCAGAATATGAAGTTTACGTGAGATGTCCGGTAAACCGATACAGAAATATCGGGATGATATTTGGGTCAGGTTTTCTTTAAAGGAGGTTGGACAGACACAGCGCCTGTTTAAAGCTCCATGTCTGTCCAACGCTATTAACTTAGGTTACTTCCCGTCAGTTACCCAGGTCATGGGATTAAGAAAACGGTATGGTTGCACGCCAAAGCCGTCATCCATGACTCTCTTCTGTTTAATCATCGGAGAACCCTGGATATAGAGGGGAGCGGACATGCAGTACTTATCTACTGCCAGGGACATCAACTGAAGCGTCAGTTTTTGCTTCGTAGCCTGGTCTGGTGTTGAAACAGCCTGTTTATATAAGTCGGTGAATTCCGTGGGGAGGTACATCCCCTTAAACTCAAGCCCGGCCGCGACGTTCGCATATTTGACCAGCGGGTCTGCCGAGCAATATCCCTGCGCGCGGATTATGCCGCTCCAGCCTTTACCGTTGGTAGCTGAATCGGCGAAAGCCGGGCGCTGTAGCGGGTTCAGTGTGATAACGAAGCCCGCGTCATTAAGCATTTTTTGGAAAGCCGTATTTTCATCGGTAAGTGCCTGGCTTGTGGCGTAGTAGCTCAAGAGCGCCGGTAAACCGTTGGCATAGCCTGCTGTCGCCAGCAGCGCTTTAGCCTTGGTAGGATTATAAGGATAGCCGACTACAGCGGTATTAAAACCCCAGGTTCCGGGGACAGCCCACTGGTTCGAGACCTTCCAGAAGCCGTAGCCGAAGGCATTGCTAACCGCCTGAGGGTCAATAGCATAAGACAGTGCCTGCCTCACTTCCAGTTTGGCGAAAGGAGAGGTTGGGTCTGCGGCATAGCCGGTGAGCGCCGGGATTTGACCTTCAGGTGTAACACACCAGTTATACTTACCTGAATCAATCAAAGGTTTGGCGATTACCGGGTCAGGGCCATAGATATCAAGACCGCCAGATTGGAAGGTCATCTGGGCTGTGGTCGCGTCGGAGATTCGGATGAATTGTACTTGATCCAGGTAGGGTTTGCCGCCCCAGTAAGCGTCGTTCCTGGCATATATGATGCTGACGTCCTTGGTCCAACTCACGAACTTGAAAGGGCCGGTACCTATTGGGTTCTTATCGGCCCAGGTCTTGCCGCCGTTGGCATCGAACGATTGTTTGGATACCATACGGCCGGCATCCGCAGCTGTAGAAAGGTTTAGAACAAGGGTATTATCATAAGTGCTAAGATGTAGTAAGACGGTATAATCGTCAGGCGTATCTATAGCCGTGATGTTCTTTAATTCGGCCTTAGAACCGGCCTGGTATTGTTGCATGTTCCATTTGACCACCGCGGCGTTAAAATCGGACCCGTCCGTGAATTTCACGCCTTTCCGGAGGTGGATGGCAAACGTTTTACTATCCGGGTCAGAGACGTAGTCGGTTGCCAGCCAAGGAACAACACTACCTTTTTCGTCCAGACGGAAGAGTGTTTCAACGCAAATATTACCATTTTCGCCGTCGGTCTGACCGGTCATAGACGGCGGATAAAGACTGAAAGGCTCGGTCGGCATGTAAATCTTTAGAATGCCGCCGGATTTAGGTGCTACCGTTGTTACCGCCGGTGTAGTTGCCGCCGGCGTTGTTGTAACCGGTTTGGTAGTTGTGGCAGGCGCTGATGTGGCTGTCGTTGTTGCCGCCGGTGTTGTTGTTGTCGTCGTCTTGCAGCTAACACCTAAAAACACAATTGAAAGCGCCAGCACAACGGCCAACATAAGATAGATTATTTTTTTATAGTTAAACATTTCTTTAATTACCTGGCCTCCTCTATTATTTGGCATTTCTTTATCATGGAAGCGTACCTTTAATGTTTAAGGATATCTAATTGCGGATACCCAAATCACCTCCTTCGTAATACGATTATATTATTATACAGTAATTAAATGACAATAAGTAAGATTTGTCAATCTTGCTTTAAAGCGTACCTCTGAGCCTGGGATCAAGCGCGTCCCGCAAGCCGTCACCGACCATATTGAAAGCCAGGACGAGGATTGTTATGGCAATACAGGGAGCGAAGGGAAGTATCGGGTGAGAGAGAATGAACCGCTGCCCGCTGGAGACCTCAATCCCCCAGGTAGCGGCCGGCGGCAGGATACCGATTCCCAGGTAGCTGAGCGTAGCTTCCATCAATATCGCGGTTCCAAGGTTAACGCTCATCAGTACCATCATCGGTGCAAGGGAGTTGGGCAGGAGATGCCGGAACATGATACGCAGGTTACCGGCGCCTCCGGCGCGGGCCGCCGTGACATAATCATTTCCCTTGAGAGAAAGTACCTGGCCGCACATCAGGCGGCAATATGTCGGCATCATGGCGATACCGATAGCAATTAAAACGGTTTTAAGACCTCCGCCGAGCATAGCGGCTATGGCCAGCATCAATACCATGGGAGGTAATGCCAGGAGGGCATCGATGAACCTCATAATGATGTTACTTACCCACCCCCCAAAATAACCGGCAATCAGCCCCAGTACCATGCCGACAGCGCCGGCAAGAGATACTGCTACTACACCGACCAGAAGGGAAATTTGCGCACCGTAGATTACACGAGTCAGAAAATCGCGGCCCAGCTCATCGGTACCCAGCCAATGGGCGTGGGAAGGCGATTGCAGGGTAGCCATTAGATTCTGGTCGTTCGGAGGATAGGGCGCAATCAGCGGCGCGAAAATAGCAAGGATGACCATAAATACAATAACTACCGCGCCTCCGATGACCACGGGCCGGTCGAACATTACCCTTAAAGTACGGCGTAGTTCGCTGACTCTCTTGGGCGGTTTTTCCGTAATCGCTAAAGCGTTAGTATTATCCGGCATTTTATTCCTTAATCATACCTTACTCTCGGGTCGAGCCAGCCGTAGGATATATCCACCAGCAAATTCGCCAGGCAGACCACCGCTCCGATGAGCAGCACTCCTGCCTGTATGATAATAAAGTCTTTGCTGAAAGCGGAATAAACCAGCAGACGACCCATTCCCGGAATATTAAAAACCTGCTCTACTACCACTGAACCGCCCACCAAGGTACGTACCTGTAAACCCAACAAAGTAACGATGGGAATAAGTGCGTTTTTTAAGGCATGTCTGATAATCACCTGGCGTTCTTTTAAGCCCTTGGACCAGGCAGTACGGAGATAGTCCTGGCGGATGACTTCAAGCATACTGGAGCGTGTCTGGCGGGCCATCATCGCGATACCGGGGACGGATAACGCTATCACCGGCATCAACGCCTGCCTTGAACTCTCTATAAAGTTGTCAGTAGGTGAAGTCCAACCCATGATGGGCAGCCAATTCAGTTTAAGAGCGAAGAAATAAATTCCCAGTATTCCCAAAAAGAAAATGGGAACGGCGATGCCTATATTGGCCATAACACTGATTACTTGGTCGAGAAGACCTCCCCGCCTGATAGCGCAGATAATACCCGCTGAAATACCCAGGATAGTGCTCAGTATAAAGGCCCACATGGATAGATAGAGCGTAATCGGTAAAGATTGTTTAAATATTGTACTGATAGGCTCTTTATAGGCAATAGACTCCCCGAAGTCACCGCGAACGGCATTACCTACCCAATGAAAGTACTGTACCATGAACGGTCGGTCTAACCATAGCTCGTGTCTATAAGCTTCAATCTGTGCCGGCGTGGCTGATAGGCCGAGCGCCGCGGCTGCTGGGTCTCCCGGCATAATATATAACAGTAAAAAAGACAAAAAGGAAATAATGATCAGAACTAAAATTGTTAGTAGAATCCTTCTGATTATAAAACTAGCCAACTTACCACCACTTATTCCAGATTATTTATTCAGGGTAGAGCATTGCCTAAATATTATCATGGCCAACTTCTCAAAGCAAGAAAAATTGATGTGGCGTGAGTAAGTTTGACACAGATTTTTTTACGTGATAAAATACCACCAATTTCAATAAATGAAATAAGTTTTCATAATACATGGAAAATACGTCAAGAACAGTCAACAAAGCCATAGACATCCTGGAAATCTTTCTCCAGAAAGATGGCGGGATGAGTTTAACCGAAATATCTAAAGCTACCGGACTCAACACGGCTACGGCCTATCGGCTGGTCTCCACTTTTGCTAAAAGAGGGTATCTCTCCCAATACCAGAAAAAAGGAGCCTACTCGCTTGGCTTGAAAATGCTGGATTTTAACTATGCCATTCGCCGGAATTTAAAATTTATTGATTTCGCCTACCTTTCTTTAAGCAAGATCAGCAAGGAATATAATGTCTCCACCTTTCTGTCAGTGTTAGACGCTGATATGTTGCTCATCGTAGAAGAAATTGGAACTTCCGGTGAATTACGTATTAACTCACCTGTGGGCAAACGGCTGCCTCTTTATTGTACTGCCTGCGGCAAAGTATTATTAACCGCGCTATCTGAAGACGAAAGGAAAGCCTATTACAAAAGGATTGCGCTCCAGCCGTATACTGCCACCAGTATCACGGATACTTCCCGGCTTGAAAAGGAACTGGCGACTATTAAAGCGGAAGGGGCAGCTTACCATAAAGAGGAATACAGGCAGGGTGTATGGGTGGCGGCAGCCCCTATTTTTAACGGCAGTGAAAAGATAATTGCTGCTGCTGCCATCATTGTCCCCGTTTCTTATCTTGGCTTTGACAGTATTCAAAAATATACTACGGCTATAAAGGGTTGCGCCGGGGAAATATCTCAGATTATCAGCCGAATTAGTTAAAAGCTCTATCCGCGAACTTCGGGCAGACTTGGACAAGTAAAAAGGCATATATTAAAATATTGAAGGAGATAGGAAAATGCCTAAAGCAGCGCAAAAAACCATACAGGAACCGTCTAGAGAAACAAAAGTATGCTATGAGGCTGATGTTGTCGTAGTCGGCGGCGGTCCGGGGGGACACTCAGCAGCAATTGCCGCGGCGCGCAACGGCGCTAAAACAGTGCTTCTCGAAAGATATGGTCACCTCGGAGGCATGGCCACCGGAGGCATAGTAATACAAATCCCGCATATGAGCGACGGCGGCAAAGACCCGATCATCGCCGGGCTTGCCATGGAATGGTTGGAGAGGCTGGATAAAATGGAAAATGGTGTCCTGCGGCCACGGAACCAGGACATCGGCTCCAGCGATCCGAAGCTGCTGAAGAAATGGAACCGCTTTATGGGCAACACTATCAACGGAAAAATTAAACATACAGCCTGGGTAGACACAGAATTAACAAAATGCATGCTGAACGATATGGTAGAAGATGCGAAAATAAAGCTGTATCTACACTCGTGGGGCACTCAGGCTATCGTTGACAATGGAAAAGTTAAGGGTGTAATATTCGAGAGTAAATCCGGGAGGCAGGCAGTGCTGGGAAAGATCATTATCGACGGCACTGGAGACGGAGACCTCCTGCCATCGGCAGGGGCGGAGTTCGATGCCTATTTAGACTCTACTTCCAGGAGTTCCATGCTGGCCCTGGTTTTCCGCCTGGGGAACTGTGACTACCAGAAATTCTGTGAATTTAAAGAAACCCAGCCGGAAAAATGGCAAGAATTGGTAAAAGGGATTGCCGATGCAGCTGGCACCCGTCTTTTACCGCTGCCTACACCCCGCAATGACGTAATGTGGGTCAATAACTGGATACCGAATTTGAATTGCATGAACGTAGAAGACCTCACTACTCTGGAAGTAGAAATGCGCAAGATGATGCGTAAGGGTTTTGCCTTTTTAAAGAAAAATGTTCCCACCTTTGAAAATAGCTTTATCCTGGACACAGCTTCACAAACCGGCACCCGGGGCGCCCGGCGGCTGGTTGGTGAGTACGTCATTACCAAAGATGACTTCGCTGCCAGCAAGAAATTTGACGATACCATCGCCGTGTTCCCGCGTATGGGTCCGCCGAGCGATAAAGAAGTCAAGCATGTCTATATACCCTACCGAGCGTTGGTTCCCGCCAAAATAGAAGGCTTGCTCGTCGCCGGACGTAGTTTCTCCTCAGATTATTTTGCCAATAATATGGCTAACCTTATTCCCCATTGTATCGCCATGGGGCAGGCCGCCGGCACTGGCGCCGCTCTGGCAGTCAATAAAGGTGTCAGCCCCCGGAAGGTAGATTATAAGACATTACAGAAAAAACTCTTGGAACAGGGCGTACCGCTGCCGGGAGTTGCCATAGATAAAGCCAAATAACAAATATTTTTATTATGCTTCTGAAATATTCGGAAGGAGGTGACGAGGGTATCGATTAAAGGACACGGTATATTGTTAATTAATAGTTAACCAATAATCGAGGAGGTTGTAATTAATGAGAAAAACACTATTTGTCCTGTTAGGATTTGTATTGCTATTAAGTCTACTACTGGGTGCTTGCGGCACTAAGACGACGACAACGCCGGCAACTACTACCGCGGCGCCGACGACAACTGCTGCTGTGAAGACGACGACGGCAACTGTTGCGCCCACAACCACCGCTGCTGCTCCCACGGGCGACAAATACGGTGGCACTTATAAGATGGCCATAGGCGTAGGTCCGTCCCGCCCCATCGGCTATCCGCCGGAAGCTGCCCCGGATTCATATACCGCCGCCGCCCCCGCTCTTGAGACTCTGCTACGGGTCAAAATAGACGGCACCCTCGAAGGCGTACTGGCCACTTCCTGGAGCGTCGCCGCTGATGGCACTTCGGTTACCCTTGGCCTGAGGAAGGGTGTTAAGTTCAGTGACGGCTCCGATTTCAATGCCGACGTCTGCAAGTGGAACATGGACCTGGAAATCGCCGCGAAACAGGCAAACGCGGCTGCCTGGCTATCGATTACCAAAATCGATGACTACACCATTCGCATCAATACCGCTAGTTACCAGAACACGATATTGACCAACCTGTCGACAGGCTGCACGCAACAGATTTCCAAGGCATCCTTCGATAAGAACGGTATCGATGCTACCAGATTGACCCCGATCGGCACCGGCCCGTTCCTTTTCGTGTCATATGAGCGTGACTCCAAACTGACCTACAAGAGGAACCCGAATTACTGGGATACCGGCAAGCCGTATCTTGACGGCATAACCATGACCGTTATCGCCGATCAAACAGTACAAAAGTTGGCCTTCCAGAAGGGCGATATAATGATATATGCCCCCCTTGGTCTTCTGGACGCGAAAGAACTCAAAGACAGCGGCAAATACCAGGTAAGAACCGGAGGCGGAGGCCCTTATGTATTGATTCCCGATAGCATGAATCCCAAGTCGCCCTGGGCCGATGTGAACGTTCGTTTTGCCGCATCCTACGCCCTCAACCGCCAGGCCCTGGCCGATGCCCTGGGCTTCGGATTTGCTATTCCCGCTTATCAGTTCTTACAGGGCTTCCCGGATACGGCTATTCCCGGCCTCAATAAAACCTTGTATGACCCGGTCAAGGCTAAGAAGCTGCTGTCCGACGCAGGCTATCCTAACGGGTTCACGACCACGATACACGTCTTTACCCGCATGGTCCCCGCTAACTATATCACTGCGGTAGCCGACCAGCTCAAAGCGGTAGGCATCAATGTAAACATCGACAGCCCCACCGCCGGCGCATATGAAGTATTGCGCTACGGCACCTGGGACGGCCTGATGGGACATGGCCTGGCTGCTTTTGATAACAGGAACACAGACTTTACCTTCTACTTCACGGGTCTGCAGTTCGCCTACTGCAAGAAACCTGCCGGGTGGGATGCGGGACTTGCCGCCTCGCTGGCTTCCCCAACCCCTGACCCCAAGCTGATGCAGAATCTCATTCAGATAATGTACGATAATATGATGTTCATACCGTACATTGAACAGCAGGCGTTCCTTTTCAGACTGCAAGGCGTGAATGAACCCAATAACGAGCAGTATCCTGTATTGACCGTTCGCTACTCGGAAATCTACCTTGATAAATCTCTCCGGTAGAAATACGGTAACTTTGTAAGTTAAGATGGGTTAAACGTCCCGGCAACGCTGGTTTAAGGCCGGTTGCCGGGACGGCAACCCCGAAAAAGAGTTTAGTTACATAATTTAGTAAGTTAAACAAACTGGGCTTGTATTATGGTCTTAATTTAAAAACATCACTCACGATGAAACAACGGCAAAGATAATACTTAAATGATTGACAGAGTTGATAATCTTGGTATTATTAAAAATAATTAAAATAAGTACTTAATCTGTTAGGCGTTACCAGCCTACCGCATGTTTGACTAATCTGATAGCAGGGGATGAACATGGGAGCATATATAATTCGGCGCATATTACAGATGATACTGATCTTGGTACTGGTTACCGTACTTGTGTTTGTAATGGTACGATTATTACCCGGTGACCCTATCCTGATGTTTCTTTCCGCGCAGCAAGAGAGTCAGGTAACCCAGGAGCAGCTTGACTATCTCAGGCATCAGGTCGGGATAGATAGACCTATGATTGTGCAGTATTTCGACTGGTTAGGTCAGGTGGTTCGCGGCAACCTCGGGAAATCCATTGTCAACCAGAACAATATAATTGACGATGTTAAACATCGGTTGCCGATAACATTTCAGCTCGGCGCGCTGGCTTTTATAATTAGTGTTATTGTAGGTATTCCAATAGGTCTCATCGCGGCCGTCAAACGGGGAACCTGGCTGGATAATGTGCTGACCGCCTTTGGCAACCTGGGAATTTGCGTGCCGTCTTTCTGGCTGGGTATTTTGCTCATCTATCTTATCAGCTATAAACTCGATTGGCTGCCGCTGTATGGTTATGTATCTCCTACTGTTAACATCTTGGACAATATAAGGCATATCATCCTGCCTGTCATTTGCCTGTCACTGGCCCCTATCGCCACGGATATAAGAATGACGCGCTCCAGTATGCTCGAAGTGCTGAGGCAGGACTATATACGGACCGCCTGGTCCAAAGGCCTGAAACAGCAGGTGGTTATTATTAAACATGCTCTGAAAAACGGCCTTATCCCTGTCATTACTATGAAAGGTATGACCCTCGCAGCGATTGTGGGGGGTTCAGTAATAGTTGAAACCGTCTTCAGTATTACGGGTATGGGGAGGCTGGCAGTAGAGGGACTTTTCGCGCAGGACTATACGATAGTACAGGCCTGTTTGCTGATATCCTGCACGGTTGTTTTGTGTGCCAACTTAATCGTAGACCTTTCTTACGGATGGCTTGACCCGAGGATAAGGTATAGATAAGGAGACATGTACAATGCCAGAAAAGGTTAAAGTGAACCCAGAATTTACAGCGCACCCGCCCCGGGTTAATGAGTTCCGGCGCTTTATCAAAGTATTCCTGGGCAGACCGGTGGTTATTATCGGGGCAGTTATCCTCGTGGTGTTTTTCGTTTGCGCCCTTGTTCCTCAATTTCTCGCCCCTTACGACCCACTAAAATTAGACTACTACAGTATCCTGTCTCCGCCCGGCCATGGGCACTTGCTGGGTACGGATGCTCTCGGTAGAGATATGTTCAGCCGTATTATCTACGGGGCCCGCACGGCGCTTATAATCGCTACCTGTGCCATCGGCTTCGCCTCTGTGATGGGCACGGTATTGGGGTTGTCAGCCGGGTACTTCGGCGGGTGGACGTACACGATTATCATGAGGATTATTGACACGCTGATGGCTTTCCCGGGTATGCTGCTGATGCTGACCATCGCGGCTCTTCTTGGTGGAGGCATAAAGATGGTGATTATCGCCCTTGGCATAGGAGCAATATCGGGATATACCAGGGTCATGTGCGGTCAAACTATGTCCATCCGGGAAAATGATTACATATTAGCGGAACGTTCTCTGGGATCCAGCAGCAAGCGCATTATGTTTAAACATCTTTTTCCTAATGCTTTCCCCCCGATGATTGTCATGATGACCCTTGCCGTCGGTATGACTATCATGGCCGAGGCCGGACTAAGCTACCTCGGCATCGGCGTCAAGGATCCGACCATAGCCTGGGGCAGCCTGGTGAACGACGGCAATCAATACCTGTTATCCCGTCCCTGGCTTTCGCTTGCCCCCGGTATAGCCATTATGCTGGTTGTCTTCGCCTTTAATATGGTAGGCGATGGCCTCAGAGACGCCCTGGATCCAAGGCTCAGAGGGACGTTATAGCCGTAATCCAGGTGTAATACCAACTATCTTCCTGTTAAAAGTTAATAACAGCCCTTGAGCCGTCTCAAGGGCTGAATAGTTTCAGTTTAGGGTTTATTACTTAAATTATCCTTGTGAAATAGGGAGGGAACAATGATGAAAGAGCGTTTAGAAAAAGGAAAAACAATCAAGGAACCGGCCAGAGAAATCAACGTATTCGCCGAGGCAGAAGTAGTTGTGGTGGGAGGCGGACCGGCGGGAGTAACCGCGGCCATTACCGCCGCCCGTGAGGGAGCCGATACTATCCTTGTAGAACGGTATGGTCACCTCGGAGGCATGGCTACCGGCGGTCTGGTATTGATGATTAACCAGTTTCCTCCGGGACAAACCCAGGAATGGATGGACAAGCTGGAAAAAGTGGGCGGAGCGCATGACCTGGCTAAAACAAAAGAACCCGGCATGATGCGCCATGCTATCATGGTCGACCCCGAGTTACTGAAATGTATCCTGAACAATATGGCGCTTGAGGCGGGAGTAAAGCAATTACTTCATTCATGGGGTACACGGGCCATTGTTGAAAAGAATAATGTAAAAGGGATTATATTTGAAAGCAAGTCCGGAAGGCAGGCAGTACTGGGGAAAGTTATCATCGATGCTACCGGAGACGGCGATGTATTTGCCTCCGCCGGAGCTGACTATGATGATTCTGTGGATAAAGGCTACCGCAGCTCGGCGCTGGCCATGGTATTCCGCATCGGCGGCATTGACTTTGACATATTCGCTGACTTCAGGTCAGCAAACCCGGAAAAATGGCAGGCGATGAGGGATGAAGTAGACGGCATTGCGGGCTTTCACGTGGGGCCGGTGCCCGCGCAGCGTAAAGATGTGTTCTGGGTAAATAGTTTCATCAAGGACAAGAGCGCTATAAAAGTTGAAGACCTGACCTGGGTTGAAACACATGTCAGGGCAGCTATGATGCCGGTTTATGAATTCTACAAGAAACGGACGCCCGGCTTTGAAAAAAGTTATATCTACGATAGCGCCTCACAACTCGGCACGCGGGGCAGCCGGAGGCTGGTGGGTGAATATGTCCTCACGGAAGAAGACATAAAAGCAAAAAAGAGCTTTGATGATATCGTCGGTGTATTTCCGCAGGCTGTACCGACAGGCATGGCGCCATCAGGCATGCAGAAGAACGTCGGTTTGCCTTATCGCTGCCTGGTACCGGCGAGTCTGGAAGGTTTGCTGGCGGCCGGGCGCTGCTTCTCATCAGACCAGACGGCTAATACCATGTTCAATATCATCCCTCACTGCGTAGTAATGGGGCAGGCGGCCGGTACAGCGGCAGCTCTGGCGGTGAAGAACAAAATACAACCGAGGAAAGTGGACTACAAGACCTTGCGTCAACGGCTTAGCGCTCAGGGTGTGACTTTACCCTAGAAAAACCTAAAATACAATCTTCATGATATACGCATTGGCTCTCCGCGTAGGGGAGCTAATGCGTTCCATTTACCTGTGTGCCGATGAACTGCATGATACATTGAAAAACATAAAAGTTAATGCTATGATGGATGGAACACGGCAACCAATTACCAATGGTATATACCGATGACAAAGCTACTGAGTATAATAATGGGCTATTTGCTTTGCGGATAAAGATTAAAAAATAAATATAGAGAGGAGAAAAATGAATCTACAGCGACCAAATTCCAATGACGCTACCAGAACTGCCAACCGTTCCCGAAGCGTTTCGCCGATGAGCGGCCTATGCTCGCGGTGTATCGACGGGTGCACGGGCAATTGCGAGGTGTTCAAGGCGACCTTTCGCAGTCGAGAGCTGATTTACCCGGGACCTTTCGGGGAAATCACCGCCGGCGGAGATAAGGACTATCCGGTTGATTATTCTCACCTCAATATCCAGGGATATGCCCTTGGAGCCAAGGGTATGCCGGAAGGCGTTATCGGTGACTCGGACTCGGCTATTTTCCCCAAGGTAAACACCGAGACTGAATACGGCTGGGACAAGAAAGTTAAAATGAAGATGCCGATATTCACCGGCGCGCTCGGTTCTACTGAGATTGCCCGTAAGAACTGGGAGCACTTTGCCGTCGGTGCCGCCCTGAGCGGTGTTACCCTTGTCTGCGGCGAAAATGTTTGCGGCATTGACCCTGGTCTAAAACTAGATAAAAAAGGAAAGATTATTTCGTCACCGGACATGGATCGCCGCATTGAAGTCTACCGACGCTATCACAAGGGATATGGCGAAATCCTGGTACAGATGAACGTTGAAGACACCAGGCTGGGTGTGGCCGAGTATGTCAGCAAGAAACACGGACTGGATACCATCGAGTTAAAATGGGGACAGGGCGCTAAATGTATCGGCGGCGAAATAAAAGTTGACAGTCTTGAACGTGCCCTGGAGCTTCAGAAACGCGGCTACATTGTTACACCTGACCCCTCCAGCCCGCTCAGCCAGGCGGCGTTTAAGGATGGCTCGCTCAAAGAGTTCGAGCGTCACAGCCGTCTAGGCTTTATCGATGAAGAAGGGTTCTATGCCGAGGTCAAGCGGTTGAGGAGCCTGGGATTCAAACGCATTACCCTGAAAACAGGGGCTTACGGTCTCCGCGAGTTGGCCATGGCGATAAAGTGGAGTTCCAATGCCCATGTTGATCTGTTGACCATCGACGGCGCAGGCGGCGGCACCGGTATGAGCCCTTGGCGCATGATGGAAGAATGGGGTATGCCCAGCCTCTATCTCCATGCGGCAGCCTATGAATTTTGCAATAAGCTGGCCAGCCGTGGCGAGCGCGTGCCTGATATTGCCTTCGGCGGCGGCTTCAGCAGCGAGGATGGCGTCTTCAAGGCGCTGGCTATGGGCGCGCCATTCGTCAAGGCGGTTTGCATGGGACGGGCGCTGATGATTCCGGGTATGGTGGGCAAGAATATCGCCCAGTGGATTAAAGACGGTAAATTACCCAATACGGTCAGTCAGTTTGGCTCAACCCCGGAAGAAATCTTCGTTTGCTACGAAGAGGTTAAAGATATGGTCGGCGCCGCAGAAATGAAGAGCATCCCTCTCGGCGCAGTGGGTATTTATAGCTACAGCGAAAAGATAAGGGTAGGACTACAGCAGTTAATGGCTGGCGCCAGGTGTTTCAACCTACCGGCCATCAGCCGCAAGGACCTTATGTCACTGACGGAGGAATGCACCAGTGTCACCGGTATTCCTTACCTGATGAATGCTTATCGAGAAGATGCCATGCGTATTCTCGAAGGTCGCCAGTGGGCTTAATGCTCGCGACGTTATAAGTTATCGTTACGGCACTAAATACTAACGAAGTGACGAAGAATCGGGAGGTGGGGCAGGTAAAGCACCGATAGCCCCCGCCTCCCGACCTCTTTATACGGGTATGTACGGCTGATAGACAGCACATACTGGTTTATATATAATGATTCGTAGACGGTTACCATCCGCCGGAGGTTGCTATGGGATTTGAAACACAAGATGTTGAACGCAAAGTCCTGGCGATTCTGAATACTCTGGGAGACTCACATGAAGCGGTAGGGTCAACAGTTATCGCCAAGCGGCTGAAGGACCTGGGAATCGGGCTTAGCGAAAGAGCGGTAAGGTATCATCTCAGACTGATGGATGAAAGAGGTCTCACCCGGCTTGTCGGCAGAAGAGACGGCAGAGTGATTACCGAACTCGGGCAAGCTGAGCAAAAAAGGGCTATGGTCAGCCGTAAAGTAGGGCTTACTTTATCGAGGATTGAGATGCTTGCCTTTCGCACCAATATCGATCTGGATAAACGTACCGGTTTTATTCCCGCTAATGTCTCTTTATTCCGCAAAGAAGATTTCACTAAAGCGCTGAAGATAATGAAGCCTATTTTCCAGGCGGGGCTTTGTGTTAGTGATCTGGTAGCTGTCGCCAAAGAGGGGGAAGCTCTCGGCGATATGGTAGTCCCTGAAGGCATGACGGCTCTGGCTACGGTTTGCAGCATTATCGTCAATGGCACCCTGCTCAAAGCCGGCGTGCCGATTGACTCGAAATTCGGCGGCATATTACAGATACGAAATCATAATCCCCTGCGCTTTGTCGAGCTCATTCATTACGCCGGTAGCTCTCTTGACCCTTCGGAAATATTCATCAGGGCCAATATGACATCTGTTGCCAAAGTAGCCGCCGAAGGAAACGGCGAGATTCTGGCTAACTTCAGGGAAATACCGGCCATCTGCCAGCCTATGGCTAAGGAAGTGGCGGCCAAACTAAAAGATGCCGGCCTTGGTGGTATCTACTTGATGGGAAATATCAGCGAGCCGGTTTGTGAAATACCCATCGACCTTAACCGGATTGGTATTGTTTTGATTGGCGGTTTGAATCCGGTGGCGGCGGCAGCAGAGGCCGGCATAGCCAGTCAAAGCACGGCGATGAGTATCCTCGTTGACTACCAGAGCCTGGTAAATATAACCGATATTAAATGACCTGATGTTTGAGTTCCCTGCCGAGGGACTTTAAGCCGGTACTCGTGGACGATGACCTGCTGGAACCGGTACGCCTTCGTGGCTGTGGCGAACGGCGGGGTTCGTTATTCGCTGTGGGTTTCTTCGTATAATCGAAGCCTTCGAGAGTGAGACGTTCCAGCGGCTTATTGAGTATCCGCTCCAGGTCGTTTACTTTTTCCGCATCGGCTCTGGTCACAAAGGTCAGCGCGTCACCGGCTTTCTCAACTCTGCCGGTACGGCCGATACGGTGGATATAGTCATCGGTACTCCCCGGCATGTCGTAGTTGATGACGTGGGAAATCCGTAATACATCGATGCCGCGGGAAGCGATATCGGTAGCCACCAGGATTTTAATCGTTCCGGTTCGGAAGCCCTCGATTGCGGCCTGACGCCGGCTCTGGGGCAGGTCGCCCTGCAGTGAAGAGACGCGGTAGCCGGCCTTTACCAGTTGTTGTGCCACCTGTTCGGCACGGCGCTTGGTGCGCGTAAAGATAAGTACCGACTCCGTCCTGGTTTTACGGAGTATTTCCTTAAGAAGCGCGGTTTTAAGATGCGGCTCTACCGGGTACAGGGCGTGGGACACGGTCTTCGGCGGTAGCCTTTGGTCGATTTGAACTGTGACCGGGTCGTGTAAAATTTCTTTAACCAGCCGCCGGATATTTTCGGGCATGGTGGCCGAAAAAAGCAGTGTCTGATGCTTGTTCATGATACACGCTAAAATGTTATGAATATCGGGTAGGAAACCCATATCGAACATTCGATCGGCCTCGTCGATGACGAGGATTTCCAGTTGCGATAGACTAATCGTACCCTTCCAGAGGTGGTCGATTAGTCGTCCCGGGCAGGCCACCACGATTTCACAACTTCGTCTGATATCCCTGATCTGCTGAGCCATGTTAACGCCGCCGTAAACGGCTACACTCTCCAGCCCTGTATTGTAACCTAATTGATTGATAACCTCGCAGGTCTGCTCGGCCAGTTCACGTGTGGGTGAAATTATCAGAGCCCGGACGCATCCTCGCTGTCCGGTGCGCAGGCGCTCCAGAATAGGCAGTACGAAAGCCGCTGTTTTACCCGTTCCGGTCTGGGCCAGACCAATAAGATCCCGCCCCTGCATTATCGGCGGGATGGCTTTAAGTTGAATTGGTGTGGGTGTGATATAACCGAGCGCGCGTACACCGGCCATGATGCTCGGATGAAAATTAAAAGTCTCGAAACTCATTAAACTCCTTGAAAAAAATATTGATTATGCACTTACTTTACAGGTGTCAAAGTGATTGTGTAATTTCTTTAACGCTGAAAATAAAGGTAGCTCCGTAATCGGAGCACTGGATAGACTTATCCTGAAGATTTATTGGATGCCCTCCTCTATATATAATTTAGTTAGAGCTTGGGTCATTCAATACTTGAGAGAACTCTGAGTGAATAGCTTCTGAGAAGTTTGTCAAAACCTAAACTGGAACTTATATTAAGTATACCATAAAAGGGACAAACGCACAATTAGCGCCCCCGGGAATAGCCCCTTTTCCTTGACAGACTCTCGAAATTGGGCTATGCTCCAATTAAGAAAGATTAAATGACCCCATATACAGGCTGGATATAACGGGTAACCCCTTGAAAGATTGGCAAGCCGGTATGGAAAAGGGGACGCCATGAATATAGGCAGTTGATTGTTGGGGAAATGAGAGGACAGGGATGGAAAATAAAGACGCAGAAAACAAGCAGTATGTCAAAGATACTAAATCGCCGTTATCAAAGCCGGAGAAATGCCCTAAATGTAGTAGTGTGAAAATTACTTCCTGTCCCGGCGGCAAAAGTCTCAAGGCAATACCCGGCATCTGGTGGATTTGCGACGACTGCAACCATCAATGGTAAAGGCAGCGGGTTTGCCAATCTAACAACCAGGTTTACTTCGCAAATTTGCTAAAAGTTATATGTTATTATATAATTAATTAATAGTTCCAGTTTAGGTTAAGGCAATCTTCTTAGATTCCCCATAGATTGATATCAAGTATTGGATGACCCGAGCTCTAACTAAATATTAAGAGAGGAGGTCATCCAATGAGTTTTCAGGACAAAACACTCACCTGTTCAGATTGCAGTAAATCCTTTACCTTTAGTGTTGAGGAACAGGAACAATTCCAGACAAGAGGCTACACCAACGAGCCCAAACGCTGCCCGGAATGTCGTCAGGCCAGGAAATCAGAGCGTAATACCACCGGCGGCAACAGCTATGGAAACAGCGGCTCCGGCTACACACCCGCACGTCAAAATTACCCGGCGGTATGCTCCGATTGCGGCAAAGCAACTTCCGTACCGTTCGAACCCCGTCAGGGCAGACCGGTCTATTGCAGCGATTGCTACCGTAAAGTAAAAGTAAGCAGGTAAGCTTACGCTCGCCAACGAAATGTGCACGGGCTGGAGATTTATCCGGCCCGCGCATATCTCGGACCATCAGGATACACTGTAAAGGAGTCATCTATGATTGCCAAACAGCCAAGACGCACTATGGGATTCGGCGAACAGGACGAGGATTTTATTAAGAAACTTGCCGGAGACATCGGTTGTCATTACTCCAAAGCTAATGAGCGCACTTATAATTTAAATAAATTCAATTCGGATATTCAAGGTGAAATGGGTGTTTTCGCCTGGGTTCACAAAGAAGACAGGGATTATTTCTGGGTAGCAACGAGAAAGATCTGGGTTGAACAAGCCAAGGCTAAAGTACTATCCGGTAGAAAGATGGCAGGAATCAATTGTTTTCCGAGAGATATCCAACATGCCGAAGATAGTGTATGTCTTAACATAAAAGATGACTACCAAAAGACGGTAAGAGTGTTAAGCATGATTAATAAAAGCTCATTAGCCTGAAATAACGGAACATTTGGCGACCCCGGGGGGATTTGAACCCCCGATCTCCACCGTGACAGGGTGGCATGTTNNCCGATCTCCACCGTGACAGGGTGTTACTTTGTATTCCCGATCACCAGTCCAAAAGGTCACCGTCCTTGGCGTGGCGGTAAACATTTCGACCTTCTTTAACATAATTATCTTTAATTTATCCGAAAGGCGGGCTGGTGTCAAGGTAATGTTACCTTTTTCTAAGACTCTAGCCCCAGAGCAAAACGGATAGCCTCTTCGACTTCTCTCAATTTGTTAGGACTCAAGGTAGTGAGACGACTGCGCAGGCAGTCTTTGGGTACGGTAGTGATGGTATCAAGATTTATGACGCACTCCTGAGGAACCCCGTCCTTGATTCCCAGCGATACCTCAACACNNTCCAGTTCTGCCCACCATATTTCCCCTCTTTTCATTACCAGGACTCCTCGGAAAGGATAGCGCTGGCAGCATGGCGGGCGGCTTCAATTTCCTCTTTAGACTCCGGATTCTGCTGGTAAGCTCGAACATAACGTTCAGTCTTGTCCTGTTCGCGTCTCCGGCGCAATAACGCCTCCACGGCTCGGCGAAAGAATTCACTCCGGCTCTCACCACTTTCGCCTCTTTCCTGTTCTACGACGGTCAACATATCATCAGGAAGACTGATCGCAATTTTAGTTGTCTTAGGCATTGGGCACCTCTGTTCATACTATTATCATACTATAGTATGATAGTTTCCAATGTAATTGTCAAGCCCTAATAGATTGAAAAGCTAACGATACTCTGAAGCCCCGCCCGGTTATTTACGGGTTCTCTTTTTCTTTTGGATCTCTTCCTGGCCGACTGCCCTTGACAGCGTCGATACCAGGAACTGGTTAAGGCTGATGCCTCCCATATCGGCCAACTGGTCCAGCCGGCGATGCAGACTCTTGGGCGTCCGAATGAAAAACTTACTGCTGTACTGGTCTAACTCCCGCGACAGGGGAATGTCTTGGCCGTCTTCGTAAGCGACCTCCAGTGTTGTCACCTTGATATAGCCCTATTTCTTGATAGTTTCTTGATTAGTTATGCCCCTTTCTTGATACCTCTTTGAGCCATGCATTGCTACAATATACAGTAATGAATGACCCGATTATTCTAGTCACAGTCCTGTTATTTTTTCTGGTAACATGGGGGCTGATATTCGTCTGTAAGCGCTTGATGAGGTCATGAGATGAATATTCTGTATATTATTTCGGGTGTAATCTCACTTTGTTTGCTGGTTTATCTCATTTTAGCGCTTCTGAAGCCGGAGTGGTTCAAGTGAGCATTTTTGATTGGCTTCAAATCGCGTTATATTTACTTGTTCTTTTATTGCTTGTCAGGCCGCTCGGAGCGTACATGGCGCGTGTCTATCAGGGCGAACGTGTGTTCCTTACACCTGCCGCTGGACCCGTTGAGCGTCTTATCTATCGTATTGCCGGGTTACGCGCAGATGAAGAAATGGACTGGAAGACCTATGCCCTTGCTATGCTACTCTTCAATATTTCAGGCTTGCTTCTAATTTATGCTCTACAGCGTCTCCAATCTGTCTTGCCCCTTAATCCTCAAAACTTGGTAGCAGTCAAGCCCGACCTGGCTTTCAATACTGCGGTCAGCTTCGCCACCAACACCAACTGGCAGAGCNNCATGAGTTATCTCACCCAGATGGTCGGTCTAACGGCACAGAATTTTCTATCCGCGGCTACGGGCATGGCAATACTTGTCGCCCTGGTACGCGGTTTCGTGAGGCACTCTGCAAAGACGATAGGTAATTTCTGGGTAGACATGACCCGCAGCGTCATTTACATATTGCTGCCTCTGTCCATAATCCTGGCGCTGGTTCTGGTCTCGCAAGGTGTGGTACAGACGTTTCAAGGTTCCCGGGAAGTAGCGCTTGTGCAGTCAACACAGGACGTCGGCGGACAGCCCGTCACTCAGCAATCTCTGGCGGTGGGCCCGGCCGCTTCTCAAGTGGCTATCAAGCAGCTGGGAACGAATGGCGGCGGATTCTTTAATGTTAATTCCTCCCATCCCTTTGAAAACCCCACCCCCCTCTCAAACTTCCTGGAAATGCTAGCCATACTGCTTATCCCGGCGGCGCTGTGCTACACCTTTGGCAAAATGGTCGGCGATACGCGCAAAGGTTGGGCGCTGCTTGCTGCCATGACCATCATCTTCGTGGTGATGCTGTCAGTAACCGTCTGGGCAGAGCAGAGCGGGAACCCGGCTGTAGCCGGGCTTAACGTTGACCAGTCAGCCAGCAGCGTGCAGTCCGGCGGCAATATGGAGNNGCGCTTCGGCGCGGCCAACTCTGCCTTATGGGCGATGGCAACGACCGGCGCTTCAAATGGTTCCGTGAATTCAATGCACGATTCATTTACGCCTCTGGGCGGACTGTTGCCGATGTGGCTTATGCAGCTTGGAGAGGTGGTTTATGGCGGCGTCGGCTCCGGTTTATATGGTATGCTGGCCTTCGTCATTATTGCGGTATTTGTAGCCGGCCTGATGATAGGGCGTACCCCTGAATACCTGGGCAAGAAGATTGA
>PLLL01000110.1:29755-31556 GCA_003141235.1 Dehalococcoidia bacterium
GCCTATGAAATGAAAATGGCTTCACTGATGGTGCTTATCCCGGTATTGCTGGTACTGTTCGGGACAGCTATCACCGTGGCCACGCCAGCGGGCAGGGCAGCAGTTTTCAACCCCGGCGCACATGGTTTCAGCGAGGTACTGTATGCCTTCTCTTCTGCAAGTAACAACAACGGCAGCGCCTTTGCCGGTCTCAGTACGAACACGCCTTTTTATAATATCGCCCTCGGTTTTGCCATGCTCTTCGGCCGCTACTGGCTGGCGATTCCGGTGTTGGCAATAGCCGGTTCCCTGGTGCAGAAGAAGAAAGTGCCGGTAACCTCGGGCACGCTACCAACACACACTCCTCTCTTCATCTTCTGGCTGATAGTGGTGGTTATTATTGTGGGAGCGCTAAGCTTTCTCCCTGCCCTATCTCTCGGCCCTATTGTGGAACAATTGCTTATCAAGTAATTAATATGATACACGACACGCAACAACCGGAAATAAAGCCACAGACAACCGAGGGCGCGTTAGTGACACCTCCGAAGAAACAGCCACGCCCGGGACAGCGGTTGTACCGCCGCGCAATTATCGACGCTTTCATCAAACTCAACCCACGCTGGATGATACGCAACCCGGTCATGTTCGTCACCGAAGTGGGCAGCGTCCTGACCACTGTCCTGTGGCTGCAGGCATTGTTCGGTCATGGTGAGGTACAGGCTGCTTTCGTCGGCGGGGTGGCTTTGTGGTTGTGGCTGTGCGTGCTCTTCGCCAATTTTTCTGAGGCGCTGGCGGAAGGTCGCGGCAAAGCGCAGGCAGCGGCGCTGCGCCGGACACGTAAAGAGACTCAGGCCAAACGGCTCACCCAGCCGAAATACGGAGCTAAACACGAGCTGGTGTCTTCCAGCGCGTTGCGACAGAATGAAGTCTTTCTGGTCGAGGCCGGTGACATCATTCCGACCGACGGCGAGGTGATTGAAGGTATCGCTTCGGTGAACGAGAGCGCCGTCACCGGAGAGAGCGCCCCCGTTATCCGCGAATCGGGAGGAGACCGGAGCGCTGTCACCGGCGGGACACGTGTGTTATCGGACTGGCTGGTAGTACACGTGACAGCTAATCCCGGAGAAGGATTCCTCGACCGTATGATTAGCCTGGTAGAAGGAGCCAAGCGTCAGAAAACTCCCAATGAAATCGCCCTTAATATCCTGCTGGCAGCATTTACTATTGTCTTTCTCGCCGTCTGCATGACGCTGCTGCCGTTTTCAATATACAGCGTCAACGTGAATCACCAGGGTACACCGATTACGATTACGGTGCTGGTGGCATTGCTGGTCTGTCTCATCCCGACCACTATCGGCGGACTGCTGCCGGCTATCGGTATCGCGGGTATGGACCGTCTTATCCGGCGCAATGTCATCGCCTTATCGGGCCGTGCCGTAGAAGCGGCTGGAGACGTAGACGTATTGCTGTTAGACAAGACGGGCACTATCACTCTGGGCAATCGCCAGGCAACGGAGTTTATTCCCGTTGGAAAAGTAACCGAGCGTGAGCTGGCCGAAGCGGCGCAACTGGCTTCATTGGCCGATGAGACGCCGGAAGGACGCAGTATCGTGGTGCTGGCGAAAGAAAAGTACGGGCTGATGGGAAGCGCCGCTGCCGAGAAACCCCACGGCATGCGCTTTATTCCCTTCTCCGCACAGACACGGATTAGTGGAGTGGATATGGATGGGCTGGCCATCCGTAAAGGCGCGGCGGATACTATTACGGCTTATATCCAGGAGCAAGGCAACGCTGTGCCGGCGGAAGTTAAAACAATCGCGGA
>PLLL01000082.1 GCA_003141235.1 Dehalococcoidia bacterium
ATGGTTGAATCAATGGTGCGAAACCTATGCGGTAACGAATACAACCAAGAGAACTTATGTGAGTTATCGCTCAGTCTTGGATAATCATCTTATACCTGGGCTAGGGCATATATATTTGTCTAGCCTTGAACCTCAACAGATACAAGATTATTATGCCCGACAATTAAACAAGGGACGTAGTGATGGGAATGGGGGATTATCGGCAAGAAGTGTGCTTTACCATCACAGGATTTTAACCAAGGCTTTAGACCATGCGGTAAGAATGGGGATGTTAGTAAGGAATGTGGGGAAAGTAGTATCACCTCCGAGGGTATCTAGAAAAACAATGAATATTCTTGATCCAGAACAGGCTATGAAATTCTTGGATGTTGCCAGCGAGACTGTTTATTATCCTCTTTACTCAACGCTTCTCTATACAGGAATGAGAAGGGGTGAAGCTTTAGCCCTGAGATGGAAGCATGTAGACCTGTTAGGATTGGAAATAAATGTGGTAGAAACAGTCTATAAGATTAAACAGCAATACATCATAAAAGAACCCAAAACATCTCATGGTAAAAGAGCAATATCGTTATCGCCGTCTTTGGCTGGATTGTTAAGGGAATATCAATCGGAACAACAACGATTGCGGAAAGAGATGGGTAGCTCATTAAGTGAAGAGGACTTAGTGTTTTCGTGGCCTGATGGTAGACCCTTCGACCCTGATAGCGTTACCCATACCTTTATTAAAGTAATGAAAAAAGCTGGCCTTAGTGGTGTAAGGCTACATGATCTAAGGCATACCCATGCTTCGTTAATGCTTAAGGCTGGTATTCATGCCAAGGTTGTCTCAGAACGCCTAGGACACGCAAATATTGGCATTACACTGGATACCTATAGTCATTTACTCCCCGGATTACAAGAAGACGCTGCGGAACGTTTCGATAGGATAATAGAGAATGATAACTCAGGTAGAAAATTAGAGGCTTCCGTTAGCAAAATGTTAGCAGAAAATGAAGGTTTAGCTTCAGAATATGGTGAGCCGCCACGGAATCGAACCGTGAACCTGCTGATTAAGAGTCAGCTGCTCTGCCAGTTGAGCTAGCGGCCCAAGATAAGGTTATCGTTAAATATTGTATCATTTTAAAAAGCCCTGTGGCAAGCGATTGAAGCTGACGGCAAAGTACACTCTTGCCATCGAGTGCCTAATAGGAGTATACTAGGCCAACTCTTGATGGCAGGGGGTAAATTATGTCTGATAATACGACCATTATGGGAAGGATTACAGGTCTTTTCAGTTCTCCAATATATTTTTCAGGTTTGGAAGAAGTCGCCTACTTTATGGGGCTTTTGGCTCTACTTTTGGCTATTGTCCAATTCGGATTACCATACTCCTTTCCCTACATGCAAAAATTCTTGGGTGTTGTGTTCAAAAGATTTCGGACTGATAACTCAATTCAAGAGGTATCAGTAATGATTAACAAAATATTGGGTCTATCTGCATTTTTATCTTTATTTTTATTCATATTCCTTTTCATTTATGTGCTATTTAAGGCGGTTATGACAATTACTTTGTTTGTAGGATATCTCTTGAATAGTGGTGTGGCATTATTGATAACAGCAGCATTAATCGGTTTAGTATCAAGTTTATATTTTAAATTCTTCCGTAAAGTCGTAAATGACATCTCAATTAAATCACCAAAATCAGAGACTGAACTATTATCTCGTAATATTAATAATTTAGGAAGTCAGGTTCATAATCTAGTAATTAAAATTGACCAACAAACTGATGCTATTAATAGACTGGTAAATCACTATGAGAAAAATAATTATCCGATGCAAAATAGCACAAATAGACATAAACGGAGAATAAAATGAGCTTTATACGTGCAAAAGAGATACCGCCACGTTCGGGTAACTGGTATGACTATGAGGTCGAGACGCACCACGAGAACGGCCATGTACGCCAGAAGGTAATCCGTTACATCGGGAAGTCTAGCCTACGTGCTTCACGCTCTGGTGATTCTGGTGGTAGTATAGTACCATATCCGGTAATTACTACACCTGAAAAGCCTGCCAGGATTACAAAAATGAAAACACCGGCAAAGCAAATAGCCTCTGCTATGGGGATGTATTACGGAGGTATGTCCCTAGATGCTATCGAACAGCAATTCAAACAGGATTATGACCTTGATATGAGCGAAAGTAATTACTGGAATTGGGTAAAACGGTTTACCAAAGAAGCTATCCGGCAGAGTAGGGATTTTAAACCCGATGTTAGCGATATTTGGGTAGCAGATGAAACGTATATGAAGCTAGGGGATAAGACGGTTTACTTCTGGGACATCATAGATACTAAAACCCGTTTCCTTTTAGCCTCTCATATTTCATTTAGCAGAGGGGCTAGGGAAGCTAGAATATTAATGAGACTCGCGGCAAACAGGGCGGGTAAAACGCCCAAAGCAATTAGAACTGACAAGCTACGCTCTTATGTCGTAGCGATTGAGGATGAGTTTGGGGCAGATACAAAGCATATTCAGGGCGGGCCATTTAAGCTGGAAACAAGCGGTGAATCAACAGCGGAAATAGAGCGTTTTCATAAGACCTTAGAACAAAGGACAAAGGTATTCGAGAAGTTTAAGGATATTGCCAGTATCAAGCTACTGACTGACGGCTGGCTGATAAACTACAACTTTTTTAAACAGAACGAAGGTTGTGGGAATATCCCGCCCGCCCAAGCGGCGAACAAAGTAGTCCCTTTCAAAGACTGGAATGATATAGTCCGGCCTGAAAGCGTGCCTGATATTGATTACAAGGTAAGCCTGCATCAAAGGAAATCGGTAAAGAAGGGCAGTCCCATATTGGATGCTACCCTAACACCTTTAGTAGTTTTTAATAAGGAGAATGACTGATGGGTACATTCTATCATGGCGATTGTTTATTTGTTATGAGGCATGATATTACTCCTAATTCAGTAGACCTTATTTACCTAGACCCTCCATTCTTTACAGGCAAGATTCAAAAGGGAACGTGGCATCCAGAAGCTATGGAGATATCCTATGAGGACTCAAAGAAATTCTGGGATGAAAAGGCCAATGTTATGCGAGAGAAAGCTCCTGAATGGCTTAAGCATATTGGCTTGAAACAACCGGAATTTGCATCCTATCTCTATTATATGATGGAGAGACTTGAAGCCTGTTATCATGTACTAAAGCCAACAGGTAGCCTTTATCTTCATTGTGACTGGCGTGCATCTCATTATTTAAAAATGGTTTTGGATGAGGTATTTGGATACCATCAATTCCAAAACGAATTAGTCTGGTATTATCAAACAGGGGGTGCTAGTAAAACTCGATTTTCAAGCAAACATGACACAATTTTTTGGTATTCCAAATCTTCTAAATACACATATAACTGGAAAGATATTAAAATATCACGCACCGAGAAGTCTTTGGAAAGAGCACAAAATCCCAAAGGTGCGAGAATAGCGATTACCGATACAACAAAGAATCCAGATGATGTTATTACACTTAATCAGATGAATCCTATGGCTAAAGAACGGGTGGGCTATCCCACTCAAAAACCAGAAGCACTACTGGAACTCATTATCAAAGCCAGCAGCAAAGAAGGCGATACCGTGCTTGACCCATTTTGCGGATGTGGTACTACTGTAATTGTGGCTAGTAAACTAAATCGGCAATGGATAGGTATAGATATTGACACATCACCCAGAGCAAAGGGCAAACTGCCTACTGCATTTCAGGTTATTCAAAATCGAGGTCATGCTCTGTTTGATATAGCTAATTATGTTACTCGTGACTTGGGTGAAATTAAGGAAATGGATGGCAATACTTTTGAGTCTTGGGTGAATGAGTTTTATAAAGCTACTAAACCAAGACCGGACAAAGGGGTAGACGGCATTACTCCTAACGGCATTCCAATACAAGCCAAAGTGTACCTGATTAAATATCCTGTACTGAGTGAATTTGTGACTAATGCCAAGCTACACCATGCTGTACCAAAACCGATTAAAGAAATTATTGCCGTTTCCCAGACTGGTTTTGACGATAGCTCTAGAAAGCGTAAATTTGAGATTGAGACGGCAGACAGCATTAAGGTAACTTTAGAAACACCTGAATCCTTACTGGAGAGTGCCTAATGGAGAAGCCCACGATTGTACTTTGCCAAGCTGACGGAGCAGGCTGGGGCATGTATAAAAACAAGCTCCCCCGCGCGAAAGCGGGAGAGCTGCTTACCTCTGGTGCCGGGACAGAAGATAGCAGGAGAGGCAATTACCTAGTTTTGCACGTACTCGTTCAGCTTGACATTAAGCACCGGCGCCAGTAGATTACTATCGCCCGCCATAATGTCATTACCAGAAATGACATCTAACTCCTGGTGTGCGAGGCGGAACTTCCTCATAACTTCATCATGCGCCTGGAAAGATTCCCTGACGTCTTTCAAGCTATTATGCTGCTTGTCTTTTTTATTTTTCCGTATCCATAATATAATCATCGCTGCCTCCTGCGTCTTAAATTATTAAATAGTTGTTAGATAAAAATCCGGTAAAACGGCAGTTCTTTCGTCGCCGATTCGATAACAGTAAAAACAACCTTTAACAACGGTGATTTTGTATTTTACGCTTCCCGCCGGCACAAATCTTACCGTTCTGTTCTGCATGGCTTAGTTTCAGCTTATCGCCGGGGGGGATAATAAAACATAAAAAGCGGAGGTGAAGACATAAATAAAACGTAAATGTTGTATTGAAGGCAGTGTGTCAATATAGCGGGGGACGCGGGTATTAAAAAGGGCTTAGCTTTTTACGGCTAAGCCCCTCAGGAAAGGCTAAAAATACGTCTTTAACAGGTTTAGTTTATCCCGGTATGGGCGTTATAATAAGGATCGACCTTGACCGTTCTTCGCTTGAGAGTCTCCTCGATGCGTTTCTTAAGTGTATCAGCCCCGAAAGCGTCAGACAGATATCCTTCCGAGCCCAGGTTGAGACCCTTCACCGTGCCGCTGCCAGCTTCCCAGGTACTAAGCATCATGATGGGCGTCTGTGTCCATTGCCGCAGCTGCAGGCATGTCCCAATGCCGTCAAGCGAGGGCATGATAATATCCAGGACGATAAAATCCGGCTGCTCGGCTTCCAGTACATCTTTGAGATAGATTCCGGTATGCTGGGTATTTACAACCTCGTACTCATCACCGTTTAGCTCCCGCTGTAGAAAACTCACCAGTATGGGATCGCGGCTGATGCTGAGGATTTTCGTCTTCTCTATCATGTTAGCCTCCTTGAAGTTGTCTTGTGTTTCAGATATAAGATAACATCCAGGGGGTAAACGAGGCATAAACGGTCGTACAGATAAGATAAATATATTATTAATGACCGGGTAGGTTAGGGCAGGAAGGATGTTTAAGATGTCAGGAAGTTAATGAAGTTAACATAATGATTGAGAAGACTTTCGCATTACCTGATAATTACAATCAGGAAAGAGATACCCATACCGGCATTCGGGCCTTTATCTATCCAGATAATGTTGACAGCGGAAAATAATCCGGATGATTCGAGGGTTCTCAGATATTCCATAACGCGTTCTTGAGCGGTGGTGATGCCCGTTAGGGAAATTTGCTCTGCATTTACGTTTAATGAATTAAAAGTGGTACCGGGTGGCAGAGACTGTGTAAGAAAATTAAGGTCGCTCACACTATCTCTGGGATTTAATATATTTTGGCTCTCACTTTTTATCTGCGCGGTACTGGCTATTATTTGTCTGATACTAGCCTCAGTTTGGCCGGTCATATTGGTGGATGCCTGTTTTTGAACGAGTTGCGTTTTAGCCTGCTGAAACTCGGCTTTTAGCTGTGATATTTTTACTCCTGCCTGGTTTTGCAACAGATAAGCGGGTATCAGGGCTAAAAGGCCTAGCGCTAAAACTGCCGATGGCAATAATATTTTACCCAAGCCCTCGTGTTTTTTAACGACGGCACGCCTGGCGATAATATTGGTGAGGTTTATTTCACGGACCAGGGACGGGTCAGCGGCGGGATACCCGGGCGGCACTCTGTCCCGCAGGGCAACGCCGATGTTGACCGCGAAAGTGGCCAGGGGTACTTCCGGCGGGATAGCCAGCGTATTAGCAGGCATCTCCTTGAGTATTTCCACCGGGTAACCGGTTTCATCCTGAAACAGCTTCACGGTTTCGGGCTCGTTCGCCAGCTCGCCGGTGAGCAAAATAGCCGTTGTGTCGGTAATGGGGTTCCTGGGGTGATTATCGTTATAGAAGTCCGTCATCCTGGTGAGTTCACGGATGAGTTGTCCGGTCATATCCTGCACGTTAGCATCAGCGTTTGATGAAGGTACAGTATGCATACCGAAGGGGACACCCTGGACGACTAATGTTATATTTGAATAATCCGGCTCGAAGTCGACAATGATGGCGTTATCCCGGTTGGCAAGCGAGGCCAGGGCAACATGAGGCAAGCACATCAGATATGGTTTAATACCCGCTTCAGAACAGGTCTTTATCAGGGCATCAACCGGGGGGCGGGTAATACCGGTGACGAGAAATTGCCATTCTTCTTTTTCCGCCGGGTAGGGGCGCCAGGATAATATCATATCTTCCGGCTCTAACGGCATTTCCTGTTTCGCCAGCCTTGTAATAGCTTCCTCTAATGACAGCGCGTCCATTTTNNCTGCCTTTCACCGGGGATTTTGCCTGACGTGAATAATGATTTCAGCTGTTTGCCCGTGACCGCTGGTTCCAGGATAAGGCCGTTCTTCACAGCGCCTGTCAGCGGCACTGTGCCCCATGCCACCGCCACGGCATCCCTGAACGCCATGTATCTGATGGTGTTTGAACTGATGTGTAGTGTCGTTAATCGTGTCATTTAGTTACCTTTAGCGGCGGCAGGGCGGGCATAAATGCTGATACTCAGCCTGACCGTGACCATTGTGTTCTCCCCGGAGAAGAGTGTCGAATTATCAGACGAAGACTGCCGGGTAATGGATATCTCTGGAATTACAAGTGCCTTATATTCGCCGTGTTGCAGTTTGTAGATGAACTCATTAGTCTGTGGAAAGCTGCCGGTGATAGTAGCGGTGAGCTTGAGAACGGGGTAGGATTGACTGGTTTTTTCTACCACCCATCCCTCCGATGATACAGGCAGGACTTCCACCTGGCACTCTCGGGATAAACCAATAATATAATCGATTATATCATTCCTATTGAACTGAGCGGGAAGGGCTGTTTGCGCCGCGGTTAAATTGGCGCTGGCTTCATTTAACCTGGCCTGGAGGTTAGCCGCCGGTTCCTGGGTCTTTTTTATTTCCTGAGTTACATTCGCTATCTGGCCGGTTAATAAATTTATTTCCGCAAGCTTTTCAAAACGGTTTTTCCATACTAAGGTATTGACAGCAATAATGATAATCAACGCCGCCAGGATAATCGTGTTAGCCGATACTAACCTTTTTTTATTTTTTACCTTTTTTTTCGTTTTCACGAAAATACCTTTTCCTTATAACTAAGAACAATCTACTCGATGTACCAGGACAGGATGTTAGCGGCGGTGGTATTGACACTGACCGACACATTTAACACTCTACCCCCGGAGCTTGAGGTTATACCAAAAACGTCCGGCTCGGCAGTTTTTACTACGTTAACAATTACCGGCAGGCCGTTAACGGACTCATCCAGCTGGTAGCTTACATTGTCACCAACAGCAATTAGAGTATCGCTAAGACCGCCGTACTTCAGATTCCAGAGAGCATGCTCGGCGCCGGAATCGGCGGCGTATTGTACGTTTATCTCCTGCGCATAGATTTTAGAGCCGATAAGACTGGCGCCGGTATGGCTTAAAAATGATGGAATCACCAGAGCTCCTATGGCTATGGCTATCAAAACAAGCGGCAGCGCCTGACCCTTTTCACTTTTCATCATCTGATTTCCTATGGTGTCGGCCTCATGTTTATCTGGTATGTCCCGTTTTCGCTGATATGCCAGCAGTCGTTCGGCTCCGCAATAATATTCATGGTAATCAGGCGTCCCTCAACCGAGAAATCGGTACTGGAGATGCCGCTGGCAATCGTCCGATCAGAACTGCCGCATATCCGGTGCAATTCATCGCCATAAAGGATATAGCTGATGGACGAATCATCCGGCAGTGTCAGAGTCAGTCCGCTGCCGCCGCTGGCGGATTTTGCCATCTGTCCGTCCAGGCTAACCCAGTGGGCGGCATTCTGGATGGCATGCAGCGCATTGACCTGTGTATCACCGCGCTCCGGTACTGTGACCGTCTGGTGCACCACCATCCCGAGAGTTGTCGTCAGGATGCCGGTGATGGCAAGCGCAATCAGCAGTTCCACCAGGGTGTAACCACGCTCACTTTTCATCGGTTTACCTTATAATCCTCTGTTGTCATGATTACGGCGCTGTCCCGTGTGACGTTAACCGTGATTTTTTGAATATTGCTATTAGTGCTCGGCACCGCCGTGACCCCCACTGAAATACCGTAGCCATCAGGTACGCTCACGGCAGGGTAGGTGGCAGCCCCGGGGGCGTAGGTATAGCTTTTGGTGTATTCGAGCTGTGTCCGCGCCAGGCTCTGAGCGGTAGTCTGCTGGTCGTTATCTTGGACCGCCAGCGCTCCGCCTGACATCGCCAATATCATGGTAAGGACACCGCCTCCCAGTAGCGCGATGGCCACAAGAGATTCAACCAGGGTAACACCTCTTTCGCCCCGGTTTAAAAATATGTTCCCCAGCCGTGTCAAAACCCTCTTCAATACTACCCTCCCAGCCGCTTGATAATAATCAGCCTAACGTCCGGTATATCGAGTAAATCGGGGTAATGATAGCCAGACCGATAAAACTGATAATCAGGCCCACGAAAATTATAGAGACGGGTTCTATCATCGCCAGCAGTCTCTGTACCCGCTGGTCGAGTTTCTTCTCATAAAAATCGGCCATGGTGGCAAAAGACGATTGCAGTGTATCTGTCTTTTCACCGATGTGAACCATATCCACCAGGAGCTTGGGGAACAGGTGATTCCCGGACATGGGCTGTGATAAGCCTTTCCCCTTGATTAAGTCCTGACGAACATCAATCAGAGCCAGTTTAATAATCCCGTTATCAATGACCCCGAGTACGCTGTTTAAGCTCTGGGGTATCGTCAATCCGGCCTCCAGCAGCATGGCGGTATTACGGCAAAAACGGCAGATGTTGCGTAAAACTACGACTGGGCCGATTACCGGCAGCCTTAGCGATATTCTGTCTACAAACTGTTTGCCGGGGGCGCTTTTTACATACCAGATGATTAATATAGCCAGGCCGGCCAGTCCTGCGGCCAGATAAAGCGCGTAGTTGGTAAGAAAATGGGATACCGCAAGGAGTATTCTCGTCGTTAGCGGCAGGGTGGCACCCAGAGAGTTAAATAGATTGGTCAGTGACGGCAGCGCCACCGTAGCAATGATGATGATGACGATAACAGCCATGGATATTAAAAAAACCGGGTAGGATAGCGTGCGCGTGAGATATTTAGACATGGCCGTTTCCTTTTCCATGTAGCCGGCCACGAGCCTCAGACCCAGAGGTATATTCCCTGTTTGCTCGCTGACTCTGATTACTTCCCGGTAGTGAGCCGCGACGAATTGGGGGTACGCCGAAAGGGACTGGGAAAATGAAGCGCCTCCGGACATCTCTTTCCCCAGCTGGTTAATGACGTCTTTCAAGGCGGCCCTTGGAGCCTGTTCGGCCAGCAGCCAAAGGGCTTGAACTACCGGCATGCGGGACTCAACCAGCGTCGCCAGTTGCTGGAAAAGCTCGATAATATCCGCTTTATTAACGCGATGCAGCCACGGAAAGGCACGTTCGAAATTGAACGAGGGACGTGTTTGCTTCAGCGTCAGGACATGATGATACCCGGCTTTAAGCAGGTATTCCTCGGCCATGTCCTCGCTTGAGGCGTCGATGGTGCCTTCAACGATTTGTTTATCCAGCGTATAGGCTTTATATTGATACATCGCTTTCCCTTTATGGGACTCAATCCGGCGCTAGCCGATGCCGAAGATACTCTGTGTAACTTCTTCCAGAGTAGTGATACCTTCCCTGACCTTAATCAGCCCGTCGCGTTTCATGGTCAGCATTCCCTCGCGGACGGCCAGGTCTTTAAGCTCGCTGACGCTGGCATTATTCAGCAGCAGTTTTTTTATAGCCTCGCTCATAACGAGCATCTCGAAGATACCTATACGGCCGCGGTAGCCCGTATTGGCGCAGAGGTGGCAGCCGGTACCTTTGTATACAGCCGTAAGCTCCTGAGACATTTCTCTGGCAAAGATTTCCTGCTCCTGCGGTGAAGGGGCGAAAGCGGCGCGGCAGTTGGGGCAGATGCGGCGGACCATCCGCTGGGCTACATTGGCGATAAGTATCGTGGACACCAGGGACGGCTCTACGCCCAGGTCTATCAGGCGCGGCAGGATGCTGATGGCATCATTGGCGTGAATGGACGAGAAAACGAGGTGGCCGGTCATGGCCGCCTGCACCGCCGTGACGGCGGTATCCTTATCCCGGATTTCTCCCACCAGTATTACGTCCGGGTCTTGCCGGAGCATTGCCTTAAGCCCGCCGGCAAAGGTAATCCCTGCCTTGGGGTCTACCTGGCTCTGGCTGATGTTTTCAAACTGGTATTCCACCGGGTCTTCGATAGTCATGATATTGTGTTTTTTATGGTCGAGCTCGTTGATGGAGGTGTAAAGGGTGGTTGTCTTTCCCGAGCCGGTAGGACCACCCACCAGAACCATGCCGAAGGGGTAATGCAGCAGCGGCCGGTATTTCTTCAGAGTCTCCGGCAGAAAACCGATCTCCGGCAGGGTAAAGAGCGATAGGGACTTGTCCAGGAGACGCAGCACGATGCGTTCGCCGTAGATGGTGTTCGTCGTGGCGACACGAATATCGATATTGGTATTGCCGATGGTCACCGAAAACTGGCCGTCCTGAGCCTGACGGGAGCGGGCGACGTCCATTTCCGCGAGTATCTTGATCCTGGATGCCAACTCGGCATGGGCGCTGAGAGGCAGGAAATTAACATCATGTAATATCCCGTCGATACGGTAGCGTATCCGCAGCTTATCCCCCTGGGGCTCTAAATGAATATCGGATGCCCGGTCCCTGGCGGCCTGTTCGATGATGAGGTCCAGGCTTTTCGTGATGGGGGTATCGGCGGCGAAATCCGGGTAATCTTTCGCCCCGGCCAGTCCGGTAGGAGCGTATTTAGTTACTTTATCCTGGATTTCTTCATTAGCGCGGTAATAAATATCAATGGCGCGCCTGATATCGGTGGCGTTCGCAAATGCCACTTCGATTCTCATGCCGGTCTGGGTAAATACGTCGCCGATGGCGTTATAATCATCCGGGTCGGCCATAACCACGACCAGCGATTCACCCATGATGTTCAGCGGAATGAGGGTGTGCCGCCGCGCCATGCGTTCCGGGATAAGCTGCAGCGCTTCCGGCTGGACAACGTGGGTTTTCAAATCGATAAGCGGGATGTTCCATTCGATGCTGAGAAATGAAGCCAGCTCCTCAGCCCGGATGATTCCCTGGCTTATCAGAATCTCGCTAAGTTTTTCGCCGCGTTCTTTTTGCAGCTGGAGGGCGCTTTGCAGTTGCTCGGCGGATATGACCTGCATTTGAACGAGTGATTCGCCGATATTGGCTCTGGGTTTCTGGTTAGCAACGATCATTTCCCTTTCTCCAGATGCGGTACCCTGGCGATGGGCTTAAGCGGGTCTTTTTTATTAATATTGTGCGAAAGGATATAGCGCGCAATCTGTCTGATGTTCTGCGCGAACTGGCTGTTCTGGCCGGACTTGATGATGGGCTGGCTTTCCAGATATGAAAGCTGGTATAGCTTGGCGTCAAAAGATATCACCCCCGCCAGGTCGATCCCCAGATTACCCTCGAAATACGGTTTGATGCTGCTCAATGATGCGGCGGGAAAGGTGCCTTCCGTGTCAATCAATATTGCGGCCGTTTTTACGGGGGAGACGCCGCTGAAACTGAGCAGCCTGACGATGTTATAAATTTCGGAAATATCTTTCAGTTTATAGCCGCTGACGATGACGGCAAGCTCACAGGTTGCCAGCAACGATTTGGTAAATGGGGAGGGTGTAAAGGGCAGGTCAACCAGGAGATAATCAGTCGCGCCGCTCATACCTTGCATCAACTCGATGCTGCTTCGGGCGGTGTCATCGCTCTCATCGGCGCTTTCGGTAATATGTAAAACTCTTATCCCGGATGGCAGGACTTCACAGGCCGGCTCCGCTTTCTCCCCGCTGCCGGTGGTCGTCTCCAGGATGGCGCGGCCCGCGCTTTCCAGAAGTGCAGCCGCATGGCTTTTAAGGCCTTTCCGGGCGGTCGTCACTTCCACCAGGGTGACCTGTTTTTCCATCTCGGTGATGGCCGCCGCTATTTCAGATAACATCACGGTCATACCCGGATTATCGCTCGAGTTAATAAAGGCGATGATGCCTAATTGGCCGTCCGGTTTAATAGAAAGGAGACGCTCGACACGGCTGATGATGGTGGAAGGTGTCGCCGGTTTGGATAGGTAATCATTGGCGCCGGCTTTAAATCCGATGGCGATATCTTCTTCGCGGGCTTTTCCGGAAATAATAAGGATAGGAATATCGGCGGTCTGTGCCCCGGTACGCAGGCGTTTACATACCTCGTAACCATCGATTCCCGGTAACATGACGTCTAGGATAATAAGGTCAGGCGTTTCCTTCTGGGCTGTAATGATACCTTCCAGGCCGTTATGGGTCGTCAGTACCTGGTGGCCGCGCTGTTTCAAAGTATATTCGGTCAGCCTTAGCGCCGTCGGATCGGCCTCTATTATCAGTATCTTTTTTGCCATAATTTCTCTCAGGGATGGAGTTTACCGGGCGCCTGCGGGAGCCGTCGGCAATATAAAATAGAACGTACTGCATCTTCTTCTTCAGGCGGTCTCGTCGGCTACATCCGCCGCAGGATTCTCATCATCAGGCTCCAGTCTGCCGGATAATTCATCGAGAAGCTGCGTCATATTTTCGCTCTGCTGGACGACTATCGATAGGAATTCCTTTCGAGTTGCGGCATCGGTAACATCTTCATCAAGCATCAATCTGGCAAAGCCGGAGATGGAATGCAGGGGAGCGCGCATCTCATGCAGCACGGCGGTCATGATGTCCGGGTTAACCTCTGAGGACTGCCCCGTGCCGTGAGCGCCATCTTCCGGCAGGCCGTTTTCCAGCTTCTCCGGGTTATTTACAGCATCCTCAAGTTCATGCCTTGTAGTGGTCATTTCATTTAGAGTCATACCGATGATATCCTGCTGGGCCTTAATCATGGCGTCATTAGCTCTTATTATGGCCGCTTCAGCTTCTTCCCTGGCTTTCCGGCTTTCTTCCTGAGCTTTGTTAACAAGCTCCAGCATCGCCTGTTTGGATTTTTCAGCTTCTTCCTCGCACTTACGCCTTTCCTCGATGGCTTTACTGACGGCGTCTTCAGAAGCCTTCTCGATAACCTCGGCATCTTCCCTGGTCTGTCTGGTCTCTTCCCGCGCTTTGGCGACGGCTTCATAAGCTGCCTTTTTAGTTATCTCGGCCTCTTCTTTGACCTGGTCCATTCTTCCACGAACCTCGTCATAAGCGCGTTTTTCGGACTGAATAATTGTATCCCGCGCTTTCATCATCTCCAGTTTAGCTGCTTCCGTCGCCTTCTGGCCTTCCATTTCAGCCTGTTTAACCGCTGTCTGGCAATCGCGGCGGATTTTCTCGGTTTCTTCATTCGCTTTTTGGGTTTCAGCCTGAGCTTCGCTGATAGATATTAACGATTGTTGTTTTATAGCTTTAACTTTATCTACTACTTTCAGGACTTTTTCTTCGAGTGCCGCTATGGCCATTTGAGAATTCTTGCGATATGTTTCGGCTTCCTCCCGGGACTTGCTGACTTCTTCTTTAGCCATTCTGATGGCGGTATTGGCGGCTTCTTTGGCCGCATTAACCTCATCTTTGGCTTTCTTAATTTCCTCAGCAGCCTGGGTTAAAGCCTCCTGCTGCGCCTGGCTGGCAATCAGACCGGCGGCTTTTTTCTCGGCCGTTACTTCATTTTTAGCCTCTTCTATCCACTTTCTGGCGGCATTAATCGTCTCTTCCGCATCTTTACGGGAGTTATCGGCCTCTTGACGGGCGCGGCTAACGGCTGACTCCGCTATCCTTTTTGTCATCTCGGCTTCTTCCCTGGCTTTTTTTATTTCATCTTGAGCCTGGTTGGCCACAAGCTTTGATGCTATCCTATCTGATTTGGCTTCTTCTATTACCCTGGCCGCATTTTTATGGGCCTGGTCTTCGGACACGTTTTCGATAATCTGGCGCAGGTTTTTATTCTGGCTGGTGGCTGGATTATTATTATCTTTTTTCGTTTCCGAACCTAGTTTGTTCTCAAAATAGGTTTTGATAATATCGGCAAAGGCACTCTGGGAATTGTTCCCGTGGGTCAGCGCTTTCTTTAAGAGTACTTTGTTTAAATACTCGGTGCTTTTGCCAGAAGTAACGGGCGCAACGCTCTTGTTCGATGATTGGTTATTTTGAGCGCTGCTGCTCTGTATCGCCTCATCAAAGGATTGTGCCAGGGTTTCGGCCTTTTTTAATGACTCTTCTCTCTCTCTGAAAGCCTGGTTGATAGCCTTCCTGACGGCCGTTTTAGCGAGCTCGGCGTTTTTAGTGGCTTTCACCAGCAATTCGGGCGCGCTAGGCGTGTCAGTGTCTATCTGGCAGTCTTTCATCGGATTGTCGAGTCCTGCCGCAACCGGTAAACCGGGGTTCTCAACTTTTTTTAAGTTATTCTTCGGTGTGGATAAATTCATGGCCATAGGGCACTCTCTTATACTTAGTTTTACCTTTAGACCTTACTGCACTTCATAGCCGGTAGTTGCCTGGGCGACCAGACCGGTAGTATCACAGGTGTATGTCCCTTTGGTGTCGGTGGTGCGCAGATAGTTGGGGTAGAGCGGATGAGTGGAATCAGGGAAAGCGGACATAACACTGGTATTGTTCGTTACCGCGGTTACCGCAGCAACGTTGTCCTTGGCCATCATGGAGTCCATCGCCGTTTGTACGACGGACAGTTCCGCGGCGGCGGCCTTTTCATGACCGAAGGCCAGGAATCCGGAGACGTTAGGGATCATGATTGCCGCCAGGACTGCCAGCAAGGTAAACACGATGAGTAGCTCGACCAGGGTAAACCCTTTTTCCCCTTTGCTGTACCTTTTGATGATTCTGTTCATTGTATTTCCTCCTTTCCTTTAAAGATTAATATTAGGACAAGATGACGGATGAACACTCCGTCACCTGTTTTGTGCTTCACACGTCCTGTTGGCTTCCGAGACCAGCGTCCTGACATCTTTTTCCGTAAACAGGCGCCAGCTCCTTCTATCACGGTAATCCGGTATATCCAGGCTATCTTCTTTTAACCAGCGCAGCAGTGTGCTCCGGCTGATGCGAGCTATCTGGCATACTTCTGAGGTTCTAAAATATGTTTTATTATTTAATTTCACCGGCATGCTAAATACCCCCTGGGGTGTTATAAATGTTTCAACGGTATAATTTGACATACCATGATACAGGTCAATGTGTATAAAATAATACGTTTTTTACGCTCTGCCGAATAGTAAGTTATCACCCAAATACTATCAGGGATAATACCGATGTTCTCTGGGTTGTGGCTTTAGCGCAGATACCAGCCGGCAGGAGCAGAGAGGAATTTATAGGGTAATGGGCGCAGTCTATTTCACTGACGCCAGATGGTAGCCCACGCCCGGGATGGTCTGGATATACCGGGGATTCTTGGGGTCCGGCTCCAACTTCCGGCGCAGCCGCCCGACAAAGACACGCAGGTACTCTTTTTCTGAAGAGTATTCATTGCCCCAGACGCTCTGGAGTAACATACCGTGGGTGAGGACTTTATCCGAGTTTACGGCCAGGTGTTGCAGCAGGGCGTACTCCGTAGGGGTGAGCGTGATGTCCTTACCGTCTACCGTAACGTGTCTTTTGGCGTAGTTGATTTCCATGCCGTTATAGGTAAAGCTGGACTGGGCCGGTGCCACCGAAGGGTCGCCGCGGTGGCGGAAGGCTGTCTTGATGCGCGCCATCAACTCGGCGATGCCGAAGGGCTTGGTCAGGTAATCGTCCGCGCCTAAATCCAGGCATTTTACTTTAGCGTTCTCATCGCCGCGGGCGCTGAGGATAATAATAGGTACGTCCGACCACTCCCTGATACGGCGGCAGACTTCCACGCCGTCCACTTTAGGCATCATTAGGTCGAGGATAATCAGGTCCACGAAATCTTTCTGCACCGCTTCCAGAGATTCCTCGCCGTCGGTGGCGGTGATGACCTCATAGCCTCTCGCCTTGAGATTCGTACTCAGCAGCCTGAGTATGGCCGGGTCATCGTCTACTATCATAATGTGTTTTTTATCCATAGCCGTATCCCCCTTTTAGACTACCGGAAGACTGAAGCTGAATTTTGATCCTCTGCCGGGCTTGCTTTCCACCCAGATTTTACCCCCGTGCGCCTCGATAATACCGCGGCAGATGGCTAGCCCCAGTCCTGTTCCTTTCCTCCGGCTTGTCTTGCGGCCGTTTCCCTGGAAAAAGCGTTCGAATACTTTCTCATGCAGTTCCGGAGGAATACCGATGCCTTCATCGGTTACACTTATAATTACTTCATTTAATGCGCGACGTACCTCGATTTTAATCATGGTGCTGTCATCGGAAAACTTTACCGCATTATCGACAAGGTTGGTCAAAACTTCTCCGATACGGACATCATCGGCCACCACCGGCGGCGTTCCCTCGGGTATGTTGATGCGCAGGCGGTGTTTAATCGTCAGGCTTTCCAACCTGTCTTTCACCGTATCGAATATTTCCGCGAGGCTACGCGGTTTCCGGTTGACTTCCAGGGCGTCGGCCTCAAGGCGTGACATCATGAGCAGGTCATCCACCAGATGGGTCAGGGTGTCGGCGTCTTTATCTATGGATACCAGAAACTCACGCCGTGTTTCCTCATCAAAAATAACGTCCGGCTGGAGGAGGCTGTTGGCCGAGCCCTTGATTACCGCCAGCGGGGTGCGCAGTTCGTGCGACACATTGGCCAGGAACTCGGTGCGCATGGTATCAAGCTCACGGAGAGCTTTAGAGCTCGAAGCCTCTTCATATAGCTGCGCATTCCGTACGGCAATCGCTATCTCACGTCCCATGCCTGTAAGCAGTTCGATGTTCACCGGGCTGAAATAGTGCGCGAAGCTGGTAGCTACACCCAGGACGCCGATGCTTTCCCTCAGAACCATCAGGGGCACGCCGGCAAAAGAGTGGTAACCTCCGCCCTTTAGAAAACCGAGGTCGTCCCCGGGATGGTTGGCAAGCTCTTCGATAACGAGGGGGCTGCCCTGACTGAAGATACTACCGATAGTGCTGCTGTCTTTAGCGATCTCTTTTGGCAAATTCCCGGCGATTCTCAATGACAGCCCGTGATGACCCATAAGGAGTAATTTATCGTTCCTGCTGAGGTAAACGAAGCTTACTTCCAGACCGATACATTGCGAGACTCTTTCCAGGGCAGCGTCGATGATTTCTTGCAGGTTTAAAGATTGTGATACCGCCTGGGATACGCTGAGAAGGGTATTGGCCACGCGGTTGTGACGCTCCAGTTCATCCAGCAGCCGGTGATTTTCCAGCAGCAGGCGCTGTCTTTCCAGGCCGCGGCTGATGACGGATAGGAGGTTTTCCGGGTCTACCGGTTTCTCCAGGTAGGC
>PLLL01000042.1 GCA_003141235.1 Dehalococcoidia bacterium
AGCAGATATTCGGCAAGGTTATGTCAATCCCTGATAATTTGATACTTTCCTACTTCATGCTGGTCACCGATGTGCCGGACGCGGAGCTTTTGGGGTTCTGCAAAGAAATAGAAAACGGTGCCAACCCCATGCCGCTCAAGAAAAGACTGGGAAGAGAGATAGTCACCCAGCTATATGATAAAGAAGCCGCCCAGGCCGCCGAGGATGCGTTCGTCCATGTCGTGCAGAACAAGGAAGCCCCGGGCGAAATAATCGATTTCAGAGTCATTCCCGGCATGATGTCCATTCCGCAGGTGATGCTGGATGCGGGGCTCGTAAAGAGTAAAAGCGAAGGCTCGCGCCTCATCGAACAGGGCGGGGTGGAGCTTGACGGCGTGAAACTCGAAAAACCCGTCTGCGAAGTGCACAGCGGCGCGGTGCTGAAAGTCGGCAAAAGGCGCTTCCTCCGGTTGATCTCCGGTTAGGTGTCACAGATATCTCCACCCATTTTTTCAATTGGGTGGAGATTTTTTATTTCGGTGATGGTTCTGCTTCATAACAACAACAAATGTATTTGTCTGTTTGCCGTTTTTGGGATATAATCTGAAATCTCAAAACGAGTTTAGCTTTGAAGGAGCGATGATATGACCAACCTTAGAATCCCGGGCCCTACGCCGTGTCCGCCGGAAGTCCTGGAGGCCATGGGCCGCCAGATGATAAATCACCGCGGCGGCGAGTTCCAGAAAATGGTACTCGACGTTACAGACAAGCTTAAAAAATTGTTCATAACCAAAAACGACGTGTTTTTGCTTACCGGTTCAGGCACCGGGGGCCTGGAGGCGGCCGTCGTCAACTCATTCTCTCCCGGCGACAAGGTCCTCGCGGTCTCGATCGGTGTTTTCGGCGACCGCCTCGCCACCATCGCCAAGACTTACGGTGCAGATGTGACAGTTCTCAAGTCCGAGTGGGGCAAAGCAGCCGACCCGAAGCTCATCAAGGCCGCCCTCGACAAAGAGCCCGCCATCAAGGCGGTCATGGTGACCCATAACGAGACTTCGACAGGCGTCACCAACGACCTCAAGACCATCGCCCAGATCGTAAAGCCATATGACAAGCTCTTCATCGTGGATGCCATCTCAAGCATCGGCTCCATCGAGCTTCCCGTCAACGAATGGGGCGTGGACGTCATGGTCACCGGCTCGCAGAAAAGCTGGATGGTGCCCCCGGGCATGGCCATGGTGGCCGTCTCGGAAAAAGGCTGGAAAGCCAATGCAGCCGCAAAGATCCCGCGTTTCTACTGGGATTTCAGCAAGGCCAAAAAATACCTTGAAAAGGGCGGACAAACGCCTTGGACCCCGGCCGTTTCCATCGTTTTCGCCCTTAACGTAGCGCTCGACATGATGATGAAAGAGGGGCTTACCAACATACAGACCCGTCATCACAAGCTGGGCAAGATGACCCGCGACGGTGTCAAGGCGCTCGGCTTGACGCTCTTTGCGGACGAGGCGTATGCGTCGGACACTGTTACCGCCATTCTCGGCACTGACGGGCTGGACGCCAAATTGCTCAACAAGGTGATGCGTGACGAATACGATATAGTCCTTTCCGGCGGCCAGATGGAGCTGGAAGGCAAGATCTTCCGTATCGGCCACCTGGGCTGGGTCAACGAGAAGGATATCAAAGCCGTGCTCGACGCCCTCAAGACCGCCCTGCCCAAGGCCGGTTTCAAGAAGGCCTAAAATGAAAATGAACGTACTCGTTGCTGACCCCCTGGCGCAGGAAGGCGTCGATTTACTAAAGCAATATGCCAATGTAGACATAAAGACCAAGCTCAAGCCTGAAGAACTTAAAGCCATCATCGGCGGCTATGAAGCTCTGGTTGTGCGTAGCCAGACCCGTGTCACGGCCGACATTATCGAAGCTGGTGTTAAACTTATCGTCATCGGCCGCGCCGGCGTGGGTGTGGACAACATAGATACCCAGGCCGCCACCAGGCACGGCATCATCGTCGTCAACGCCCCTACGGGCAACACCATTTCAGCAGCGGAGCATGCCGTAGCTTTAATGATGTCGCTGGCGCGCAACATCCCGCAGGCAAACGCCTCTCTCAAAAATTGCGAATGGAAACGCAACGAGTTCATGGGGACGGAGGTCCGCGGCAAGACACTGGGCATCGTCGGCCTGGGAAATGTCGGCTCGGAAGTAGCCAAGCGCGCCCAGAGCTTCGAGATGAAGCTTATCGGTATCGACCCACTAGTCTCGGCGGACTTCGCAAATAAAATCGGCGTAACCCTCGTGGATAAAAATCAATTGCTCAAGGAATCTGACTTTGTTACACTGCACATTCCTTTAATGCCACAGACACGCGGTTATATCGGCGAAAAAGAGCTGGCAATGATGAAACCAACAGCGCGTATCATTAACTGCGCGCGCGGCGGCCTTATCGATGAACTGGCGCTGGTCAAGGCCATCAACGAGAAAAAACTATCCGGCGCGGCAATCGATGTATTCGAGAAAGAACCCTGCACCGAAAGCATTCTTTTCGGCGTGGAAAATATTATCGTGACCCCGCACCTGGGCGCTTCCACGAATGAGGCGCAGGTCATGGCGGCCAGGGATGTCGCCGAGCAGATTGCCGATATCTTTAGAGGCGAGCCGGCCCGCGCGGCGATTAATGTCCCCTATATTACAGCAGAGACGCTGGCGGCGCTTTCACCTTTTGTGAAGCTGGCCAGGATGTTATGCAAGCTGGTCTATAAACTGGCCGAGGGCCAAACCAAGAACATCCGCATCAAGTACGAAGGCGATATCGCCAATTACGACACGAATCCTATTAAAGCCGCGGTACTGGGCGGCCTGCTTGAAGGCATCAGCGAGGAAAGGGTAAATATCGTCAACTGCAACGTCATCGCCGCCAAGCGCGGCCTGACCATCATCGAAGAGAAAGAGACTGTCTGCGCCAACTACGCGAGCCTTGTGACCGTAGAAATTACGACCACGTCCGGAATCTACGCCGTAGCCGGCACAGTCATGCACAATGAATCACATATCGTCAGGGTCAATCAATACTGGCTGGATATTGTGCCAATCCCAGGATCGTATTTCCTTTTCAGCGAGCACAGGGACAGGCCGGGGCTTATCGGGGCGGTAGGTAAAATAACCGGGGACGCTAACGTGAATATCAGCTTTATGCACCTCGGACGTCTTGAAGCACGGGGACAGGCACTACTCGTACTCACTTTAGACGAACCTCTGCCGCCGAAACAGCAACAGAAGATTCTCGACCTCCCGGAGGTCCATTCCGTTAAACTCGTGGAGCTTTAGTACGGTTACAGTATGCGTTATATACCGGCGTTATTGTTTTTGCTATTGGTGTTAGCTGTATCGTTTCCTGGCTGCACCGGCGCCAGCCAAGAAACGGGAATACTACAAACGACGACGACGCCAACACCTATACCAGTAAATACGACGTCGATACCATCTGCGCTGAAAAACGTTACCCCTATCCAGGCGGACGAACTGATACGGGCGAATAAAGGAAACGCAAGTTTCATTATTCTTGATGTGCGCACTCCGTCTGAATATATCGGGGGTCGTATCCAGAATGCAGTCAACCTGGATTACAACTCCACGACATTCAAAGAAGATGCAAGCCACCTTGATAAAAACATGACATATCTGGTTTATTGCTTTAGCGGCGGTCGCAGCGCCGCCGCCACTCAAATCATGGTTGAACTCGGATTCATAGATATCTACAATATGACCGGCGGTATTACAGCATGGCAGTCGGCAGGCTTACCAGTGGTTAAGTAGATAATCTGTGTTCAGGCAAGACTTTTCTTAGCAGTCATGTCCCGGACAAATACGAGGCATACTAATGCGCCAACCACACCAGCGGCGCTGCCCATTAAATAAAGCGCCGTCGGGCCGCCAGCCGTCCACACAAAGCCACCCGCCCCTGACCCGATAATGATGCCTACATCCTCAGCGGCGCCGTAGACGCCCATAGCGGTGCCCTGCCAATAAGCCGGAACTATATTAGATAAGAGCGCTACGGCAGCCGGGGTGAACATGGCAAAACCGATGTTGCCGACTACCTGCAACCCAATCAGCATCCAGTATTCCCTGGCGAAAGCTAACCCAACCATGCTAAGGGCAGATAGCAACAACCCCACGATTATCATGACCTTTTTATCTTTACGGTCGGCCAATCTGCCCAGCGGTATGAACAGCGCCATACTGACCAGCCCGCCGACGGTGTAGAGAATACCGACTTTACTCGCCGTTTCCTTGACTACCTCCGTCACCAACAAGGGCAGAAAAGAATTAACGCCTATCGCCAGAAAGAAAAGCATAGCAATAATACTCTGAATGATAACGGGGCGGTAATTTACCGGCGTTCTGATTGAGGAAGGCAGAGAGTCGGCAGCTTGAGTTCCTGTTTTCAATACAGGTTTCCACAGCGGCATTTTCTTCAGTCCGGCAAATACCAGTATACCCGCCAGCACAGATAACCCGGCCGATAGATAAAAGTCACCGTTATAGCCCCAGCGGCTATCAGCTATAAAGCCGCTGAACAGCGAACCGAGGCTCCGTGATGCCGTGATGGCGGTCATGTAGACGGCAATTATAGTGGCTTTATTAGAAGTATCGGCCGTATTGCCGATGAAGCCGCGCGCCGGCCCGAAGATGGCCGCCCGGATGAGTCCCCAGAAAATAAATACCAGGAAAAGCGCCGGGACGCCGCGAACGAACACAAAGCACAGCACCATTGGCGCGCAAAGGAATGTGCCAATGCTCATGGGCGTTTTCAGGCCTATCTTATCGGCCAGCCAGCCGCCGGAACTTTCGCCGAAGACCATCCCTGCCATAGCGGCTGACAGCATCAGCCCAATGATCGAAGGCATAATACCTTTATCGGTAAGGTAAAGCGGCATGATGGGACTAAGGACAGCCATGGCCATAGTGGCCAGTCCCATGATTATAAAAATGACAATTAATTCACCGTTGAAAGTCTTTTTCATGAAACCAGGGTTTTTACTCCTTGGGCAAGATCAAGCGGGTCAGAAACGGCGTACCAGTATAAGTATAGATAGAACAATAAAACTAAGCAAGGCTGGAATAAATTGACTTGGCCTTAAAGCAATGTTATCATACTTTTAGAACAAATTTATTATGTCAGATTGGCACCTGTTATTGAGATGTCCGCGCTGAGTGAACTTAACCAGCAGATAGCGCTTTGCCGTAAGTGCGATATCGCCAAACTCCGCACCAAAGTCGTACCCGGCGAGGGGGCGGAGAGTGCGGATATCATGTTTATAGGCGAGGCTCCCGGCTTTAATGAAGACCAGCAGGGACGCCCATTCGTCGGCCAGGCAGGTCAGTTCCTGGAAAGATTGCTTGCTTCAATCAACTTAAAGCGCGAGCAGGTATTCATCGCTAATGTCATCAAGTGCCGTCCGCCCGATAACCGCGACCCGCTGCCCACCGAGATACATAATTGCCGTCCCTGGCTGGACAGTCAGGTTGAGCTTATCAAACCGAAAATGATTGTCACCCTGGGGCGCTACTCGATGGCCAGGTACTTCCCCGGTAAGACTATCAGCAAGATTCACGGTACCGCGTTAAAGCAAAATAATATCATCTACTTCGCCATGTACCATCCCGCGGCTGCCCTGCACCAGGGGAGTCTGCGTAAAGATATCGAAGCGGATATGCTTAAGATTCCAAAACTGCTGGCTGAAGCTGTCAAGGTAGAAGAGGCCAAGCCATCTACCCCGCCCGCCCAGCAGTTAAATATGTTTGAGGTTTAATATTATGTCAAGATTCAGATTAAAAGTTATTCCCCTGGGGGGACTGGGTGAAATCGGCAAAAACATGATGCTGATACAGTATGATGAAGATATCATCATCATCGATGCCGGGCTGATGTTCCCGGAAGAAGATATGCTCGGTATCGACCTGGTTATTCCCGATATGACCTATATCGCGGAAAGAAAGAACCAAATAAAGGGCATTATCATCACGCACGGCCATGAAGACCACATCGGCGCTTTGCCCTACCTGCTGCCCCTCCTCGATAAGGTGCCTGTCTACGCGACGAAGCTCACTGTCGGGCTTATCGGCATCAAGCTTAAAGAGCGCAGGACGCGTGAAGGCGTAAATCTAAAAGTCCTTGAGACCGGCAAAGAAATCATCCTGGGAAAATTCAGAATCGAGCTTTTCCCGGTTTGCCACAGCATACCCGATTCCGCCGGAGTCATTATACGCACACCTGACGGGATTATCATCAACAGCGGCGATTTCAAGATCGATTATACCCCGGTCAGCGGTAAAGGCACCGATCTTTCACGCCTGGCCCAACTGGGTTCCCAGGGCGTTCTGCTGCTGCTGGCCGATTCCACCTATGCCGAGCTACCCGGCTATACGCCTTCCGAGCGAGTCGTCGGCGAATCACTGGAGCACGTTATCGCTAATGCTACAGGCAGGGTGATTGTCACCACCTTCTCTTCGCTGATATCGCGCGTGCAGCAGGTTATCGATGCGGCCGCCAAGTACCACCGGCGTGTTTTCATCGTCGGCCGCAGCATGACCGATACCACGAACATCGCCCTGGAGCTCGGCTATCTTAATGCGCCCGACAATATTATCGGCCGTATCGAGGAGATGAAAGGCCTGCCCAATAACAAAATTGTCCTCATTACCACCGGCAGTCAGGGAGAGCCGACTTCGGCACTGGTGCGGATGGCCAACCGCGACCACAAGCACGTGCATATCCAGAAAAGCGATACCATCGTCCTTTCATCCACACCCGTGCCCGGTAACGAGTCACTGGTCAACCGGACGGTAGACAGCCTTTTTAAACTGGGCGCCCATGTAATTTACAGTAAACTCGGCCAGGTACACGTCCACGGCCACGGCAGCCAGGAAGAGCTTAAACTCATACTCAGTCTGGTTAAACCCAAGTTCTTCGTGCCCATCCACGGTGAGTACCGGCACCTGAGCCTTCACGCCAGCCTGGCAGAGTCGGTAGGTATGCCGAAGGAAAATATCTTCGTCATGGAAGACGGTGAAGTCCTCGAACTTAATTCAACCGCAGCCCGTATCAACGGAAAGGTAGCCTCCGGGCACGTCTATGTTGACGGCCTCAGCGTGGGTGATATCGGCGGGGTGGTTTTGCGCACACGGAAGATGCTATCACGGGACGGCATTGTCGTAGTGATTATCGCCGTCAACCAGCAGACCGGCAAACTCGTAGGACGCCCGGATATCGTGACCAGAGGATTTATCGATACGCATGAGTTTAGTGAACTGATGGATGAAAGCCGCGAGGTGCTGGCCAAGACGCTCGACCACAGCGGCGACCGGGTTGCCGAGTGGAGCTTCATCAATACCAAAGTTAAAGACACTATGGAAAAATTCTTTTATGACCGCACCAAGCGGCGTCCGATGATACTTCCCTTTATGGTGAAAGTGTAAATAACTGCTTTCCCTTGATAGGAAAGGCCAAGACAGGGGTGAAATCCTGGCATTCCCCCTCTCTCAATCTCTCCCACAAGGGGAGAGAAGTTCGAAGGATAAACAATGGATATCAAGATTGATTTATTAAAATGCACCGGCTGCGGGACATGCACTTATCTCTGTCCCGTCGGCGTTTTGTCCGTGGTAGACACAAAATGCCAGGTACAGGAAGGCTGCATATCCTGCGGCAACTGCGTGGAAATCTGCTCATTCAAGGCTATCACAGTTGGGGACCCGATAATGAAAAAAAGAACAGGGAAAAAGCGTGCCCATTAATATCGACCGCGAAAAATGTGTAATCTGCGGCAGCTGCATCGCGGCCTGTCCCTTTGGCCTGCTGGCAGAAGTTAAGGGCCAGATACAGGAGAAGGAAGGCTGTACCTCCTGCGGCGCCTGCCGGGACGCCTGCAATTTAATGGCGATAACGATAGAAGCGCCGCAAAAAGCCGCCCCGGCTGATGATGCCTCCCGCGGCGTCTGGGTATTCGCCGAGCAATGGCGCGGCGGTCTGAAAAATGTCACTTACGAGCTTTTAGCGCGCGGCCGGATACTGGCTGATACGCTAAAAACCGACCTGAGCGCCGTCTGCTTCGGCCACAATATAGCCGAAGTCAACCGGCTCATTGCGTATGGGTCCGATAAAGTATTCCTCGCCGATAGCCCCGAACTGGCCGACAACCAGGAAGACTTTTTAACCTATAAACTCGTCGAGCTGATAAAAGAGCACAAGCCGGAGATAGTCCTCGCCGGGGCAACTGCGCTGGGGCGCGCCTTTATACCGCGCGTCGCCGCCATTTTGAATACCGGCCTCACCGCCGACTGCACCGGACTGGACATCAATACGGAGAAGAGACTGCTTTTACAGACCCGGCCTACCTTCGGCGGGAATATCATGGCGACCATCATCTGCCCGAATAAACGTCCCCAGATGGCCACGGTGCGTCCCCGCGTCTTTAAAAAGGGCACACCGGACGAGAAACGCCAGGGGCAGATTATCAGGGTAGATTTCAAGCGTGAAAGCGTCACGGCCAAAACCAGACTACTCAGCTTCATCGATGATGTTACAGAGAGGATAAAACTGGAGGATGCCGACGTCATCGTCGCGGGGGGGAGGGGGATGGGCAAAGCGGAGAACTTCAAGCTGCTCGCCGAGCTGGCGGAAGCCCTGGGCGCGGCTTTAGGCGCTTCCCGGGCGGCGGTGGACGAGGGGTGGATTCCCTATTCACACCAGGTAGGACAGACCGGCAAGACCGTTTGCCCCAAGCTCTACATCGCCTGCGGCATTTCCGGCGCTATACAGCACCTGGCCGGTATGCAGACCTCGGATGTCATCGTCGCCATTAACGACGACCCCAACGCCCCTATCTTCCAGGTGGCCCATTACGGCATCGTCGGCGACCTTTTCCAGGTAGTGCCGCTGATGATTAAGAAAATTAAGGGGTAAGGCGTTGAAGTTTATCTGCTTTCAGTGTATTATTCATCTTGGTACAGTAAATCCAGGAGTCGAATAACATGAGCGTATCAAAATCCACAGAAGATTTTAGAAAATACATTAGAGATGTTCCAGATTTTCCTAAAAAAGGCGTGATGTTCAGGGATATCTGCGGCCTTTTAAAGAACGGGCCCGTCTTTAAAAGCGCCATCGATGAATTGGCCAGTCACTATGGCAAGCAGAAAATTGATGCGGTAGTAAGTATCGAAGCCAGGGGCTTCATCATCGGCGCGGCGCTGGCTTACCGTTTAGGGTGCGGTTTAGTGCCGGTGAGAAAGAAGGGCAAACTGCCCTGGAAGGTTTACCGTAAAGCGTATAACCTGGAATACGGCGAAGACCTTTTGGAGATTCATCAAGACGCCATCGAGCCGGGGAAAAACGCCTTGATCGTGGATGATGTAATTGCCACCGGCGGCACAATTGAGGCGGTAGCCGAACTTATCAAAGAAATGAAGGGAAATATTATCGGCGCGGCTTTCCTCATTGAGTTGACCGGGCTCGGCGGTAAAGAAAAAATCAAAGATATTCCCATTTTTTCATTGATTAAATACTAATAAAGCGAAAAAACCACCCTTATCAATTCTCTTAGCTTGCCATAACTACCCCATTTCGCATATAATATTAAGTTGTATTGCATTCGGCTGAAGCGGAGGTGAGGCGGGATGGAATTGAATGTATCTACGCTGCTTCAGGAGCCGGTCGGGTCGACGCGGGAGTATAAATTCGATGACGCGGCTGATATCATCGGGGACGGTAACCCATACAGGGTGCAGGGGGATTGCAGGCTGCTGCGTACAGGGCGCGGCATACTGGTCAAATGCTTACTGGACTCTGAAATGGAGCTTACCTGCGGGCGCTGTTTAAGACAATTCCGCTACCCCTTAAAAATTAGCTTTGAAGAGGAGTTTTTACCGACTGTAGATGTCACGAGCGGGATGCCGCTGCCGCAGACGGATGACGCCGGCGCTTTTACGATTGATGAACTTAACATCATGGATTTAGTCGAGCCAGCCCGCCAGTATGCGCTGACGACCATACCGATGAAGCCGCTCTGCCAGACGGACTGCGCCGGTCTCTGCCCTCAGTGCGGTAAAAATCTCAACCTGGGGAATTGCGGTTGCCCGACCGAGGAAATAGACCCCCGGTGGTCTGAGCTGACCAAACTGCTGTAGACCCCGGCAGAATAAATAAATCGAAGAACGGAGTATTATCATGGGAGCTTTACCAAAGCGAAGACTTAGCAAGGCACGCCAGGGCAGCAGGCTAGCCCACATTGCCCGGAAGCCGCCGGCACTGGAGTCGTGCCCTCAGTGCCATAGCCCCAAAATGCCCCACCACGCCTGCCCTACCTGCGGGAGCTATAACGGGCGGGAAGTTATCAAGATAAAGGAAAAGAAAAAGGCAGCCGGTTAATCCTCCCTACATGAGATAAAAGACTCCCCCAAGCCTGGCACATTCTGAGGAGCGAGCATTAGGGGATGTCTTTAATGTTCATGAAATTACCAAGGAGGTAAAGCAACCGAAATGACAAATACAGCGTGGGTATTCCCCGGTCAGGGGTCTCAGTCGGTCGGCATGGGACGCGACCTCTATGATAACGTTAAATCCGCCAAGTCTGTCTTTGAACAGGCGGATAAAGCCCTCGGAATTTCCATATCCAAACTCTGCTTCGAAGGCCCGGAGGAAGAACTCCGCCAGACGATCAATGCCCAGCCCGCCCTGGTAACCACCGCTTACGCCTGCCTGGAAGCTGCCCGTGAACTCAGCGGGAAAAACCTGCCGGCGCCCGCCTTCCTGGCCGGGCATAGCCTGGGCGAGTATACCGCTCTGGTGGTAGCCGGGGTTTTCGATTTCGCCACAGGCGTCCGTCTGGCCCGCGAAAGAGGCCGCCTGATGCACGAAGCCGGACAGAAACGCATAGGCAGCATGGCCGCTATTCTAGGCCTGGATGAAGCCAAACTGGCTGAGATTTGCCGCCAGTCGGACACCGTCATGGCTAATATCAACTCACCGGGACAGATTGTCATCAGCGGCGCCGCCGATAACGTGACTAAAGCGATGGCGATGGCTACCGCCGCCGGCGCCAGCCGGGCTCTCCCTTTACAGGTAAGCGGCGCTTTTCACTCTCCATTAATGCAGCCGGCTGTCGAAGGTATGATCAAATACCTCGACGCAATCAAGTTTAAAAATCCGTCCATTCCTGTTATCTGCAATACTACCGCGACACCGCTGTCCACCGCCGACGCGGTAAAAACAGAGCTCCGCAACCAGCTTACCAGCCCCGTCCAATGGCAGCATACCATCGAATACATGAGCCAAAAAGGCGTTTCAACATTTATCGAGATAGGGCCGGGTAAAGTGCTTACCGGCCTTATCAAGCGCATCAATAAAGAGGCCAGGACGATAAACATAGGGGATTTGGCAGCTATCAGGAGCCTGGGTAACAGTATTTAACTCTCTCCCTTCGCGGAAGAGGATTAAGCCTATCCTGAGCAAAGCGAATGGAGTGAGGGGGCATCGTTCCGTCCTGATACTTCACCCTCACCCTGCCCTCTCCCATCGAGGGAGAGGGATGTTGGAAGTATATTCCGAGGGGGCAAATATATGGACCTTTCCGGTAAAGTCGCTATCGTCACCGGCAGCGCCCGTGGCATCGGGCGGGCTATCGCTCTGAAACTGGCCGAGGCAGGGGCTGACATCGTGGTCAACGATATCGCCGCCGCCTCTGACTCCCTGGAAAGCGTGGCTAATGAAATCAGGGCGCTGAACCGGCAAGCCCTGGCGGTTACCGCCGACGTCAGTTCAAAAGACGACGTCAACCGTATGGTGGATGCCGCCGCCAATACCTTCGGACATATCGATATCATGGTCAATAACGCAGGGGTCACCCGCGACCAGCTTATAATGCGCATGACCGATGAAGAGTGGGATACCGTATTGAATATCGACCTTAAAAGCGCATTTCTCTGCACGCGGGCTGTCCTGCGGCACATGCTCCGGCAGCGCAGCGGCAGAATCGTCAGCATCGCTAGTATAGTCGGCATTACCGGCAACGCCGGACAGGCCAACTATGCTGCGGCCAAGGCCGGCATCATTGCCTTTACGCGCTCCCTGGCCAAAGAGGCAGGCTCACGCGGTATCACCGCCAACGCTGTGGCGCCCGGCTTTATCGAAACTAAAATGACCGAGAAGCTTGGTGATAAGCAGCGACAGACCTTTTTAGAGCGTGTCCCGCTGGGAGTTTCCGGCACTCCGCGTGACGTAGCGGAAGCCGTAGCATTCCTGGCTTCAGAAGAGGCAAAGTATATCACCGGGCAGGTTCTTTGCGTGGACGGCGGGTTGGCGCTGGGGTAAGCACTTTAAGAGTGAGGAGTCTTTATTAGTTCGGGGGTTTCTGGTTTACCTCACCCCCTTTATATATTTCGCGGCTTTTTCTCCGGTATCTCAATCTCAGGACGGTAGCGCCGCATCCGCCATTCTTTCAAGCAGTGCAACACTTCCGCATCAGGAATATCATGCCAGGAACGGTAATAGTCCGAGAGATAAAAAATCCTCTCTTTGCCGACGGCGCAGGTGACAACGCTGTCGGCTATCTGACGCACTTCGGTGATGATGTTCTCCGGCCCTACCGGCACCGCGGCGACTATCTTCTCTGCCTTGCGATGGCGCAGCGACTCTATGGCCGCCCTCATGGTATAGCCGGAGGCCAGGCCATCATCCACAATAATGACCGTACGGCCGCTGATAGCCAGAGGTCTTCTGTCACCATGATAGAGAAGACTGCGATGGCGAATATCCAATCTCACCTGGCTCACCTGGTAGTTTATTTGCTGCCGGGTCAGGCCGGCATTTTTTACGATTTCCTCGTTGAGAATAATCGTGCCGTCATCAGTCACCGAGCCGAAGCCTCCTTCCGGGCTGAGGGGCAGGGGAATTTTCCTTGATATGATGAGGTCGAGCTCAGCGTTAAGCCCCAGGGCGACGCTGAGCGCCACAGCGGCGCCGCCGTTGGGTATGCCCAGCACAATCACCGATTTGTCAGCGTACGATAACAGTTTTTCGGCCAGCTTGTGCCCGGCGTCATAACGATTTTCAAAAAGTGGTTCCATTGTGGAGTGGCGCACGAAGTTCTCCTCATTTAGATTCTTTAAATCCTGTTCATTTATCGAGCCAGATGAACTATGCTAACCATAAATATATCAAAATTCAAAAATCAAATCTCAAAAACACAGGTTAAAAATCAAATCTGTTTCTTACCTTTCATAGTAAGTAAACTGGCAGCTAAAATATTGGCGATTTCACCTGTTTCTTTTAACAATTTGTTTACCTCAATTTTATCTGCCTCAAGGGCGTCTCTTAATAGTCCCAACCAATATTTAGTTTCATTGGCTGACTTAAGAGCTATTTCGTAATACTTTATATAATCCTTTTTAGAACTGGCGGATTTAGCTTCAACTATATTTGCGCCAATACTTGTCGCGGAACGTAAGAGTTGGTCAGATACAGCCCAAAATATTCTCTTTTCAGGTAGGCTCTTTATCAAATTAATAACCGAGATAGAATAATCGTAACATCGTTCTCTGAACTCATTTTTTACCTTTGAGTTGTGGTTTTGATTTTTGAGATTTGATTTTTGATTTAACATCGTTAATCACACCATTCTATCAGCTTAAACTCGTTGGCGTCTAGCAGCCAGAAGTTCACTAAAACCCGATACATCGCAGGAATGCGAGTATATCACTTAAATCGGATAACACGTAAGAAGGCGACTCGGCCAAGAGTATATTCCTATCGGCGTGGCCGGTACAGACGCCGATAGTATTGATACCGGCCTTCCTACCGGCGATGATGTCATAAGGGGAATCGCCGATGAGAAAGATATTATCATCCAAAATAGAGCCGTGATTGAGATTACGCGCTCTTTCGACACCCTTCCGCACCAGCTCAGCCCTGTCTTCGCTGTCCGAGCCGAAGCCGCCGAGCGAGAAATAGCGGTCCATGCCGCCGCGTTTTAACTTCATATACGCCGCCGATTCCAGATTGCCTGTTTCCAGTCCCAAGATGATTTCTTTTCTGGCGGCAAGTACAGGCAGAAGCTGAGTGACACCCGGCATCAAGCGGAATTCACGCCGGTCGAGTTCCTCAGGAAGCAACTCAAGGTACCGGTCGGCCACCTGCTTAAGCTCTTCGCCGCTTAAGGGTCTTCCAAGCAGTGTTAGAGCGACGTCTTTAAATATTCCCAGGTCAGTCCTTCCGGCAAAGGGGACATTTTGCTGCGGGTTTTTAAGCCCGAAGAGTTCACTGAACGCTTTATTCATGGCTTGCCGCGTGGCATCATCTACCTGGAGCAGCGTGCCATCGATGTCAAAGAGGAGCAGTGTTTTCATAGATTAGTCCTTAATAGTCTGGATTATAGCCTTTTATCCAGATACATGTCCACATAGCCCTATTGAAATCATTGACTGCAGCCGTTATTATTATGAAGACCATGATTAGCGAGCGTAAGACTACGACATAGCAATTTCTATCAGCGCCTTAAAACCAGGATAGGGATTGCCACGCCTCCCGGTGTCACCCTCACTCTTGGTCCCTCTCCCATCAAGGGAGAGGGGTATAAGGATGGACTATATAACGGGGGATGGCTCGCAATAGCAATCAGGTATGGAGGAGAAATATGCTGCTGGAAGGTAAAGTCGCCATTATCACCGGGGGCGCTAAAGGGATGGGGCGGGGCATGGCTGTCAGGTTCGCCGCTGAGGGCTGCGCCGTAGCCATCGCCGATATCGCCATGAAAGAAGCGGAAGAAGCCGCCGCCGAAATTAAAAAGAAAGGCGGCAAGGGACTGGCTATCAAATGCGATGTTACCAATATCAAGCAGGTCGGCGAGACAGTAGATACCGTTATTAAAAAGTTCGGCAAAATCGATATCCTAGTGAATAACGCCGGTGCCATCGCTGCTCACACGCCCATAGAAGATTTAACTGAAGAAGCCTGGGACAAAGTCCTGGCTTTAAACCTTAAAAGCGACTTCCTGTTCTGCAAATTCGTGGTGCCTTATATGAAGAAACAGAAATCCGGTAAAATCATCAATCTATCTTCCATCGGCGCCATCCAGCCCCCCGCGCACGAGATTCATTACAATACGGCTAAAGCGGGCGTCATCGGCTTTACGACCGACCTGGCTAACGCGCTGGCGCCTTTTAACATCAATGTGAACTGCATGCTGCCGGGGCCTATCCGCACGAACTTTTATGACGCCAGGGTCAGCGCCATGACAGAAGAAGAGCAGGACGCCTTTTTTAAGCGGCTGGGTAAAAAAGTGCCGCTGGGGAGAGTGGGCACGCCGGAGGACATGGCCGGGGCCGCTCTATTCCTGGCTTCCGGTCTTTCTGACTATATAACAGGTGTCGCGCTGCCGGTCTCAGGGGGACTGCCGCTGTTACCGCCGCCACCACCAACGACATAACAAAAGCTACGGCTTGTTTAATACAAGTTGAAATATAAATTAAATTGGAGCATGAGCGATGACCGCACCGTTAAAGCCGGCTTACATTGAAAAAGTTGACGAGCGTGGCAATCTTCAGGTCTGGATAGTGGATGGGCCTTACATTCGAAGTCATGTTGATGAAGAATTCACCAACTTCGGCCAACACTATCGATACTCCTATATTCCAGTAAATGAGCTCTGGATTGACCGGGAAGCCGAGCATGATGAGCGGCAATTTTTCACCGACCACCTATTGGTTGAACACCGGCTCATGGCGGAAGGCATGCCGTATGAAAAGGCGTTACCTAAAGCCGACCAGGAAGAGCGAAAGGAGCGCCGCCGGGCCGGAGACATCAAGCAACTGACTCGGCACGGGCTGACATTGCCTGATGGAAAAGACGTCCACGAAAGGCTCTGGAAGAAGCTGGAGAACGGTTTGAGCGTATGGATTATCGACGGGCGCCTGGTGCGCAGCGTATTCGATATCGACTTTACCGAAGGCGGTCACGACTATGTTTACGAATTCGTCCCTAAGAACGAGGTCTGGATAGATGATGCCATTATGGCGGTGGAACGTGCCTATGTCCTGTTACACGAACTTCACGAACGAAATCGTATGGCTGAAGGTTGGCCTTATAGTAAAGCTCATGCCGAGTCAAGCCGACTGGAATACCACTGCCGTCGCCATCCCGATGAACTGCATGACAAGCTTATAACGGAGGGATGGGCTTAACTCTCGCTATATTTTAGAAAGTAAGTTTAATGTCAGAGAAGAATAAAAAAGAAGGGGGCTAAGCCCCCTTCTCTAAAATACCTGATTCGATCCTAATATTTCACGTACGTGGGCACGACGTTCTGGTATTTTTTCACCAGCTTCGCCCAGTTCTTCGGGAGCTCTATTTTTTTAGTAATCTGCGGCGGGCCGCCCTGTAGAAAGCCCATCCACGAACCGAAACCGCCGAAAACGAATATCTGCACAGGGTCGGGGCGCTCTGCGGTAGGACGGAAAATCTGCTTGTCGTCGCCCGGTCCCATGAAAGCGGTACGGTCTGTAGGGCCGCTCAAATTTAAACCCAGCCGGGAATAGTAGTCATCCGGGATAATGGTATTTTTGATGATGTATTCCTTGAGCGTTTTTTTAGTCCATCCGCGCTTGGCTAAAGCCTGCGCGTTGTTCGGCGTTAATATCAGACCGAACAACCCCATACGCGCCGGCGGAATGCTGCCGACCACGGTAGCGATAATGCCCTTGTCATCGGTACCGAAGGGCATCATCTGCTGGTAAGACTGCGGGAAACAGACCGTAATGGTGCTTTCCTCTTTCCTGAAACCGTACTCGACGTGAAAGGGCTCCCAGGGGCTGTTATCTTCATTCTCCGCTACGAGAAAGGAATATTTCCCGGGGTTGCCAAGCACGCCCATGTCTTCGACCTGCTTACGGATGCCCCGGATGTTCTTGGTAATCAATCCAAACGTGCGCCCGATGGCAGCATTAGCGATATTACCCGGGCTGGAAGCACCGTAGCCGGAGTTTACAGCGACATCATTTCTGACCGGCCCGTTAACGAGGTAGAACGGCGACCAGGAACCGGTGCTGGCAGCCATCTTGCCGGGGCCAAGGTTATCCACTAACGCCTGCACTCCGGCGATAAGCAGCGGCATATAGGTAGGCAGACAGCCGGCCATGACAGCATTAATGGCAATGCGCTCCACTGTAGCCTTGCCCAGGCGCGGTTCCATTTTCGCGACGAGATAATCTGCCGGGTAATCCGTACCGGTCAGCATTTCAGCTACAGCTTCTTCGGTGGGTGGGATGATGGGGAGACCGTCCGTCCAGCCCCGACGATAGAAAAATTCGTTGACTTCCGCCAAATTGCCCTTGAAAATCAGTCGGGGCGGGTTTTCCTGTTCCCGGCGCTTCGGGGATTTTTCCTCGGCGGTCAGCGGTTTCGTCAGCATTTCGACTACGTTATTGAACACGGCTTTGATGGCGGGCTCAATGTCCTCCATCACCGTCGATTCGGAGACTATTTTTTCCGGCACGGTCCTGATAACCGGCATGCCTTTACCGGAAGCCGCTGATGCGGCATCGTTAGCAAAATGCTCGAACACGTAGGTGGCGGTGGGTTTACCGAAATTCTCGATATAAATGGCGTCGTACACAAGGTACTTAGTGCAGGCCCCTCAGTCCCCTACCGCGGCGATGACCGCATCCACCCCCTTGAGCCAGTCCTCAAATTCCTGTATCCGTTCCGGCTCCTCGGCAGATACGGAAAAAAGCTTCCCGCGAAACCGGCTCGTCTGGATACCAGGGAATTTTTCTTTAAGCAGCCGCTCGGTGACATCTAAAAGGCGCGGCGCGGCCCTTTTGCTATTTTGCAGGAGGCCGATTTTCTTGCCGTCCAGTTTGTCTAAACGCGGGGCAAGACCGTGCAACGGGATAGGGTCGGCCTCCGCCCAGGGACTGAGCACCTCGTAGAAAGCGCCTGATTTGGTTGAGCTCATAATAATTACCCTCCTTAGTACTTTACCCCCTTAAACAAAGGGAGAGGTTAATATCCCCACCTTTTCCCCACCTCTGGATCCCGACTTCCGTCGGGATGGTAATTGTTTTTGGATTCAATTCAATTAATATTTCGCGTATGTAGGCACCACACTCTTATACCTGGCTACGAGCTTCGCCCAGTTCTTCGGCAGCTCGATTTTCTGCGTCTGCTTCTTGCCGGGGGTAGCGCCGCCGCCGCTGATATGGGCGATGAAAGCGCCCGGCCCGCCGCCGACGATAATCCGGATGAACCGGTAATCCTTAATCAGCGGCACCATTTCGGTATCATTTGCCGGCAGATTATTGAGGGACTCCCTCGTGCGTACGTTCATTCCCGTGTTCGCCACGGCTTTCAACCGCGCCGCCGGGACGAGCTTATGCTCCACGATGTATTTTTTAATCTTATCCTTATCGTAGCCCTCGCGGAACATGTTTCCGGCGTGGGGCGGGGTAAAGACCAAGGTGTAGCGCATGCCGCGCGGCATATTATCGACTACGGCGCGCAGGATGCCATCAGCATCGGCGCTGTAAGGCCAGTGCTGGAAATAGGACTGCGGGAAAGAAACGGTTATCGTGCTGTCCTCTTTTTTATAGCCGTACTCCACGTGCAGCGGCTCCCACGGGCTTTCCTCTTCATTCTCGGCAACCACCATAGTGTATTTCATCGGGTTGCCCATAACACCCATGTCTTCCACGCCTTTACGCACGCCGCCGATGTTCTTGATAATCAGCCCCATGGCGCGCCCGATGGAGGCGTTAGCGATGTTACCCGGGCTGAAAGCGCCGGAGCCGCTATTGACATTGATTTCATGGCGTATCGGGCCGTTGATAATCCAGAAAGGCGACCAGGAGCCCGTGCTGAAACCAAAGGTGGTGTAACCCATAAAACCTTGCTCAGACTCCAGCAGGTCAATCGTACCGGCAATCAGCACCGGCAGATAGGTCGGCAGGCAGCCGGCCATAACGGCGTTGATAGCGATTTTCTCAATAGTTGCTTTACCACCACGCGACTGCAATTTGCCGAGCAGATGGTCGGGGGCAAGGTCGGTGCCGGTAAGCATATCGGCCACGGCTGATTCGGTGGGGGGAATAACGGGGAGGCCGTCCGTCCAACCCCGCTGGTAGAAAAAGCGGTTGACCTCTTCCAGGCTGCCCTTGAAAACAATTCGCGCCGGTTTTTCCGGCTCTCTGGCTTTCGGGGACTTTTCCTCGGCGGTCAGCGGTTTTAAAAGCGCCACAATGATGGCGTCCATCGCCCCATCGATACCAGCTTCAATATCTTCCATGATACTGGCTTCACAGGGGACTTTAGCGGGCACATACCGTAAACCCGGCATGGCCATACCGCGCGCGGCCGATTCGGCGTCATTAGCGAAGCCTGTATTGACCAGGGATACCGTGGGTATATTTCTTTCTTCGACTGATACTGCATCGTACACAAGGTACTTGGTGCAGGACCCTCAGTCGCCATAGGAGGCGATGACCGCGTCTACCCCCTTCAGCCACGCTTCGAACTCGTCCTTCATACCCTGCGCGATGACCGTCTCGTTAGGCTTGATGTTGGCAAACCAGCTAAATGATATAGTCGGGTATCTCTTTTTAAGTCTATCCGCGACTATTTTCAGGGAGGGTTCCGCAGCGCGTTTGCTGTTGCGCAGCAGGCCGATTTTCTTGCCCGCGAGGTCGGTCAGGCGCGGATTAATTCCCCGCCAGGGAACCGGGTCGGCTTCCGCCCAGGGGCTGAATACTTCATAGGCGCTTCCTGTTTTTTCCGGCATTGCGAGCCCTCCCTTGTTTAAAGTATTTATTTACTAGCCGCCGGTGACAGGCACCAGCAGGGCGATGCGGTCTTCGCGGCGCAGCTTAAAGTCCATGCCGTCAAAGTAAAGCTGCCCGTTGACATTAAACTTGTAGAGCTGCTGCAGGCGGTCTTCACCGGGTCGGAAGACCCGCCCTTCCAGCGCCGGGATTTTCTCCCTTAGCGCGGCGATGACACCGGCCATACCGGCGCCGTCTTTAAGCTCTACCTCCACCTCCCGCAAAGCGGTGATTTCATACGGCAGGCCGTACATAGTTATCACGCACTTAAACACAGCCCCGTTCCTCCAGCGATTCCGCTCCCACCAATTTAATTGAATCTGCTGGAATTCTACCACCCATACCCCCACAGGTCAACGTAACGTAAGGATTGTCAACCTATTTTTTATTTTTATAATACGCGTAAATCCCGGCTACATTCATAGCCACCACTCCAGCTATGGACGAGTTCTTAGCTATATCCGCGAACTCCTTGATTGCGGTCATTTGCTTCTGGGTTTCTTCCAGCGTCAGGCCTTTTTTGACCATTCCGATGACGGGGTCGGTCCAGGTATGGATAATTTTTATCATCTGCTGGATGTAGCTTTTATCTTTCACTTCGCCGTGGCCGGGGACTATTTTATCGAAGTCCAGCTTATCGATGTATTGCAGACTCTTAATCCATTCGTCCGGCAGCGCCTGGTGAAAGAACGGCGTACCCTGCGTGACGACGTTATCCGAGGTAAAGATGACCTTCTCTTCGGGAACATACACACTGACCTGGTAAGGGCTATGCCCCGGCAGGGCCATGAGCTTAAAAGTATGCTTCCCGAGGTATAACGTGAGCCGCTCGGAAAGCGTAATATCGGGCGGGCGCAGTTTTAAACTATCATCATCCGGCGAAGGGCTGCCCGGGGCCATTCTCTGCTGCATCTGTTTGAGGGCATTCAGGTCTGTTTTTAGAATAGCTTCGCGTGACCCCTCGTGCGCTATCAGGATACCGCCCATATAGCAATTACCGGCGATATGGTCGGGATGGGCTTCCCCGTTGATTACATAGCGTAAGGCGCCATGTTTGGCAATCTCCGCCAGCCATTTCCTGGCGATGGCCAGCGTTATAGGTGTATCTATGGCCACGACACCTTCGCTCGTGACCACGAAACTGGTGTTGCAGCCGCGGGCGCCTGTCTCGGCATAGACGTTAGCGGTTAGCTTTTCCATAATTATCCTCCTTTATTTTCTCCAGGCCAGTTTATGCTTCATCCAATCGATAGTCGCATTGCGTTTGGCTTCGGATGTTTCTTTACCCGTTACAGGATGAACGAAATGGAAGGGGAAGATGTAGCCGGAGGGATACCGTGGATCGTTATCATAAAAAACGTCCGGGGTAATTTTCGCAGCGCCGGGCTTGGAAGCTTCGGTCGGTAATCTATCCTTAGGCACCAGTCCCATAAGATGCGGGAGCCAGTAGGTCAGGTTCCACTTGATGCCCAGCATTTTCCAGACACCGTCTTCTTTAATATAGTCCATTTCGTAGATGCTGTTCTCCCAGTTTTCTCTGACCTTATCGCCCATCGGAATCGCTACCCCACCGAAAGCGTACCACCGGCCTTTGGCGGTCAGCCCGTCCGGGTCGACGGTGACAATGCCGGATACCTGTATGACCTGGTGTAATAGTTCATGAGAGAAAGTGTCCCTCATTTTATCAAAGTACCGATGGAGGCCTGCCTGCCCGTTATAGCGTCCCTCGAGCCACTCTAAATAGACATCCTCGCTTTTGGCAAAGCATTCAATGATTTCCTTCCCCATCATGTGTTCCACGTAATATCCATAGGCCCTTTGCAGCCGGTTTATCGCTTCGATATCGTTTAAATTCCTGACCTGGCCTTCCAGGGTCTTGACCTGTGATTCCAGGGCTTTAAGCCTGGTTTCCACTGTTTCTACAGCCATGTATGGCCTCCTTTTTTGAAGCTTCGTAGCATATTATTAACGGAATAGCTGATAAATGCAAGTATAAAAGTCAATCATCCTTAACGAATTATCGTTACAAAAAGGCCCGCTTTTGCCGGGACAACGCTGTAATTCCCCAGTTAAACTAATACCAATGATAGAGATTGCCATGCTACGCTCGCAATGACAGGGAGTAAATGATATAATGCGCTATTATGTACGACGCCAAGTATATTGGAACGTAAAATCAACCACGACCCCGGCCTGGTGAACAGCGGCAGCCATATCATCATGGCCGCGAGAAAGAAAAGTTAAATATACTCCATACCGGCGAAAGCCGGTATCCAGGTGGATATGAAGTGCGATTATTTTGTATATATTTTGTCTAATAAACGCAATGGTACACTTTATACTGGATTTACCAGCGATTTATTAAGCCGGGTCTATGCGCATAAAAACGATATTGTTAAGGGATTTACTAAAAAATACGGCATTCACAAATTGGTTTATTTTGAACAGTGCGACGACTATGACGCCGCACTTCAAAGAGAAAAACAAATTAAAGAATGGAAAAGAAGCTGGAAACTTGAGTTAATAGAAAAGGTAAATCCCTTATGGCAAGACCTGTGGGATGAAACGCTACGTAACAGCTAATCCCATCTACCTGGATCCCGATTTTCATCGGGATGGTTTTGGTTTTTAATTTATTTTACTACCCCGCCAGATCCGGCGAGCTCAGCGTCTGGTACATCTTGGCGTAGACACCCTTTTGCGCCAGCAGTTCCTTGTGAGAACCTTGCTCGATGATTTTCCCTTTAGCGAGGACGATAATGCGGTCGGCCCGGGTAATCGTAGAAAGCCGGTGGGCAATGGTAATGCTGGTGCGGTCTTTGGTCAGTTTATGTAAAGCCCGCTGCATGATACGCTCCGTATTCGTATCCACGTTAGAGGTAGCTTCATCGAGTATCAGGATGCGCGGGTTGGTCAGTATTGCCCGCGCCAGGCATAGAAGCTGACGCTGGCCGGCGCTGAGGTTACCGCCCCGCTGCCCGACCTCGGCATCGTAGCCTTTTTCCAGCCGGCTGATGAATCCGTTCGCGCCGACCATTTTAGCTACTTCGATAACCTCATCGCGGGTGGCTTCTTTCTTACCGTATTTGATATTATCTTCAATGGTGCCGGAAAAGAGGATGGGGTCCTGGGGCACAATGCCTATTTGACGCCGCAACGATTGCTGTGTCACGGAGCGTACGTTATAGCCATCCACCGTTATTTCGCCCTTTTCAGCATCATAGAAGCGGGCGATGAGGTTGACCAGGCTGCTCTTGCCCGACCCCGTCTGCCCCACGATGGCTACCGTCTCGCCGGGTTTAATGGCCAGGTTAATATCATTAAGGATGTATTCCTCAGGTTCATAGGCAAAGGACACATTCTGAAAGTTTACTTCACCCTTTACTACAGGCAGCTCTATAGCGTCCGGCGTATCGAGAATATCAGGCTTGATATCCATCAGCTCAAAGATACGCGAACCGGAAGCCATAGCGCGCTGCAGCTCCGTATACTGCATGGAAAGCTCCAGAATGGGGTCGAAAAAGCGCTGGACGTAAAGCAGGAAGCTGATCAGGAACGGGATTAAAGTTGGGTTGTCCAGCGCCTGGAAGCCGCCGACGATGATAACAATCGCATAGGAGACGCCGGTGAGAATATTAATCATAGGCATCATCAATGCTTCCCGCTTGACAGCGACGATATTAGCGTCGTAATGAGCCATATTGACCTGGTCAAACTGCCCCATGTTTTCTTCTTCGCGCGAGAGGCTCTGGACGACTCGTACGCCGGATAAATCTTCCTGAAGCTGAGAGTTGACGGTGGCGATAGCGCGCCGTACCTGGATAAAGGCCCGCCGGGCATATGTCTGCCAGATCCATACCAGGACAATCATTACCGGGACGATGGCCAATATGAATAAGGCCAGTCGCGGGTTCATAATAATCATGATAACAGCTATGCCCATCAAGGTTATTAAGCTGGCTAAAAGAGACAGAATGCCCTGAGTGATAATTTCCTGCAACTGCTGCACGTCATTCTGTATGCGAGACATGAGCTTGCCGACCTGCTGGTTATCGAAGAAGCTTAGCGGCAACTGGTGAAGATGGCTGAACATCTCCGTGCGCATCCGGTAAATTATTTTCTGGCCGCCATAGGAAAGGTACAGGTTTTCCCAGTACTGCCCGACCCATGTTACCAGCGCGATGGCGAAGATGATAATAACCGTAATACCTAACCCATGGAGGTCGCTCTTGAGGATATAGTTCGTGCCGACGCCCACCAGATAAGGCGTTGCCATGGTAGCCAGTGTGCGGACGAGCATCCCAATAAACCCGACGCTTATCCATTTCTTGACAGGTAACATATACTTAGGCAGCCGTGCAATTACCCGGCTGTCATAAGCCTTCCCTAAGACTTCATCTGAATCGAAGCGGCTGCGCATACCTCCACCACCGCCGCCACCTCCTCCACCTCTGCCAAAGCCGCCACCTCCTCCACCAAACATAGCTACTCCTTCAATCTACCGGGCTCTCTTCCGAGTCCCGGTGTAATAACAATTGTGATTCGTATACTTCTTTATAAATACCATTCCTGGCAATCAGTTCCGTATGTTTACCCTGCTCCACTACCTCGCCATCCTGTAGCATCAGGATAAGATCGGCGTTCTGGATGATGGGCAAGCGGTGAGTGATGATAAACGTCGTTCTCCCCTTGATAAGCGTGTCCAGGGCCTGACGGATCAGTCTCTCAGTCTCGGAGTCGACACTGGCCGTGGAGTCATCCAGTATAAGGATGCTGGGGTTCACCAGCAGGGTGCGGGCGATAGACAGACGCTGTTTCTCGCCGCCGGAAAGGGTATCACCGCGTTCTCCTACCCAGGTCTCATAGCCCTCGGGGAGGGCCTGGATGAAGTTATGCAGGTAGGCCGCCTTGGCTACCTCGACTATTTTGTCCATACCGGCGCCCACGGCTCCATAGGCGATATTTTCACGGATAGTAGCTGAAAAAAGGAAGACATCCTGCTGCGCCGTGACGACATTTTTACGCAGGGAAGCCAGCGTAACATCGCGTATATCGATACCATCCACGAGGATTTTACCGCCGCTGACATCATAGAACCTGGACAAGAGGTTAGCGATGGTACTTTTACCACTGCCCGACTGCCCCAGTAAGGCTACGAGCTGTCCAGGCTGTACCTCGAAGCTGACGTTCTTTAGGGCCGGACTCATATTATTATAGCTGAAGCTGACGTTTTGAAAAGAGACCTGCCCCTTAACCTTACCCAGCTCGATGGCGTTCGGCTTTTCTTTGACATCCGATTCGGCATCCAGGATTTCCATGATACGCTGTCCGCCGGACACTGCCCGTGAAAAGAGGTTGACCATCATGCCCAGCCGGCGTATCGGCATCATCATCAAGCCCATCATGAGGATAAACTGGGTAATCTCGCCTACGGTCATTGTCCCGGCGATCACCTGATGCCCGCCATACCACAGGATAACGACAGTTGGTATACCGACCAGGAACACCATGGTCGGCATATTGATGGACAGCATACGGGCGGCCCGCATCTGCTGGTTATAAAGCTCGGTAGCCTGGGCATCGAACTTACGGCTGTCTTCAGCCTGGTGAGAGAACGCCTTGACCACGCTGATACCGGTCAGGCTCTCTTCCAGGGTTTCTCCCATATAACCCATCACCGCCTGGACCTTCAGCCAGACGGGGCGCATGCGCCGCCCAAAGGTGGCCGCCAGCGTAGCTACGGGAATGACAAAGGCCAGGGTCATTAACCCCAGCTGCCAGTTCATCGTCAGCAGCATGTAACCCACCCCGATGACCATAAACACAATCTGGGCCAGACCGAGAAAGCCCTGGCTAAAGAACATGCGGACGACTTCGACATCGACCGTAGCCCGGGACATAAGCTGCCCCGTCTGGTTACGATCATGGAAACCAAAACTCAACCGCTGCAAACGCTCGTAGATGGCGTTTCTGATATTATAGGTGGCTTTCTGGGCGACGACTTCGGCAAAATAGCGCTGTCCGTAGCCGGTGAGGCCCCGCAGGGCACTGGCGGCAATGATCACCAGCGCCAAGACAACCACATAGCTGCGGCTCCCGTTACTGATTACGGTATCCATGCCGGTACCGAGCATACGGGGTATGAGAATAGCGAATCCGGTGCTTAATAAGATACAGATTAAGCCTAAAAGAAGTTTGAACCAGTATTGTTTGATATAACTCAGTAATCTGAAAATGGTCTTCACGGAAACTGCCTTAAATCCAATTTATTCCGATATAACGTGATATATTCTACCACTTTTTTACTCTCAAGTAAAGTACCGGGAGGAAAATCGGATGGTTTGCCGTCATGTAAAAACCCGGGGGAAACACGTTTTTAAAACGCAGCGATTATGGGAGTAATTTAAGCGGGAAACCTGAAAAGATGAAAGCAGAGAAAAGGCAGTTTTACTCCGGTAACGGTTCGGGGGGGGATTCGGCTGTTTTCATGACAACGACCATCTTTTTATAGGCATATTTTTGATCATTGCGGCTTGTTTTTTTACTATCAAGTTGAACCCGTGTCACCTCGGGCATATCCTGGAGGACACGCCCTAAAGCCAGGGGAGCCCGCACCGAGATGACAATATTAAAGCCTTCGTCCTCTGACCAGCTTTCCGATACTACGCTGATGTTCTTTATCGTCGCCAGGTATTTGGTAAATTTGTTGATTTGGCTGAAACTCTCAAACGGCGTTATTTCCAACTGAACATCGCCCTCACAGACCTCCGAGTCAATGTCATCTGCAACCATCGCGTTTTTGCGGGCTTTAACAGCTTCATTCGCCTTTTTTTTAGTTTTGCGACTCCATCCAATCACTTAATGCTCACGCTTTTCTGATAACGTCCAGTGTGTCAAATACTATTATAGTACTATGAGGTAAACAGAATACAAACAAATTACCTTGAGAACATAAACAGAAAATAAATATTAGCCGGGAATAGTTAAACTGTGTATAAACATTAATGACAAGTGTTAAAAACGGCAAGCGCCAGGGCTCATAATTATAAGACGGATGATGCAAAACCTGATGAGAACCTTTAACGGATTTTATTTAAGTAAATTCATGAGGTAAACAAGCGCATGGTTACTGGTTCTACGGACGACCTGCGGTGGTTTCCCCGGGTAATCCACCGTAACGGTCTGAGCGCCGGACGCCATGTGTACGGCGACAAAAGCGCGGCCTCCTGCTCTCTTACCCCTAGTTACATAAGATCCCTCTATTGCCATGCCGATGTCCGCTTTAAATTGAGTCCGCACCGCATCGGCCCTGGCAGAGGCTATCGCGGCGCTGGTTTCGCCGGGGCTAACGGGGAGGATAATACCTCCCTTAAAGAAGCTCGGGCTATCGGGGTCTCCGGATAGAGAATAAGCCAGCATACCGCCCGTGAACGATTCGCTGACGGCTAAAGTCATCTTTTTGGCACCCAGCAGCCGGCTGATTTCCCCTTCCATGGTCATGGAATCAACGCCCCAGATTTTATTACCTATGATTTGCCTGATTTCGGCTTCACGGGCAAGCAGCATTTTCCGCGCTGCCGCTTCGGTTGTGGCTTTAGCAGTGATTCGCAGGTTGATGCCGTCCTGTCGGGCATACATTGCCAGTGTGGGATTACTCGCCGATAGATAAGGGGACATGAGCTGATCTACTTTAGCCTCCGCGAACTCCCAGACTTTTAATGTCCTCGATAGAATAATGGCGTCGCTGCTGGTTTTCAAACGGGGAAGCACCTGCAGCTGCCACATTTCCTGCATTTCACCGGGGGGGCCGGGCATCGTGACAATGATTTTTCCTTCTTTCTCTACCCACCAGCCCGGCGCGGTACCGGAGGCGTTACGCAGGGGCGTCGCCGAAGGTATGAGCGTGGCCTGCCGTAAATTATTTTCCGGCATTTCTACGCCTCGCCCGGCGAAATAGGTCGTTATTTCCTGCTTTAAACCTTCGTCAACGGCCAGATTTTCTCCCAGCATGCCAGCGATAACGATACGAGTGATATCTCCTTGTGTCGGACCAAGTCCGCCGGTGATAAATATAATGTCAGACCGTTCCCAGGCCTGCTTAAGGACTCCGGTAAACCGCTTTAAATTATCACCGACTGTAGAAGTGTAGTAAAGGTCTATGCCCAGCGTCGCCAGTTGTCCGGCGATATAAGGGGTATTGGTATCGGTTATTTCCCCCAGGAGCAGTTCCGTGCCGCTGGTAATTATCTCGGCTTTCATGTTAATACGGCTCCCCAAATCATCGTGTGCTATTTCCTGATTACATCTTCATTATCTATTAAATGCTTTAAATGCTCAAGTATTACGGCGCCCAACACTACTGCTATCGATTAACAATTGTTAACCACCTGTAAAAGATGGTAGGATAAAAGCCAGATTCCAGTAACCGGCAAACATTTTCTAATATAAAAACGGCTCAAGGAGGTTTAACATGGAAGAGAAAATCGTCTATTTTGAAGAACCGGGGATTAATAACACGGAAACCACCCTGCGTCTGGCCAGCGAACGGGCTAAAGCCCGCGGCATCAAGAAAATCGTTATCGCCTCAACGCGCGGTGATACGGCGCGCCAGGCCGCCGAGCTATGGGCCGGTACGGGTATAAAAATGGTCGTGGTGCCCCACCAGTACGGTTTCATGAGCGGCACCCAGCGCTTCCCCGCGGAGCTGGTTACTCAGCTCAATCAAAAGGGGCATAAGGTTCATTTCGGTACAATGCTGTTCCATACCGAGCACCTTTACGGCTCGGAGACTCCGCGGGTACTGGCCAATCTGCTGCGAACGTTCTGCCAGGGAATGAAGGTCTGCGTGGAAATCACTTTAATGGCCGTGGACGGCGGCCATGTGGCCCCCGGCGAGCAGGTCGTCGTCGTGGCGGGGACAGGCCGCGGGGCCGATACCGCTATAGTGGCTATAGCTTCCTCCTCAACGCGCCTCCCCGAGCTTCACATCACAGAAATTATCTGCAAACCTCTCCAGACCAAGACGATGATGCCACCACCGCCGCAGATGCCCTCTTCTCCACCCGAAAAGAAAGCTTAAGGTAAAGTACCTTCCCTGAATAATGAAAAAGGGGCAAAGAATTTAAGCGTGCTGAAAATCATCGTTTGTGTCAAGGTAGTTACCGACCCTGAGGCTCCCGCATCGACTTTTAAAATCGATCCTACCGGGCATAAAGTCCTCCCCGGCCAGGGAGTCCCGCCGGTCTTGAATCCTTATGATGAAAACGCCCTCGAGGCAGCCCTGAAAATCAAGCAGCAGAGCGGGGCAAAAATAACCATTATCAGCGCCGGTAAAAATATACCTAAGGCGATTATTAAAAAAGCTCTGGCCGTGGGCGCTGATGACCTTATCGTCATCGAGGATACGGCGCTGGAGGATATCGACAGTTTTACTACCGCCAGCGTCCTGGCCGCCGCTATCAGGAAAGCCGGGGAATACGACCTCATCCTTACCGGCCGGATGGCCTCAGATACCAATGCCGGGCAGGTCGGGACGGTGCTAGCCGGACTCCTCGGCATCCCCGCCGTTACCGTAGCGCGGAAAATAGAGGCTAGAGACGGCAGCGTGCAGGTAGAGCAGGTGCTTAATGACGGTTATGAGGTAATAGAAACTGCCTTTCCCTGCCTGGTGACGGTCAGTAGTGAAATCGGAGAACTGCGTACGGCCAGCGTCAAAGGGCTTATGGCGGCACAGAAACAGCCGTTCACCGCCTGGAAAGTCAGCGACCTGGCTACGGAGATACCCAAAAATCGGCAGAAATCATTAAAGCTCTTCATACCGGAACGAAAGGTGCAATGCGAGCTGGTAACGGGCGAAACGCCGGAGGAAGCGGGGGCTAATCTGGCCCTGAAAATGAGGGAAGCCGGGAAATGGAGCGGCAAATGAAAATCAGCGATAAAATAAAATGCCCTACCTTCCCCTGCATGGATGTAGATAAAGATGCCTATTCCCTACCGTCCGCAGATATATAAGGAACCCATCCCCCGACCCCTTCCCTTACGCTTGCGGAACAGATAATCCGACCCATATTATACCGTTCCTAATGGAGTTAGACATGCGATCAGGACACAAGTAGCCAATTATGTACCCAGCATAGTAACGGCTAGGAGATGACTTTTGTTTTCATGAGCATGCTTCTGCCTCTGGACGATAAAGAGATGATGCAAATTCAAGTAACGTCTGATAGTTCTATGGTTTTTGTGAGTAAGTTAGTCTTACTTAAGGGATGTTTCTGCGTCTAATAACCACTCTGGCCTCACCTTTAAAGCTCGGGCAAGAGCAAGCACTTCAATGTCAGATATCGGGCGCTGCCCATTCTCCAGTTTTGATAAACCGGATTGGTCTATGCTCATATTCTGTAACTGTAAACGCGCTACCAGGTCATTTTGAGTGATTATCGGCTTTGCGGCTTTTCGAGCCTCGCGGACGCGTGCGCCGACGATATTCTTCTTTTCCACAAAGAAAATAATAAAAGATATGCTCATAGATAATATTCTCTTACAGCATATTTTGTTGTATAATAGGTAATAATCTTCCATATCGAGCGAATAGGATTCATGAAAATCACAAGTACAAGAGGGGATTGGACAGGCCTATCTTACTGGAAGGACTGCTCGTACCGGGTTGACCATTTCTCTACTCCGGACGGCTGGGAATTTGGCTTTGATGTAGTTTACAGGTTGGTTTTCAACACTTCGGAAATTAACCTGATCGAGCGCTGCAGGACCTCTCTAAAGGATGTATTCGGCCTTTCGGATTCGCATTACGACCTGAATCAGCAACCTCAAGCAGGTAATAGTGTTTTCTGGAGGGTTTACTGGGACAGGAAGGGGTTTGAGCTTGACCTTTTAAAGCAATGTGAGATTAAGCTTAATGTGATTGCCGAGGCTGCGAACATCAGAATAACGATCCTGGAGATGGCAATAATACCCAGATCTTTAGATCATATACGCAAGTTAGTAGAATTGAATAAATGAATGGACTGTGTATGCTGCTGACCTGGTGGGCTCTTGGTCATTAATCACAAGATGAAGATTGAGGGAGCAGATAACAGTTGCCGACATGCATTGGGATATGTGACCACATTGTGAATCTATCCTTGATTTTAATAATTTGGGCTGATGCTTAGGGTAAGATACCATGAGGCGGTCCGTTGAAAGTCCGCCCATTATGGATTCCCAATACTGCGAGTAGACAATGGATATATCTCTTCAGATTTTGAGGCTGGTTCGAGTCCCCTTCGGTCCACCAAAGGGGACTTTTCCACAGCAAAACATTGAAGCTTTCTTTGAATTGGTCATTAGCTCCTCAGTTAAATAGAATCCCCCTCCGGTTTAGTCTTCATAGCGGCAGCACAAACACTTATGGTAACAATAAGATGTTTTGTGATCTAATGTTTCCCCTTCTCGTTAGACTTTGTCCGGGTTCCTTATGATGTCGAACTCACCATGCGGCAATCCTCGAGGTAGCCCTGCCGGATCTGGTGACTTATGAGACTGAATTGGACACCGCCATCCCCTTCCCCTTTACATTCATTAGTTAAGGTGCTAAACTATTATTTATGACCACAGAGAGGCAGAAATTCGATCAGCTTTTAGACCTTTTTGAGCAAGTGAAGGCTAAATTAGAGTTGGTCCATACCCCCACCCGGGATTATGAGACCGGTTTTCCTCTTTATAAAGTCGAAATTCACACCATCCAGCTTATCGGAAACAACCCGGGTATCAATAGCACTGATTTAGCCGCGCGGATGGGAGTGACTAAGAGTGCCGTCTCTCAAACGGAAAATAAATTGCTCAAAAAGGGACTCATCCGGAAAACCCACTTGCCGACTGACGCCAGGGAGTCCGCTCTGGAACTGACAGATCTCGGGTGGAAGGGCTTTCACGCCCATGAAGGATTCCACACTCAGATTTATGCAGCTGTCCGTCAGCACTTCGGGGAGTCGTTCGAAACTAAATTAGATACCTTTGGGATAGCCATGGTGGATTTAAATAAAATTCTGACGCGGTATGCGCAGCAAAGTGTACAATGTTTGAAAAATAAGCCGACCGGCAATAATTAAAATAATAGGTTATGGATATGGTGCGAAAGCTGAGTCACTTTAACCAGTGTCTTTTCTGATTAGACCCTTTCTGAAAGAACTTAGCCTCATTCGATGTCCTAATTCCCTCTCTTTATTATTTTTAGCCTTGGTTGATTGTTGTCATAAAGGAGAATGTTTTTGTGGAAACTGCTATAACTAAGGGGTATTCCAAACGCTGGATCGGGCTGGTTTTCCTGGGTGTGGCGTTACTGATTATCAGTATTGATAACACTGTTCTCAACGTTGCCTTGCCCTCCATTGCCAATCAGCTAGGTGCAAGCTCCAGCGGGTTACAGTGGATTGTCGATTCTTATACCCTGGTGTTTGCTGCTATGTTACTTACTGCCGGGTCGGTGGGTGACCGCACCGGCCGCAAACGAGCTCTTCAGGTAGGGCAGATCATCTTCGGCATCGGGTCGCTCGCCTGTGCTTTATCCACCTCGGAGGGCATGCTCATCGGCTTCCGGGCTTTCCTGGGCATCGGCGGCGCTATCATTATGCCGTCCACCCTTTCTATTATCACCGCTACTTTCCATGACCCCAGAGAGCGGGCCCAAGCTATTGCCATTTGGGCTGGAATCTTCGGGCTGGGTTCCGGTGTCGGTCCGGTTATTGCCGGTGGCTTGTTGGAGCACTTTTCCTGGAGTTCAGTCTTTTTTATCAACCTGCCGGTTGTCGCTATCGGCTTGGTCGGGGTGCATTTCTTTGTCCAGGAGTCTCGTGATGAGAACGCCCCGCGCACGGATGTCCCCGGACTGCTGATGTCCATTGTCGGCTTGTTCGCCCTGGTTTACGGCATTATCCAGGCCGGTCGAGGAAGCTGGACGGATGGGGATGTGTTATGGTCGTTGGGCACTGCCGTCGTGGTGCTGGGGCTTTTTGTCTGGTGGGAAAGACGCTCACCTACGGCCATGATGCCAATGAGGCTGTTCAAAAATATGTCCTTTACCGGAGCCAATATTGCCCTGGCTCTGGTGATGTTCGCTATGTTCGGCTCGTTATTTTTTATGGGCCAGTATTTTCAATCGGTGCAGGGTTACAGTCCGCTTCAGGCCGGATTACGCATTCTGCCGATGGCTCCCATAATTATGATTGTCGCTGTCAGTTCAGCCCGTATCGCGCAGAGCATCGGGATTAAGTTGTGCGTCGGCCTCGGCATTCTGATCGCTGCCGGCGGTCTCTATTATGTTTCGCAAATAGTCCAGGTTGATACTCCCTACTGGGAGCTATTGATCGCTATGGTCGTTCTCTCATCAGGCATGGCTATGGCCATGAGCCCGGCGACTAATTCCATTATGGGTTCTGTGCCGGTTAATAAAGCCGGTGTCGGCTCGGCTATGAATAATACCCTGCGTCAGGTCGGCGGCGCGCTGGGTGTGGCGGTCCTGGGGACATTAATGAATAATACCTATGTAGCTAAAGTCAACGCCGCTCTGGCGGGTAATCCTCAGGCCGGCCTGCCGGCTCAAGCTCTGGATACTATTCGCAGCGGCATCCAGGCGGCTCATATCGTCGCCGAGCGCCTCGGCAATACCGCCCTCGCCACGAATATTATCAATGTCACCAACAACGCCTTCGTCGCCGGCATGAAGGATGCCTTGGTAATCGGCGCCATTATTACCGCGGTTGCCGCGCTGGTGACTCTGATTATCCTGCCTTCTCGCATTCGTCCGGCAGCCCCCGAAAAACAACCGGATAGGGACAAATCTTAAGATTTATCCTTTAAATGCGACGAAGATGATGTGCCTTTGATAGTAACCGAGTTTATTCACAAATAACAACGGTAAATGCTTATTAAGGACCTACTCCTTAAAGGTAACAAGTTGAAGGATTGTTATGCTACGTTTACAAGTCGCTTATTAAATAATTGGCCATTGAGGAATGACTTGGTCAATCTCTGCCATGAGCCGGATGGTCTCTTTCAGGGCTACGACTATCTTCTGGTAGTGGGTTGAGTCATCAACACCTATTTTCCGGCCTTTTCTGTCCTTCAGCCATTTATGACACACCTGGTAGCCGCCGATGTGGAAGTTCCAGACCTCCGGCGGCACGCCCTCAAAATACTGTGTCTTGTTGATGTAAACTCGCTGGGTTTTTTCGTCGTAGGCGACTTTATCAACCTCATTGGAGCCGGTAACGGGGTATTTGGTAATAAGCTTATTGAGAGAAGGTGACTCCATCAGGTGTAGCGTTACTAGCTCGGTGCCTTTCTCCGCCAAATTCTTGAAAAGATCTTTATCCGAAGTAAGCGGCAGGCGCGGGAAGTCTATCTTTAGAAACTCCGCATACCGGCTGCGGTAGGTGGGTGCATGGAACACGGCATAAGCGTAATTGAAGATGTCTTCCGGCCCGTAGGTCTTTTTCAGATCTCCCTTGCCGTCTCCGATGAATGTCAGTCCCAGCTTGGTAGAGAATTCTTTAATGAACTCCGGGTTCAGGTTGGCGCGGCGATGCCCACCATCCAACTGCATCTCGCCTTCAGCGGGGTAAAGATAGAGGGGAAAAACAAACGCGTTGTTTGATGTATTTGGTGATAGTAAAATGACTTCGGATATGGTCTTAGAAACAAGAGTATGCTGATAGGTTTCACCTTTCGTCATTCGAGAAGTTATAAGTGCAATATTATCTCCTGCAAGCATGTGGCGCATGACTCTCTCACGGCGATGTACCGCAACATTTGGATTATATACTGTCCAGCGTATGTCGAATGGTCTGTATAATATTGGCTTTATTTCTTTTGCCCATTCACTCGCAGATAGCTCGTGCTTGGCGCGTTCATAGTTCCATTGCGCTTGGCTACAAAGGCGAAATAAATTTCGTGCTTCATCTTCAGAATTAGTCTCTATAAGACGGTTCACTTTATTTTTAGCTTCATCGGCGTTCCAAGAGATTGCAAATTCATCATGAGTTGTTACGATACCAGGGGCTGGATCGCCATTTTGATTCATAATATCGGGGAGCTTCCAACCCTGCATGTATTCAGCCAAATCGGTTTCGTCTCTCTTAACGAATAGGTAATATGGGCTGTGAGGCTTAAGCTCTTCCCATACTGTATCATTAACATTAGTCTCGAAAAGAGTTTGATACTTCCCTACTCTAAGTCCCCAGAGGTCAGCGTAATGTACTTTGGCCTTCTTTTTACTTCCCGGTTCTTTAACTAGTAAACAGATAGATACCCCCTGCTGGATATCAAATACATTTTCGTCTTTACTACCTTCTGGAGTAATTTCTTTCTTCTTGGAGTTCCCATGTAGGTTAAGAATGTAAATATCAGTGAAACTGCTCATGAGAGACTGACGCATGCCACGAAAAGTAGGATTGTCCAGGTATGCATGATTAGTAATATAGCCCAGAATGCCTTGCCCAGTTCGCTCTATTCGCCACTGCCCGAAAGCAAGAAACTTCACATAGTCATCTTGGAGCCATTTTGCCTGGGCTGGCTTGTAAAGTTCGGGGCAGTCTTTTTTGTATGTTTCAACCAGTTGCTTTGCCCATTCACCTTTATTAGCTGAATGCCCGGAGTACGGCGGATTGCCCAGTACAACCATTATTGGTTCATCTTTTTTTACACGGGCAGCGGCGTTGGCTTCCTCGCTAATCCATTTTGCAAAGAGCGTCTCCGAGTGTTTAATAGCCTCGTCCAGCGTATTGGTCAGGTAGACGCCTAACCGTTCGTCACTCTGGAACTTATAGCCTGTCTCCTGCAATAAAAGCCCCAGCTTGAGGTGGGCCACGGCGTAGGGAGCCATCAGCAACTCAAACCCGAAGATGCGCTTAAGCAGCTTTTCGGCTACGTAGTCATTCCACATCCCTTCCTGCCCGGCAAAGGACTGGCGAATTTCATTGATGACCATGTAGAGAAAGGTGGCCGTGCCAGTGGCCGGGTCGAGGATTAGGGTATTATCATCGGCCAGTCCCTGCGGCTTGTTAAAACGGGTTTTCAGCAGGTGGTCGATAGACCGCACGATATAGCTAACTACCGGCTCCGGCGTGTAGTAAACGCCCCGCATTTCCCGCACTTTGGGGTCGTAGGCCTTCAGGAAGGTCTCATAGAAGTGCACCACCGGGTCTGCTTTACCGCTGTGCTTGCCGAAGTTCTTCAGTACTGCTTCCATATCCGCCTGCGCTAAAATCTGTGCTAAATCATCCACCAGCCAGGCGATGCGGTCATCAAGTTCATAACCAGCGATATACTGGAATAACTTCCTGAGGAATGGATTGGTTTTAGGCAAGTTTTGAGCAGCGTCGAATCGGGTAAATTCCTTATTATCAGGGGCGGCGCAACGGGCAGCAAACAGCCCGTAGGCGATGGTCTGGGCATACATATCAGCGAACTGCTCAACCGATAAATCAGGGATAAGATTATCACGGAAAGCTACCAACTGGCTATGCAGACTGCCGCTTTCCGGCTCTTTAGCGAAGGCGTTTATAATCAAGTTACGAATCATATGCGCCAGGCGAGCCATGCGGAGAGCCAGGTCTTTCGGCGTACCAACGGCCTCGGCCTTATGTGCCAGAAACTCGGTTATAATCTCAGCAGTATCTTCTATTCCAGGCTTATCCCACTTGATTTTGCCTTCTTTGGTTGGCGTTCCCAGGCGGGCTTTTAGACGGCACTCACCATCTACGTACCAGCGGAACTCCAGATAATCGGTAAAAATAAGATTTGTGAGAGATTCTTTGTAACGCTTGAGCTGGTCGGACTTCTCCTCTTCATCCAGGCTCTTGCCGATATCCTTGGCTTCGATGTAGCCGATGGTGGTTACGCCTTTCCTGACAACGAAGTCGGGAGCGCCGCACTCGATATGTTTCGGCTCGTTGGTGGCAATAATACCCGCTGACAAGCCTTCTATAAGGGTTTTCAGTGCCGGGCGGTGGGTATGTTCAGTAGCATTACCAGCTACCAGTTCCTTTTCAATGGTGTGTACATATTGAGCCAATAGCTTAAAATTCGCTTGGTTCACAATTTACTCCCACCGTTTTAGCTTCGATTTATCAGCATTATACTACATAATACGATACGGTGGTATACATAAAGGCGTGTTGATCTGTGAAAATGACATTCATCGCTGGAAAGGCACAGACCACACAATGTAGCACATTTGTCTATGCCTGGACTAAGATTGCACATAACTGACGATTGTTCAATATTATTTGGATGACCAATCCTCAGTTTTGTTCAACCGGCTCCACCCAACAAAAAGTCACATTGTGCCCTCAGAAGAACTAGCTCGTTTATCTATCCCCTGAGGGGTGTAAAATAGAAATAGAAAAACAAAAGGCACAGGAATGCACAGAATTTAGTTAACATGGTTGAATATTAGATTTTTGGGATTAAAAGATGGACACTAAACTCTGGTAAGTTATCAAGTAACTTAATACACGATGAATTGTTAGCCGCAAACTTGTGCTGTACCCTGTTCTGGAATTCACTTTACTTTAAATTTGATACAGCGAGTTTGGCCAGACTAACATGAAAATTACTTGTGTTCCCCAAATGAATTAGGTAATCTTAACAATATGAGATACCTTGCCAGAGACAATATAGCTTATAGGGTCAGAGGACTATCCTTTCCAACTGTTGATGGCAAATTTATGTGCAGGAAACTGACCTTGATAGGATTAGGTGTTGAGGAATGATGGAGAATTAGTCTTATGCTAAGAGAAGCAAGCGTCCTAGCGATCAACGGAGGTTCGTCGAGTATTAAGTTTGCGCTATATCAGATAGGCGAACCGCCTAAGCGAGGATGTTTTGGGAAGGTTGATCGCATCGGCTTGGACGGCACAAATCTCAGTTACAACGACTCGTCTCGGAATCGGATAATCAGTAGCAAAATCGGAGTTTCCGATCACAAAGCGGCGGCGAATTTCCTGATCGACTGGCTTGAAAAGCAGATTGATTTCGCTTCGGTTATGGCAGTAGGACACCGCATCGTCAACGGAGGTCAGAAATACAGCCAACCGCAACAAGTCACCAGGGAATTGCTTGATGAACTGCGCCGCATTAGCCCTTATGATCCGGATCATTTGCCATCTGAGATTGAAGTCGTCGGACTGTTTAGCGAGCGTTTCCAAGACTTGCTTCAGGTTGCTTGCTTCGACACCGCCTTCCACCGTGACATGCCGCGCGTTGCCCGGATCTTACCAATTCCTCGGTCCTTCGACGCGAAGGGAATTCAGCGCTACGGTTTCCATGGACTATCCTATGAGTTTCTTATGGAAGAACTGGCTCGCGAAGCTGGTGCCGAGGCCGCACAAGGCCGCGTTGTGCTGGCCCACCTAGGCAATGGAGCCAGTCTGGTAGCAGTGCGCGGCGGCAAAAGCATTGACACGAGCATGGGCTTCACGCCAGCAGCAGGATTTCCTATGAGCACGCGCTCCGGTGATTTGGATCCCGGACTGGTGTGGTATCTGGCACGAACTGAGCAGATGACGGCTAGGCAATTTCACCAGATGGTCAACTACCAGTCTGGGTTGCTTGGCATCTCGGAGACCAGTTCAGATATGCGAGATTTGTTACAACGCGAGGCCGGTGATATCCGGGCTGCAGAAGCCATAAATCTCTTCTGCTACCAGGTAAAGAAGTGGATCGGAGCGTTTTCTGCTGCTCTCGGAGGGCTAAATACACTCGTTTTCGCAGGTGGCATTGGTGAGAATGCCCCGGAAGTGCGCACACGCATTTGCAGTGGTTTGGAGTTTCTTGGTTTAGAACTGGACGAAGCCAGGAACGCGGCGAATGGGCCGGTGATTTCCATCGATGGAAGTAAGACCACAGTTCGGGTGATTCACACTGATGAAGAGCTCATGATTGCCAAGGCTGTATTTCGAATCCTGGGTAATGTAGATCAAACGAAATTATAAAAACCTTTGCGAAGGAGCCATCAAATGAGAAAATCTAATCCCCTATCCCCAGACCTTCTGCGAAAGTTGAATGCCTATTGGCGCGCTGCCAATTATTTATCAGTCGGCCAAATATATCTGTATGACAATCCACTGCTTAAAGAGCCTTTGAAACTGGAGCACGTGAAGCCGAGGCTGCTGGGGCATTGGGGTACGACTCCCGGATTGAACTTCATCTATGTTCATCTTAACCGCATCATTAAAAAATATGACCTGAACGTCATCTTTGTTACTGGTCCTGGACACGGCGGACCTGGTCTGGTAGCAAACACATACCTGGAAGGAACATACAGCGAACTATACCCCAACATCTCTCAAGATGAACAAGGCATGAAACGCTTGTTCACTCAGTTCTCTTTCCCAGGTGGCATCCCCAGCCACACAGCCCCGGAAACTCCGGGTTCTATAAATGAAGGCGGTGAACTAGGCTATTCTATGGCCCACGCGTACGGCGCTGCATTTGACAACCCCGACCTGCTGGTCGCCTGCGTGGTAGGCGACGGTGAGGCGGAAACCGGACCGCTGGCCACNNCGAGGAATTGGAGCAGCTTTTTCGCGGATATGGTTACGCCCCATATTTCGTTGAAGGAGACCAGCCCGACGAAGTCCACCAGATCATGGCAAGCACGCTTGATAGAGTTATCGCCGAAATCAAAAACATACAAACCGAGGCGCGCAGCAATGGATTCCAGAAGAGACCAATCTGGCCCATGATTATTCTGCGCACGCCAAAAGGATGGACGGGGCCAAAAGTAGTAGATGGCTTGCCTGTTGAAGGTACATGGCGTTCACACCAAGTACCGCTTTCGGAATTGGCTACTAAACCTGAGCATCTTCAGATGCTGGAGCAATGGATGAAGAGCTATAAGCCGGAAGAACTATTTGATGAGAGCGGCAAGTTTATCTCGGAACTAGCGGAATTGGCGCCGAATGGCGAACGACGGATGGGAGCCAACCCACATGCTAACGGAGGCATTCTCCTGCGCGATTTGCAAATGCCTGACTTTCGGGAATATGCTGTCGCGGTTCCTCAGCCGGGTCACGTCGTGGCAGAGGCTACTATGGTCATGGGAGCGTTCTTGCGGGACGCGATGAAGCTGAACTGGGACTATCGCAATTTTCGGGTTTTTGGTCCGGACGAGACGGCCTCTAACCGCCTGACGCATCTGTTCGATATCACAGATAGAGTNNAGGGCTGGCTGGAAGGCTACCTTCTCACCGGCCGGCACGGCTTGTTCTCGTGCTACGAAGCCTTCGCTCACATTGTTGATTCTATGTTCAACCAGCACGCCAAGTGGCTTAAAGTTTCCCATCAGATCCCATGGAGACGGCCCATTGCTTCTTTGAATTATTTGCTAACCTCGCATGTATGGCGGCAGGACCATAACGGGTTCAGCCACCAGGACCCAGGGTTTATTGACAATGTTGTGAATAAAAAGGCCGATGTGATCCGCGTCTATCTACCGCCAGACGCTAATACTCTATTATCGGTGGCCAACCATTGCCTGAGAAGCCGGAATTATGTCAATGTCATCATTGCCGGAAAACAGCCGGAATTGCAGTGGCTGGACATGGATTCTGCCATTAAACACTGTACTGCCGGGCTTGGCATTTGGGAATGGGCCAGTAACGACGCAGGTGGCGACCCGGATGTGGTGATGGCTTGCGCAGGAGATGTGCCCACATTGGAAACACTGGCTGCGGTCGAGATACTCCGCCAGAATTTCCCCGAACTGAAAGTTCGCGTCATTAACATAGTCGACTTGATGACGCTGCAACCGCAAAGTGAGCATCCCCATGGTCTGAGCGATAAGGACTTCGATGACCTCTTCACCAAAGATAAACCTATAATCTTCGCCTTTCACGGCTATCCATGGCTTATTCATCGACTGACATATCGTCGAACCAACCATGAAAACCTTCATGTTCGCGGTTATAAAGAAGAAGGGACGACAACAACTCCATTTGACATGGTTGTACTCAATGAGCTTGACCGTTTTCACCTTGTCGGTGACGTGATTGACCGTGTACCGAAATTGGGCTCGCAGGCCGCGTACGTAAAGCAGTATATCCGTGACAAGTTGCTCGACCATAAGAATTACATTTACACGCATGGCGAAGACTTACCTGAGATTCGCAATTGGAAATGGAGTCTGGGTACGGCAGAAAACAAAAGTGTGGAATGAACACCTGGGACATTTAACACGCCGATAAATTGAAAGGAACCTGCAAGATGCCCATTAAGGTAAGAGTCCTGATTCTGCTAATGAAATCAAATCAGCCCTATCATAAGAACGAGTACTATTTCTATTTCTTTAAGAATTAGTATAATATAAAGAGATTAGATGAAACTATTTTTGTTTTCGGTAATGACCGGGATTTCTACAACTACAGGGAATCTAAGATATGACGACCTCAGAAGGTAAACCTGATAGACCTTTTTGGACGCTTTCTTCTGATGACGCTTTAAATCAACTCGGTACAAACCGAAACGGATTGACCCGAGACGAAGCTCAGAAAAGGCTCTTGCGTTTTGGCGCCAATCTTCTGAAACCCAAGAGGAAAACTGACACACTAACTCTTTTGATAAACCAGTTCAGAAGTCCGCTTGTCCTCATTCTGATAATCGCCGCCATTTTAGCCTTTTTTCTGGGAGAGCCAGTCAATGCCGGCATAATATTGATAATCGTAGTTGCCAGTGGCTTATTGGGATTCTGGCAGGAGAGAGGCTCCACCCTCGCTGTCCAGAAACTGATGGCTATCATTCAGCTAAAAGTATCCGTGGTGCGTGAAGGTAACCCCAATGATATCCCGGCTGAAGAAATTGTGCCGGGAGATGTTATCTTGCTTGCCGCCGGCGATGTTGTACCTGCTGATTGCCTGATTCTGGAGTCGAATGACCTCTTTGTTGACGAGGCCACCCTTACCGGCGAGACCTACCCTGCCGAAAAATTGGTAGGTTTGCTTGCGGTAGAAACGTCTATCAGTCACCGGACGAACTCGCTCTTTATGGGGACCCACGTTATCAGTGGTAGCGCCAGGGCCGTTGTAATGAATACCGGCCCCGGTACAGAATTTGGCAAGATTGCCGAGCATTTGAGGTTCAGGCCCCCAGAGACCGAATTCGAGCACGGCATAAAGCACTTTGGCTATTTTCTCATGATTGTCACGTTGGTCCTCGTCATGGCTATCTTTGCCATCAACGTCTATTTTAAACGGCCCCTGCTGGACTCGGTGCTTTTCTCTCTGGCTCTGGCTGTTGGGTTGACCCCGCAGTTATTGCCGGCTATCATCAGCATCAACCTGTCCCATGGGGCTAGACGCATGGCAGAGCAAAAGGTCATCATCAAACGGCTGGCCTCCATTGAAAACTTCGGCAGTATGAATATACTCTGTTCTGACAAGACCGGCACGCTGACTGAAGGAATTATGCATTTGCATTCCTTCATAGGCGCAGATGGGCATGAAAATGAGAAAGTATTATTGTATGCTTATCTTAATTCCTCCTATGAAACCGGATACAATAATCCTATTGATACAGCCATTCGCGCTCATAGTTCTCTGGATATATCTGCCTATCATAAATTGGATGAGGTACCTTATGATTTCATTCGCAAGAGGTTAAGCATTTTAGTCTCAACCAAAGATGGAAATCTGGTAATCAGTAAAGGCACCTTGCCGAATCTGTTTTCCATCTGTTCTCAGGCCGAGACAGCCGGCGGCATCGTTAATCTGACCGGCGTTCAAGAAAAGGTACAGGCCCAATTTGAGGACTTCAATCGCCAGGGATTTCGCGTACTGGGAATCGCCTACCGGCCTTATAATACCGGCAGCACCATCACTAAAGAAGATGAGAAAGGGTTCACTTTCCTGGGATTTATAGTCCTTGATGATCCGGTCAAACCTGGAGTCGCCGACACTATCAAAAAATTAAAACAGCAGGGCATTTCCTTAAAAGTCATTTCCGGCGATAATCGTCTGGTTACGGCGCATATCGGTGAACAGGTTGGATTATCGACCGTACGGATATTAACCGGCTCAGACCTTCTCCGGATATCGGATGCAGCTTTAGTCAGGCAAGCCAATGAAGTAAGCCTTTTTGCCGAGATAGAGCCAAATCAGAAGCAGCGAATCATTATCGCGCTCAAGAAATCAGCTAATGTTGTTGGTTATATTGGAGATGGAATCAATGATGCTCCGGCACTTCATGCCGCTGATGTGGGTATTTCAGTGGACAGCGCCGCGGATGTAGCCAAAGAAGCTGCGGATATTGTACTGCTGGAGAAAGATTTGGGAGTGCTTGAGCGTGGTGTCCGGGAAGGGAGAATGACATTTGCCAATACTCTCAAATACGTCTTCATGGCCACCAGTGCCAATTTCGGCAACATGTTTAGCATGGCGGGAGCATCTATCTTTCTGTCATTCTTGCCGCTATTACCAAAACAGATTCTGCTTACAAATTTGATGACTGATTTCCCGGAAATGAACATCGCATCTGATAATGTCGATCCCGAGATGGTGATGCAGCCACGGCGGTGGAATATCCGGTTCATCCAGAAGTTTATGCTAACCTTCGGTATACTGAGCTCCTTTTTTGATTACCTTACTTTTGGCGCTCTCCTAATCTTTTTACATGCCTCTGACACCCAATTTCGGACCGGGTGGTTCATGGAATCGGTCATATCAGCCTCCTTGATCGTGCTGGTTATTCGTAGCCGGAGGCCTTTACTGAAAAGTCGGCCAGGTAAGTATTTGCTTATGGCTACCTTGTTGGTTGTTGTAGTAACGCTTATTTTACCCTACACACCATTAGATAAAGTATTGGGGTTTAGCCAGCTACCAATCTCCTTCATATTAGTAATTATTGTAATTGTAATAGTCTATATCCTCGCAGCAGAAATTACTAAGAAGGTGTTTTACCGCCTGATACGGCAACCCTAAATAAAGGTCTTAGATTGGTGATTGAAAATTGAAAAGCCGGGAGGATAATTAACCCATGTCAACTATACCCAATGAAAGTGGAAAAAGCACCTTGGAGCGAATCGCCCGCAGGGCTATGCAGGACTCCGGCTTTCAGACCGACTTTTCCCAGGCTGCCATGAATGAGCTAAAAAATATGCACAAGGTCGCTTGGGCGGCCGCAGCTACCAAGAAGGACTTACGTCAATTGCTCTGGGCATCGATCGATAACGATGATTCCCGGGACCTGGACCAGCTAACAGTGGCGGAGGCGCTGCCGGATAATAAGGTCAAGATTCTGGTGGCCGTTGCGGACGTAGATGCCCTGGTAAAAAAGAACTCAGCGATTGACGAGCATGCCCATCAGAATACGACTTCAATATACACTGCCGGAAAGACCTTTCCCATGCTTCCGGAAAGACTCTCCACCGACCTCACCTCTCTTAATTATCAAGAAGATCGCCCGGCCATTATCATCGAGATGATTATCAGCGAAATGGGGGGAATACTGAGCTCTGATATTTATCCTGCGGAGGTTCGCAACCATGCTAAGTTGGCCTACAACAGCGTAGCGGCCTGGCTGGACGGTAAAGCGGCTGCGCCGGACAAGGCCTTGGTGGTTGACCCTCCCCTGCAAGAGAATCTGCGGATTCAGGATAAGGCGGCCCAGAAATTAAGGTCCCAGCGGCACTTGCGTGGCGCCCTGGAGTTGCAAACGCTGGAAGCCCGTCCGGTTTTTGCCGGAGACGAGATACAGGACCTGCAGGCGGAGGAAACGAACCGGGCCAAGGAGATCATAGAGGACTTTATGATCGCCGCCAACGACGTGACAGCGCTTTTTCTACAGGGGAAACAAGTAGCCTCCCTGAGACGAGTGGTACGAGTACCCAAACGCTGGGACAGGATCGTCGAGGTCGCGGCCCAGCACAGTTTTCAGCTTCCCGCGCAGCCTGATTCGGTAGCCCTTGCACATTTTCTAACCGCGCAGAAAGCCGCCGATCCGTTCCGTTTTCCCGATCTATCTCTGGTAATCATCAAACTGCTCGGTTCCGGTGAATATGTGGTCGAACTGCCCAATGAGACAGCTCCCGGCCATTTCGGTCTAGCCGTTAAAGACTATACCCACTCAACGGCTCCCAACCGCCGGTTCCCGGACCTAATCACACAGCGCATTCTGAAGGCAACTCTGAGCGGATCTGCGATGCCTTACAGCCAGGCTGAACTGGTGGAACTGGCCAAGCACTGCACCGAGAAAGAAGATGATGCCAACAAGGTGGAGCGGCTCGTTTCCAAATCGGCGGCGGCCATGCTGCTCTCTTCCAGGATTGGAGACCAGTTTGACGCCATATGTACTGGCGCCGCCGACAAAGGAACCTGGGTGCGCATCTTTCATCCGCCCATTGAAGGACGCTTGCTCCACGGCTACGAAGGCGTCGATGTGGGCAACCGGCTAAAAGTAAAGCTCATCCACACCGATGTGGACAAAGGATTCATCGATTTCGAAAAAGCCCACTCGATCCTTTGAAAATCGGTAAAGCAAGGAGCTTTGAATATCGCTTTCTGATGCAATACGTATTCAGGTCACAATTACTCATTTTGTGACATAGTGGGTAGGTACTGTATAATAGACGGAACTAGAACCTGTGAACTTACCTTTAATTTGGGTAAAATAAATACATGAGAATTAGAAAATGAGAATAGGAATCCTTGAGCTATTGAGTGTCGAACCCTCCAGAAGATGGGATCATCTAGCATATAAATATCTGATTACCAGGCAATATGCCAGTATCATGCCTCAGGCTATAAGCGTCTGGTGCCGTAGTCTAGGACACGAAGTTTTTTATGCCACCTATTTTGGCAATAAGGATCCCAAGCAGCTGCTACCAAACGATCTCGATATTGTGTTCATCTCAACTTATACTCAAGCGAGTGCACTGGCATACGCTCTGGCAATACTGTATCGCCGGGAGAAAACACTTACCGTGATAGGTGGCCCTCATGCTAAACAATTTCCCGAGGATTGTCTGCGTTTCTTTGACATCGTCAGATGTGCCTGTAATTAATAGAGAAATTGGTACATTGCCTTTAAAGCATACGGTATTACCCAGGATTTCCTTCGCTTTGTGGATATCTACTTTATCAAAATAATAAATAGCCTTACCTTTTGGTATATCCTTGATACCCTCTAAACGTGATGTGTTTTCGCCCTGAAATAATAATACAGGTATGAGACCTTCTTCAATCAATCGCATCATTACGTTTCTCAATGTCGGCCAGTAGAAGGTCTTATATTGCTTGATGGACATGAAGCCTTCAGAACCTTTTTGCAGAGTTTTGTTTTCTCCTTATAGGTAATTTCGGCATTCGTATTTTTGAATTCTATGCCTGCTCCTGAGCACCATTGCGCAAGTATTTCCTGCATTTTGTGCACTCCTCGTGGGATTTGTTGTTGTTAACTTTCCTTCGGTAATTTTTTTTCGAGAATCGGTAGATCATTGAGAAAGTCGAGCATTTTCTGGCAGGTCGCCATTGCTTCATTACACTTTCGGGCCACAAATTCAGTCAGAATACTTCTGGCCTCATTTTTATCTCCTCCATCAACCATCTTGGCAGCTTTAGCCTCCGCCAGAGTACTTTCCTCGAAAGTCCGGATTTCAAAACCTGTCCAATGTTGCGTAATATCATCCCTGTATTCCGGATGGTAATCCATTAGTGCCCGCAGCTTTTCAAAAAGTTCATAGGCTTCGGTAGTCCCCAAGGCTTTCGGGAGTTCATTAATGCCGATATATACAGGCAGGAACGGGGAAATACAGGGTTGGTTCGGCGTTATCCATTCGCAGGTGAATAAATCTGTATATTCTGTCCTGGCCACACCAAAATAGGCATTGGTTGTGTATTCCCATAACCCATGTATACAAAGGGCTCCCTGACCTCTTTCTTCTGGTACGTAACAACTGAGACTCCCATCTCGGGGATTTATGTTTCCGTGATCTCTGAGACATTTCATGAAATATGCCGGTGTGATACCGCCGCCGCGTACAAAAGGCGGCATCTTGTCGCCAGTTTGCGTCTGTCGAACTGGTTGCATGGTGATGCTATCATACTGCCTGTCGATTAATAGTTGCCACATCCTCTTGGCCCGCGTGTAGCCTGCTCCGATACCTCCCTCCGCCATTTCTTTAAGCCTTTTAGAGATAAAGAAGTTGGCGGATACAAAAACCTGATCGGTCATAGGGCCGTGAATGGCATGATTCGAAGGGTCTCCGTATATAAAATTAGCTCCTTCCAAACAGTAGCCTTCTTTCGTGTCCACGACAAGAGCGCAACTAACACCGGTTTGACTGCCATATTTTGTGAAGTCTTCCGACCACATTTTTACGAATTCTGCTGCGCTGTTGTTTATCCTTAACAATTCACCTTTTGAGCGGTATTTCGGAGTACCAGGATACGGTGCGAATTGACTACGAATGTGCCGTGCTCCCCCAGATAAGACAATTCCCTTTTCATTCATTAGGGTAAAGACGAGGCCGTCACCCACCATCAAATACCGGTTTCCTGTTTCGGGGATAACCAACTTAAGATATCCCGGCCAATAGGTGATAGGGCTATCAACGCACTGCCCGTTCATATTGCCTAAAAGTGATGTTAAGCCAGTCGTAAAAGCTTGCGTACAACCGCCGTTGAGGGATGGTTGGACCATTTCCGGTTCAGATGGAAAATTATTATTGTTCATTGTGTTTCTCCTAACATTTTTTGAGATATAGTAATACATCAATATAATATAGATTCACAATTAGACAAATCAATAGTTGAAATGGAGTATTAAAACAATTGTAAAAATGTAATAATATATCAGGTGTAGTATCGGAGATGGTGTATTATGTACAACTTAAATAGAAGTGAACTGGAAGAAATATTAAAATTAGTTAATTTCTGCATGACCCATATTAAATCGGGTAATGTAGACCCAAAAGACCTATTAATAGAAATGTTAAAAGTTTTCCATTCATATGATGCTGAATATTTCCCGTCTAACAATGGTTTAAACGGTGTGGATTTATCTAACTCTTTCAGCATCAAAGAAGGCAGAGCGGACCAGGTAAAATATATCGATCATTACTGGCGCTATGATCCTCTTTATGAAGCTCAATTTAGCCCTAAACCTGGTAATCGGGTCTTCAAGACTGACGATATTATCTCCTATTCACAACTTAAAAAGCTAGATTATTACCGGGAATATCTACAGCATATTAACTGGTTTGGCGAGTTGGTTATTCGCTTCTGCACTAATGATGGGTTCTGGGGAACGATGTCTATCTCCCGTTCACCAAAACAACCTCACTTTGATGGCAACGATGTCCAGAAAGCCGAGTTCCTGCTGCCTTACCTGATTAATACCTTTGAAGCCGCTATGTTTTTCTCCAAAATCAACGGAGAGCGCAAGGCGTTTGAACAATGGCTGGAAACCAGGCCGGAAGGGGTTATTCTTTTAGACGCCAAATTACGTCCCATATTTTTCAATAACAAAGCCAAGCAATTATGTCACCCATTATCTGGTTTAAAGCCAGAATTATTGCCCAAATTGCAGAATGAAGATATCACTCTGCCAAAGCCGATACTTGAAGATTGTAAAAATTTATTTAATAAACATGATAATAGCTCTTGCATTTCTCATAATCGGATTGTTAATACAAAAACTGGCGATAGGTACTACGTCAAATACACGTTAATCAATCAACCATGCAAAGATATTATCCTGCCTTATTTCATTATTAACCTTAATGAGCTGTCTAAAAGCGAATATGAAACGGGAATGACTTTGTTGAAGGATTACGATTTGAGTGAACGGGAAGAAAAAATTGCCCAATATATAGGATTAGGGTTGACAAATAAAGAGATTGGCAAAAAGCTTGGTATCAGCCCATTCACAGTTCAAAGCCATCTCCGTAATATCTTTGAAAAAACGGGTATTAAAAGGCGTTCGCAACTCGCCAACCTAGTGAAATAGCTCCTTACACCCACTTTTATCCAGGTGATTTCTCTTCTAAAACGTAAACATTTTTCGCTAATTTCGCCTGGTCAATTCGTATAAAATTATACTCTCAACAGTTTACTAATTCTGTAATTTACTGTTTTGCCGGCAATTAATTGCCCTCTCTAATCAAAGCTTGGCATGGTTTGATCACTCACTTTTTTTTCATAACTTTATTACGTTAATCATCCAATTCAACTATTGATTTCTTTAGTGACTAGCACTTAAATTTTATAGTAGGTTAACTCGTGTAATCTTGATGTTGGAGGAGGTACTTATCACGAACAAGCACAGTGTTTACAGCTCAGCAATTGAAAAGTCAAGGAAATATCTTGAATTTATCGCCAAAAGCGAGCTTACCGATAAAGAAAAGGATTGGGTGGTCAGTGAATCGGTTAAAGGATTCATGGAAAACGTTAATCCCGGTTTTCTGAAATACAGGAAGTCGGTTTCCACCAACTATATGGCAGTAGAATGGATGGATTCAGGGGCCACTTTCACCGATGTTTACGGGAAAGTCTTTATCGACTGTCTGGGTGGCTATGGTGTCTTTAACGTCGGTCACCGGCATCCCAAGGTTATAGAAGCGGTTTTAAGTCAGTTAAAACGGCAAGCGCTGCATAGCCAGGAGCTTTTAGACCCGCTACGGGCGATGCTGGCTATGTTATTAGCCTCGATAACTCCAGGGAATTTGCAGTATTGCTTTTTCACCAATAGCGGTACGGAGGCGGTGGAAGGAGCATTGAAGCTGGCGCGCCTTCATACGAAACATATTGGGATCATTTCAACCATCGGCGCATTCCATGGTAAGTCTATGGGTTCCTTGAGTGCCACATCCAAATCGGTTTTCCGGAAACCTTTCCTGCCTCTCGTGCCTGGTTTCCGGCATGTTCCTTATGGTGATGCTAAAGTTCTGGAAGTAGAAATAGCTTCTGCCAAATTCACCGGCGAGGATGTTGCTGCAGTAATTCTGGAACCGATCCAGGGAGAAGGCGGGGTAATCATTCCCCCTGATGATTATTTCCCGCAAGTCAGGGAGATCTGCGACCGCTATGGCGTTCTCCTTATCGTTGATGAGGTACAGACTGGTTTAGGCCGCACAGGCAAGTTGTTCGGTATTGAGCACTATGGGGTAAAGCCGGATATTATGTGCCTTGCCAAGCCGCTCGGCGGTGGGGTAATGCCCATCGGCGCTTTTATCTCTACAAAGGAAATCTGGCAGGAGATGATACCTAACCCATTCTTACATACGACAACATTCGGGGGCAACCCGCTCGCCTGCGCTGCAGCTATTGCTTCAATCAACGTAACGCTTGAAGAGAAATTACCCGAACAGGCCGCTGAAAAAGGCAACTATTTTATCCCGAAGCTGCTAGACCTGATGAGCAAGTATGATAATATTTGTAAAGAGGGGCGCGGGCGCGGATTGATGATTGGCATGGAGTTCACTTCCAATGAAGCCGGCTACGATGTAGCTAAAGGCCTATTTGAAAATGGTGTTCTAGTAGCGGGTACGCTGATAAACGCCAAAACTATACGGATTGAACCACCATTGGTAATCACCAAAGCCGAACTTGACATGGTATTAGAAGTGCTGAACAAAGTCTTAGCTGATGTATCCAGGAAATACAGCGTGAAGCCAAACCATTTTAAAAAGGCGGTTGATATTATCGCGTAATTCATAATTAGCGGAGGCTAAAATGGCGAAAAATCTTGACTTAATTATCAAAGGCAATATCATCACTGTAGTTAATCAGAAACCCAGAGCGGAAGCTATCGGTATTAAGGGCGATAAAATCGTTTCAGTGGGAACAGTGAAAGAGGTCGAGGCGGATGCAGGAAAAACCACCAGGGTGCTTGATTTAAAAGGTAAAGCTGTCCTGCCCGGCTTCATTGATAGCCACGCTCACCCGATGGGTACGGGGAAAAACCGGCTCGGCGTCAATTTGTCTTTGGTTAAAACGGTAAGTGAAGCTTTAGACAAGATACGGCAAAGGGTGAAGAAAACACCCCCAGGGAACCTTATTTTTTGCCCGGATTATAACCGCCAGAGCGTCGCTGAAAAAAGATATCCTTCTAAAAAAGAGCTGGATAGTATTTCCACCAAACATCCTATCTGGATACAGCACTACGATGGACATTTTTCACAACTTAACAGCATGGCGATTAGTCTGCTTCACTTAACAGCAGGCATGGAGGGAATTAGAGTTGATTCCAAAGGAGAGCTTACCGGACTGATACAGGACCCGGCCTCCGCCCGCCCCTTAAGCTCTGGAGACAATTTTATAGACAAATCCGAGGCTATGGCAGCGTTGACGCTTGTAGCCAAGGAGGCAGTATCGGTTGGTATCACCACCCTTTTTGCCAAAGAAGGTTTGGAAAATGCTGAATTCATCATGAAAAATTTAAAAAAAATACCCGTGCGTATCCACCCCATGTTGCTGTGTAGAACCGATTTGGACAAGATAATCAGTACTACACCTCCGTATGACCATATCTGCGTAGCCACTTTAACCGATGGCTCAATTGAAGCACGCACTGCCGCATTGTATGAACCCTATGCCGATGACCCCACGACGCTAGGCGTGTTGATTTACTCCGACGAAAAACTTTACGCCTTAATCGAGAAAGCACACAAAGCCGGTTTCCAGATTTCTATCCATGCTGAATCGGAGCGCGCCATTGACCAAGTCCTCTGGGCATATGAAAAAGTGCTGGAGAAATATCCGCGCAAAGACCACCGCCACCGCATCGAGCATTTTGAGGTTGTGACTCCTAAGCAGATTAAACGTGTCGCGAGGTTGGGTGTTGCCCTGGCCATGCAGCCTATGTTCATCACCGTATGCGAAGGCCCTAACCTGGATTATTACCGCTCGTTGCTGGGCGATGAGAGAGTAAAAAGGGCTCACACATATCGCTGGATTATGAACGAGGAAATTCTGGTTTCCGGCGGTTCGGATTCTCCGGTTACTAAGATGAACCCTGTAGGCGGGATTCATGCCTTGGTTAATCACCCGCTTAAAGAGCAGCGCATCGATGTCTATGAGGCTATCGAGATATTCACGATAAATGGAGCTAAAATAGGTTTTGAAGAAAATATTAAGGGCAGTATCGAACCTGGGAAAATGGCGGATTTTGTCGTGCTTTCTGATGATCCCTATCGGGTACCGAAAGAAAGAATAGGGGACATTAAGGTCGAAATGACCATTGTAGGCGGAAAGGTTGTCTACCGGAGCTAGGCTCCTGCAGGTAATCCTATCTTAATATTGTAATTAAAATTCCTGGCGAATTAGAGGCAAGCGACCTCCGCTTTTCATATGGGCTACATGGGATTCAGAAGGTCGGCAGTTCGAATCTGCCCGCCCCGACCATCAGGTTCAAAGCAAATCCTCAAGGCTGTTGCACAGTAACATCAATCAAAATATAAGCCTCGAATTTCTGGGTGATATCCGGACGCTCCCTGTCCGAATACTTAGATCTCCAACTTATATCCTTTTTTACAAATCGACGATTAAACGCAGTTGTCTCCATTATGGTGGTGGAGTAAACTATAAAAAGCCACGAATCATTAAATAGTTTTAGCTCCAATAAGACGAAGGTTGGTGCAATGGCAAAGCATAAAAATACAAATAAGCCAAAGGATAGTGCAGACCTCATAAGCGCCGGTGAGATATTATCCCTGTCTTCCTGTGATTTTATGACCCGGCTGGGTACGTCAACATCCGGGCTAACAACAGAAGAAGCGGAAAAACGTCTGGAAATTTATGGTTCCAATGAAGTCGCCAAAAAAAAGAAAACCTCCGTTGTCATTGAATTTCTTTCGCACTTTAAAAGCCCGGTAACCATTATATTAATCATTGCAGCTATTCTCTCAGGCATATTGGCAGATATCTCCAATACCATCATTATTCTAGCTATCGTTTTAGTGAGCGTGATTCTTGACTTCACCCAGGAGTACAGGGCGGAAAAGGCAGCAGAGGAGTTAAAAAAGAGAGTAGCGACAACAGCTACTACACTTAGAAACGGCGTAAAGCAGGAAATCGAAGTCTCGGAACTTGTCCCCGGCGATGTCATACTCCTTTCAGTCGGAGACATCGTTCCGGCGGATGCTAGGGTAAACAGCGCCAAGGATTTATTCGCAGACCAGTCCGCTTTAACCGGTGAATCGTTCCCGGCAGAAAAAAGTGCTGAGCCACTTGCAGATACAAACGTCACAGATACAGGTAAATGGAATAATTACCTGTTTATGGGAACATCAATCACCAATGGTACCGCAACAGCAATTGTTGTTAAGACTGGGAGATCCACCCAATATGGGGAGATTGTCGGGAAAAGCTTCGAACGAAAGCCTGAAACCGAGTTTGAAAGGGGACTAAGAAGATTTGGTTATCTGATTATGCAGGTAACCTTTGTCCTCGTGATATTTGTATTCCTTATTAACGCCGTATTTAAACGCGGTGCATTAGAGTCGGTGCTTTTTGCCGTAGCTCTGGCGGTGGGATTGACACCAGGGCTACTACCGATGATTCTTTCCATAAACCTTGCCAGGGGCGCAACCAGCATGTCAAAGAAGGGCGTTATCGTAAAGCGCCTGGCAGCAATTCAGAATTTCGGCAGTATGGATGTCTTATGCGCTGATAAAACTGGCACCCTGACAGAGAACAAGGTCACTGTCATTCTACATGTAGATATAGAAGGTAAGGATTCGGAGAAGGTTTTTCTTTACTCATTTTTGAATAGCCACTACCAGACGGGGATAAAAAGCCCGCTTGATGAGGCTATACTTAAATATCGGGAAATTAATCCTGAAAAATACCAGAAGATTGATGAAATCCCGTTTGATTTCATTCGGAAGCGACTCTCCGTGGTGGTCAGTGAGAACCAAGAAACCATTGTCATTACCAAAGGGGCTCCTGAAGAAATCGCCGGTGTTATCTCCCACTACGAGTTTGAGGGGAAGGAATATGACCTGACAAGCGAGACCAGAAGCAAGATTGAGCGGCAATACCGTGAATTAAGCTCCCAGGGATTCCGGGTTCTCGGCGTCTCTTACCGAAGAATGGAAAGCAAGCCTGCCTATTCGGTAGCCGACGAAAACGGCATGGTTTTCTTGGGCTTCATCGCTTTTATGGACCCGCTCAAGGAGACCGCCGGGGAATCTATTGAGTTATTAAGACAGGCCGGCGTAAAGCTTAAGATTATAACAGGCGATAATGAGATTGTCGCCAGCAAGATTAGCCAGCAACTAGGCTTTCAGGTATCTCAATTTCGCCGCGGGAAAAGATACGATCAAATGGGTGAGTCCGGACGAATCGTACGCACCATTGAGATTGAAGCTACAAATATCGTGCGTAGCACTGAGATAGAAGCCATGGATGATACCGCCCTGGCCAGAGTTGTAGAAAGAGCCGATATCTTCACCAGGGTCACTCCGGCACAGAAGAGCCGTATAATAAATGCTCTGAAAGCTAACGGACATGTTGTGGGGTATATCGGCGATGGTATTAATGACACACCTTCTATGAAAGCATCCGACGTAGGTATTTCGGTGGTCAACGCCGTAGATATCGCCAAAGAATCCGCTGAAATTATACTCTTGAGCAATGACCTGAAAGTAATCCGGGATGGTGTCATCGAAGGTAGAAAGACCTTCGGAAATACCATGAAGTATATCATGATGGCCATCAGTTCCAACTTTGGTAATATGTTCAGCGCGGCGGCAGCATCACTATTCCTATCATTCCTGCCCATGTTGCCGATACAAATACTGTTGAATAACCTCCTGTATTCCTTCGCCCAGCTTTCGATACCGACTGATAACGTTGACCCGGAATATATTGAGAAGCCTCAAAGATTGAACACGTCATTTATCAGAAACTTCATGTTTTCCTTCGGACCTATTAGCTCTATCTTCGACTTTCTGACCTTTTTTGTCATGCTCTTTATCTTCAAGGCATCGGCGCCTCTCTTCCAGACAGCCTGGTTCATTGAATCATTATTCACGCAGACATTAGTTATATTTGCCATTCGAACCAGGAAAATACCTTTTTACCGGAGTAAGCCAAGCAAGCTCCTGGTGTTTAACATATTTATAATTCTTGCACTGGCTTTAATACTGCCTTTCACTATTCTGGGCAATTTTTTCGGCTTTGTGTCATTGCCACTAAATTTTCTGCTGATCCTTGTCTGTTTTATCATCGTTTACCTGGCTCTAGTAGAAATTGTGAAAAAATGGTTCTACCGGCGGTTTGGGACTACCCAGTAATGATGGGATGGTATCGGACTAAGTCAATCAATATTTGGGGAGTACATCATTGCGGAGTTAAATGGTCTCAAGCAATCTAGAAAGTTGTAAAAAGGTTCTGATTATACGGATATTATAAGGTCGGTTCAAGCTTTTGAAGCTTTCCGGGTTTATATTAAATGCCTGCGGCGGAAGAAGGATAATAAAGCTCCGATTATCACTAATATAATTACCAATAGTAAAATAAAGGTTTGGGGGCTTCCTTTTTCTATCCCTCCGGGTAATGGCACATGCATACTGTAAAGACCGGTAATAACCAAAATAGGTAATGCGATAGTAGCCAATACCGCCACAGTACGAATAATGTGATTAGCCCGATAACCACTGAGAACAAAGTCCGCATCCTTGTATACTTCTATGATTTCTTTACAATCGTCCAAGGTATTACAGATACTGTTCATATGGTCCATGAGATCACCATAATAGACGGTTAAATCCATTTTAACAAAACGCCTCAGCTTGTTTTCAAGCTCTGCTAAAAGATCTCGCGTTGGGAACATCACCCGCCGCTGGGTTACAATGTCCCTCCGCAGGAAGCTGATATCTTTAGCTACTTCGATTTCTTCATTAAAGACATTGTCTTCTATATCATCCATAAGTCCTAATATTTTGTCCAAGACTGTGAAATAGGAGTCCACGGCCCGGTCGAGTATCTGGTATA
>PLLL01000019.1:0-38023 GCA_003141235.1 Dehalococcoidia bacterium
ATCCTGTTCGGCACGGAGGTGAAATGGAATACTGGTCTATCCACCTTGATAAAGTTCAGTGGGCCGTGCTCCAGTCCCTTCGGGATAAAGACGATACAGCTTTTCGTAATGGTATGCTTTTCGCCCCCCAGCGTCAGCTCGACCTCAGCGCCTAAATCATAAAAGTCTTCCGGGTTAGTGCCGAAGAAGCAGATTACTTCATCATAATCGTGGGAATGTGGCTTCACGCCGGCTCCTGCTGGCTTTGGCGTGGTGGATTTGGGGCGGGGCATAATCCAGACGCACTCCAGGTAGAAAGCGCCCTTGACGACTTCGTTGTCCATGAAAAATATCCGTCCGCCTTTTCCCGGGCTGACTGCAGACACCGGCGGGCTCCACGGCGCTTCTTTAATGTTCTTTTTTAGCTCGGTAACGATCAGGTGGCCGTATTTAGTTTTCGCCATTTTACAGATTACCTCCTTTAATATTTCTTTCTATAATCTTATTTTACTGATGCCGATACAGTAAAGGGATAGCTTTGTTGCCAAGGATTACTTGCTATGGCCGAACGTTGAGATTGAGAAATTGTGATGGTTAGAGGTAAGGTTAATTTCTGCCCTGAATTCAAATTCACCCCCCACTTAGAGGTTTGAAATTTCAATTCATCAGGATTGACCGTAATCAGTGTCCATGAAACTATGTCACTTGTTAATTGAATAGTACTTGAATCTAAGCTTGGAACTTTTGATAGTTGGAAATCAATTGTAACCAAGATGCCGGTGATATCATTTGGAGTGGGGTTCGTAATCACTGCTTTAATATAACCGCTTAGGGTGTATGTGGTGGTGAAATATAAACCTTCATCTTTGGTTGTGGTGCCTAAGGTTAATACGTTAGAACTGCTCTGTATCGAAGCGGATACATTAGTACCAGGGACAATTTGCACTGTAGTATAGGGTGAAGTTGTTTGCGCATTTGCAGCTATTGAAGAGGTTAACGGTTTCGGAGTTGGTGTTGTTATTGGTGTCCGTGTAAGTTCTGAAGTGCTAGGTTGCGGGATTTGATTCTGTGCAACTTTAGAATTGGAAGACAGTTTTAATGAAATAGGTATCACGATTATTATTAAAGCTATGATGCCAATCACAGTCCAAATGCGGCTTTTTTTATAAAGAGCAACAATTATTTCAACTACTAAGCCACCAGCAATAGTAATTAACCAAGGATTATTCGTAATTCTCTCCAAAGATTTAACGGATTCAGGTATTATTAAATTTACTAATTACCCCTTACCCTGACCCTCTCCCACAAGGGTAGAGGGAGTGAAAACGAAATTCTCCAGCTGCCGCGCTCCTTCTTTTTTCAAAGTTTTGAGCTTTGACTTTTGAGTTTTGAGCTTCTTATAATGAGTACATCTGGCTGGGCCCGGCCGTAAAGTGAAAAATAGGCCGGTCGCCGATTCGCCGGATGACCAGCGGGCAGTGTACTACCCCGGCCGGTACAAAGGCTAAGAAGCTGTTGGTCATGACGTTTTTCTTGCCGTCAATCCATAGCTCGACTTCTCCGCCCAGGTCATGGATGTCTTTAGTATTGGAGCCGAAGAAGCCGATGAACTCCGGGAACGAATGTGTGTGAGCTTCCGGCGCGCCCTTGGGTATTTCGCCTTCCTTTAGCTTGGGTCTGTCTCCCGGCCAGAACCAGAGCGCCTCGGTATAGAAGTTGGCCCCCGGTACAACTTCGCTATCCAGGTAAAAGAGGCGGTGGGCTACTTTCTCGGGTATCGGGTGGCGGAACTCAGGCAGCTTTAGATTGGGTTTATCGTGATAAACGAAATACTTGCTCTTATCCTTTAGCTGGGGGGCCGCAGTTACTTTTTCATCTTTGGTGTACATCGTGCCGGGTCCCATCGTGAAGTGGAAGATAGGGCGGTTGATGCTGATATGTTTGAGCGGGCAGTGCTTCATCCCCGCCGGGATATAGACCATGAAGCTCTTGGTCATGTTGAACTGCTGGCCGCCCAGCCAGAACTCTATCTCCCCGCCGAGGTCGTGTGGGTCTTTAGGGTCGGTGCCGAGATAGGCGAGGACTTCATCGAAGGGATGGCTGTGCTCCGCCAACCCTGGTTTTTTGCGCATTTCTTCAGGAGGGCCGATAACCCCCGGCCAGAACCAGACCACTTCGGAATAAAAAGCGCCGGGGATGACCTCATTATCCATCCAGATGATGTGGTCCATGATGCGCTTGCCGGGCGGATTGGCGGCTTCTTTAAGGCGTACCTCTTCCTTGAGCTCGATGTTGATGAATTTCTTATCATACTGTGATTTTGCCATCTTTAGCCTTCCTTTCCTTTTATTCGTATTATATCCGGCTATTTACCGGAAGTCCGGCCCGGCGCCGCTTTAGCGAAGTCGCCGCAGCCCAGGATAATGGCCATTTCCAGGTGTGGTCGGGTGACCTTTTTCCATGTCAGCGGGCCGTGCTTGACGCCTTTGGGAATGAATAGGGCGGAGGTCGTATCGAAGACGAGCGGTTGGCCGTCATAGCAGTACTCGATTTCCCCACCCAGGTCCTGCGGATTACTGGCATCGTTCCCGATGTGTATCACGATTTCATCGTAGTTATGGACATGTTCCATAATGTGGGGATTGGGATTGGGCATATCGTATATCCAGCTGAACTCGATATAAGTGTTGCTGCCAGGGACAAGCGCGTTGCTCATGTAGGTCTGGGATGGTATCTGGCGGCCGGTGGTTTTTGACCCGGCGCCCACTTCTCTGATGGGTTTCCGGACGAGATATTTTTCCGCATTGATTTTTACCATTTTAGATTAAGCTCCTTTCAGATTACATCAGGGGATTTCAGGTTTGATGGTGTCATTGCCTGTATGTGGCCTGATTTTACACCTAGCTAAATGCGAGTGTCAATTTACTCCGTCCGTCTGGGTCTATACTGAACAGCTTCGGCGACGTGTTGCGCTTTAATAGTGTCCGAGCTTTCCAGGTCGGCAATAGTCAGGGCGAGCTTAAGGATGCGGTGGAAGGCGCGCGCGGAAAGGTAAAGCTGTTTCATGGCCGCCTGTAAAAGACTCTGCGCTGAATCTTCAACTTTACATAACTCACGAATCTCGGTGGGCGTCATCTCGGCATTACAGGTCAGCCTCGTCCCTTTAAAGCGCTTTATCTGGCGGTTGCGCGCGGCGGTAACCCTCGCCTGGACGCTTTCCGATGTCTCGCCGCGCCTCTGGTCGGTCAGTTTCTCGTAGTCGATATGCGGCACCTCGACAAAGATATCCACCCGGTCGAGGAAAGGCCCGCTGATGCGTCTCTGGTAGCGTGTGACAAGGCTTGAGGGGCAGGTGCACTTATGGAAGGGGTCGCCGTGGTAGCCGCAGGGGCAGGGGTTCATCGCGCCTACCAGCATGAAGCTCGAAGGAAAAGTGACCCTCCCCTGGGCGCGGCTGATGGTGACGACTTTATCTTCTAAAGGCTGGCGCAGGACTTCCAGCAGCGAGTGGCCGAACTCCGGTAGTTCATCGAGGAAGAGCACGCCGCGGTGGCTGAGGCTTATCTCGCCCGGCTTTGGAAAATGACCGCCGCCTACCAGCCCCGCATTAGAGATTGTGTAGTGGGGCGAGCGGAAAGGTCGCTGACGCATTAGCGGCGTAGCCGATGGCAGCAGGCCGCTGACGCTGTATATCTTGGTGACCTCCAGGGCTTCATCGTTGGTCATGGGGGGAAGTATTGAAGGCAAAGAACGGGCGAGCAGGGTCTTGCCGCTGCCCGGCGGTCCGCACATAATCATGTTATGCCCTCCGGCGGCGGCTACCTCCAGGGCGCGTTTGACGTGCTCCTGGCCCTTGATATCCGCCATATCGGTGAGATTAAATGGGAGCGTGGCTTTTTCCGTAAGCGCTTCCAGCTTAACTTCCGGCGCAGGTATCTCACCGCGCAGGTAGCTGATTAGCTGGGTCAACGATGCTATCGGGATGATGCGTACGCCTTCGATTAATGACGCCTCGCGGGCATCGGCCTCGGGCACGATAACCGTGGGGATGCCTTCCGCTTTAGCGAGGGCGACCAGCGGCAGGACGCCGTTGGTGTGACGCAGGCTGCCGTCTAGCGACAGTTCGCCGAGGAGCATGACCTCGGAAGTATCGGCGCTGACCTGCTCGGAGCTTAACAGGATACCCACAGCGATGGGCAGGTCGTAAGCGGGGCCGGCTTTCTTGAGGTCGGCGGGGGCCAGGTTGACGACGACGCGCCTCATGGGAAAAGTGCCGCCGGAGTTGCGCACCGCCGAACGGACGCGCTCACTGGATTCTTCTACGGCGGTATCCGGCAAGCCGACGATGATTACCTTGGGCAGGCCGGGCAGAATGTCTACCTCGACTTCTACTAACGCGCCGTCCAGCCCGATGATAGCGCCGCTGATGACTTTAGCTAACATTTGACCTATTGTAGCTTAAAGCGACGGGGAATGGCAAAAAACGAGGTTTCATCATGCTGATGCAATCTGTTATAGTTATGTAATTTTTAGTGTGGTGAATGTATAACATTGTTATATAAAAAAGTGAACAATAAAAGTAGTGACCGGACAGCCGGGCGGAAATAATGTAAAGGAGATTAATATGCCTTACCGGATCGAGTACCAGAAGGACCATAAAAACGCCAAAGGTGAACCTGCTCCCTGGGCGATTATCAACGAGGATCGCAACGAGGTTGTGGGTAGTTCAGAGACAAAAGAAAATGCCGAAGCCAGCGTCCGCGCGCGGCTCGCCGGTGAGCATGGAGGCTTTAAATCCGGGAAGCGCTAAAAGTCGCGATATGTCATTGGACATACCAGGTAGGATGCTAAGTTAGACTTCTATTTTTACCAGTTCTTCCTCATCCTTTGGCTCGATGGGCGTATTACGCATATCTTCGGCGCCGATTTTTAATGACTCTATTAGTTCTTTCCTGGTTTTTTCCTGTGCGTTTACACCCGGTAAGTCTACCAGCCAACCTATCCACCAATCGCCGCTTTTTCTAACAACTGCTCTATACTCCATATTACACCTGCCTTATTTCAGGAACGAGACTCCTTCACAATATCATAGAGAATATCATAAAATTCATCTTTTATCCTGTATGATGTTTCTGGGAATTCACCTTGTTCTTGAATTATTCCAGCGGCAGTATTTTCCAACCATGGCCAGAGGCCATAGCTTAAGTCGTCTTTATAATTATAAATCTTAGCTGTTTCCAAGATTAATTTCCCATTTACCCAAGAATTTCTGCCTTTTTCTTTGGTTAATTCAAGAAGTGCTCGTGTAGAATTCTCGACGACATGCCTGTTCTTTGCATATTGTTTTATTTTACGCCAAACTGCATTTATAAATTCCTGTTTATCATAGTCTTTATTATACTGTTCCCTAGCTTTTATGGCATATTTGCGTTCTCTTCTAATTATTACACTCTTTTCATCATTTTCTGTCATAAAAACGCTCCCTTTACCCCTTCCCCAGTATCTCCCTCACCTTCGCCGCATATTCTTCGCTCTCTTTATTGCCGGTCACCAGCTCTATCTGGTCGGCGCTATTTACGCCCAGCCCCAGCTCCGCCGCCCGCTTTATCTGGTCCTGCTCGAAGATTTTACCTTGGCTAACCTCCGGCGTGGTGCCCAGCAGGCGCAGTACCGCCACCCCCACCGCATCTATGGCCACGCGGTCAGTGCCGGCCAGCATCACGTTAGCGTTAACGCGCGTGCCCTTGTGCGGGCCGCCGTCCACGAAAGCCTCCACACCGTCCAGCACGATTAAATCCGGCGAATAAGCGGTGTTAATCTCGGCAATCATCTGGCGCTGAAACTTTGAGCTGTGCAGCTCGCTCATGTATTGATATCCGCTTGGGTCTCTCAAGCCCGGCGGCACCATGCCCACGGCGCACTTTAACGAAAGCGAGAAATGCCCGCCGAACTGGTGCGTCTTGAGGCAGCACGTCAGCGCCACGGACTCTGCTTCCCGGTAAACGCGCGGGAACAGGAAACCGTCCTTCCAGTGGCTATCCTTGGGTTTGACGAGCACCCACCCGTTTTTATCCATTTCCTGGAGGTTGACGATATCGAAGCCGAGCTCTTTGGCCATGACGAAGATGCCCTTTTTATCCATGATGCCGCGCGTAGTATCGCCGGGGCCGCTGCGTTCGGCTAGAGTAATGCCCTTCGCCCCCATTTTTTGAAGGGTCAAAATCAGCGAGCGCAGGGTATCGTTGTGGGTGGAGCCGGGGGCGGGATCGGCGGTATTGAAATTCGGCTTGAGGACGACGGCCTTGCCTTTCACCGGGTTGATTTTAAGCAGGTCGATGGCCTTGCGCGTTCCTTCCGTCCTGTTATCCGTGCGTACCAGACTTATCTTGGTCATAGCGGCCTCCTCTAAATCATTTAATCCTTTTCTGCACTTTAGCCCACGACGGCGTGATGAGGAAGCTTTCCTCCATGTTATCTATCATCCGAGCGAACTTGCTCATCGGCGTCGCGAATGTAAGTGTATCCGGCGGCACGAAAGGCCGTGCGGAGGGGTCGAACATGCCGATGACCGCCCGGGGCCGCGCCGCTTTAACTTCCATATAAGGGTATTGCACGATGCTGGCGCAGCCGGAACCGAATGGCGCGATGACCATGTTCTGCTCCGCCTCATCGTAGCTGTCCAGCGTAAAAAGACCCGAAATGACATCCGGCGGGGCAAAGCAGATGACGACCTCCGGGCTATCGGACTTTTCGAGCTTGTCCCATCTTTTGAAGACGATATAGCGGCCGGGCGCTTTCATCGCCNNGAGCGTGTTTCAGATATTCTTTGACCATTTCCGGCGTCTTTTTATAGCGTTCACCTTCCAGCTTTCCCGGAATCCCGCAGGAGAGGAAATATTCAAAATTCGGCGCGAGATTTTCACTAAAGCCGAGATACCTCTTTCCTCCGGGGCAACCCACAGCATCGGCGTCAAAAGCGAGGGATTGTCCTTTCTGTATTTTAACCAGCGCTCCCATGATGCACCGTGGCACCGAGCCGGGCTTTACTAACTCGGTCGGGCTGGCCTTATCAGTGTAATAGAACGTGATGGGGAGAGCCGCGCTGTTAAAATACTTTTTCCAGAGTGCCAGGAATTTGTCTTTAAGAACTATGTCCATTTTAATCAACCTCCTTGTTTAGCTTCTTTAACGATGGCGTTGTCCCGCGCTTGATAGCGGCGTATTTGTAACATGATAGTCTAATAATATACACAAAAGGAAAAAGAAATAAAGGGGATTTGTGTACCTCATCCCTTTTATCCTCCTCTCCAAAAGCATTGACTCGCCATTGTATAAATCAGGACTTGATACGGCGAGCGATATAACGTAACATAAAATATATCCTGAGAAAGGAAGATGAATATGGCTAAATACGACAAGTATATTTGTACGCAGCTCTTTAAAAGGGAAATGCTTCCGGGCCCTACCCCGCAGCAAAGGGACCAGCTCGGGGCTGAAGGCTTGCGTATAAGTATGGAGCATGTCCTCTGGATTGATGATGACATTATCCCGGGGTCATACTATGGCGAATCTACCTGGATTTGGCCTCGGTCTTACCCCAACCAGATTCCCCCGGAGGAACTGGCGAAGCGATTTGCCAATGCCCGGCCGATGTTTCCTCACGCGCATGACTTTCCTGAACTGCTCTCCTGGTGGGGCACTGACCCCGACCATCCGGAAGATACCACTACTATGGGAATGTTAATAGGCGATGAAGAGATTCCTCTGGAGCGAAGCTGGGTTGCCTATATCCCCGCCGGCATGCCGCATATGCCGATTAAAGTTCCGGGCGGCAGGGTTACGGCGAGACCTGTCTGTCATTGGACCTCCGGACCGGGGTCGTATACCAGGGAAAAAGAGCCGTCTGATGGTGATACAGAACAGAAAAAAGAGCCGACTGTAACAACCGTCAGGAAAGCGGGCGTCATGAAAAACAGCGAATATATAATTTTGGGTAATAAGCCGGGCGTAAAAAGGCCTTCCTGAATGTGCCGGACCGACTCCAAATACATCCGCCCCGTGGCTTATATCGATGAAACCGTGATTCCGGGCGCCGAGTTTGGCTGCGATACAATGTGGCTGCTGCCCGGAGAAAAATCCAGAGCGGGCCAGCTGATAATGGATGAGCATACTTTGCCCCATGGCACGTCCATCACCATGACAGCCATGAACTACGAAGATATCACTGACCTGTGTGCCGAAGCCGAGCTCTGGATCGGCGGTGAAAAACACATTATCAATAAAAGTTTCGGAGCCTATATTCCGCCCGATGTAAAGCAAGGTCCGTTGATTATCCGCAATATTACCAGGCAGATATTTTTTATGATATCCCATCCCGTTGGCGAAGGCATAAAAAAATATCGCGGCCGATAGACACTTTTTTATATTATCAGTTATAGTTAGATATCCCTCGTAAACCGGGGTTTATCACAGAGTTTTCGTTATCTTACCGTTGCCCCCTCCCCTGGATTCCCGCCTGCGCGGAAATGACAGAAAGAGAGGTTATTTCCTTTCGTACTTATCGGAGAAATAAAGGTCCATCATTAAAATAGGCCTGGTCACCTTCTTAAAAACCAGCGGGTTGTGGAACAGCCCGGGGGGAATATAGACGGTGGTGGCCCTGGTGATGATGTGCTTTTCCATGTTTTTACCATCTTCGCTCAGGGTTATCTCGATTATCCCGCCCAGGTCTACCAGGTCGTCAGGATTCGTGCCGGAAAATGTCAGGTACTGGGGAAAATCATGCCTGTGTGGTTCCGCGGCCATGGTAAAAGGTACTTTGATGGTTTGCCAGTACATGTGAAAACCCAGGTTGCCGAAAGTTTCGTCACTGGTGAGAGTCGGAACCATCGTGGTGACTTCTTTGTGGTTGGGTTTCCGCGCTGGCGTTTCACGGACGTATTTTGCCGTTTTTAACGCTGCCATGCTGCTCCTCCTTTTGTAAATAGGCTCTCAGAGTATGGATATTTATTTGCGATACGATTTATTTTTTGGTGTTTCTCTCGTATTTAGCGGTGAAGAAGAGGTTCTGGAAGATAATGGGCTTTTTAGGGTCATTAATCTTTTTAAAATTAAGCGGGCAATGATACAGGCCGGCAGGAATGAAGACGCAGGTGGCCTCGGTAATGGTGAACTTCTCCAGCTTTTTACCGTCTTTGCTCAGAGTTAATTCGACTACCCCGCCCAGGTCGGGCATATTGTTCCCGTCCCCGCCGGTGAAAAATAGAAACTGGTCGAAATCATGCGTGTGGTTTTCTGCGACCATTTCAAAGGGCTTGGTAATGGCCTGACAGCCAATCGAGAATTTAAGGTCCCCGAAATCCTTATCGCTGGTCAGCATCAGGTTGGGCGCGGTAACCTCGGGATGATGTCCTTTTTTTGGTGCCGCCGTTTTCTTAAAATATTTCTCCAGTTCTGACTTTGCCATGTTATGGCCTCCTTTAAAGAATTCGCTGTATTATATAACTTCTGATATAGATTTGTCTTTATTCTTTTACTTAATCTTAGTTGTAATGAAATTCTCTCTCCCCTTGTGGGAGAGAGTTAGAGTGAGGGGTAACAACGGATTTCACCTTCACCTGGCCTTTCCCATCGAGGGAGAGGAATTATGTTTTCTTTTATTTCACAACCAGGATTGAGTAGAACCGTCTTCATGTATCTTCGGCACGTCAGGCGTATTTAGCTTTCATTTCCTCGTAGTGTTTCAAGTTTTCAGAAAGCATTTCACGGATGGGGAGGTGGAACGGGCATCTTGTTTCGCACTCGCCGCACTGCAGGCAGGTGGCGGCTTTAGCCATCGCGCCCTCGAACATACCCTGCTTGAAAATCCTCTCCGGCGGCATACGCTTCACGAATGAGGGGAAGGTCATGACCATGGATATGGGTATTTCCTGCTGGCAGGGGCGGCAGTAGTCGCAGCGGCGGCAGAACCGCGTGCCCAGTTCGTCTTTCATTTGCTGCATCTTTTTCCGCTCGGAGGCGGTCAGCTTATGGGAGCCGTCGTATATCCGGACGATTTCCTCGATTTCCTCCACCTTTTCGATGCCGGGAATCGTGAGGATATCCGGGAACTGGAGAAGGTATTTAAAAGCGATGGTAGCGTTATCCAGCATACCTCCGGCCAGCGGCTTCATGACGATAAAGCCGACGTCGTGCTGGCGGCACAGGGGCAGCAGCTCATCGGCCGGTTCAGAAGTAATAAAGTTGAAGGGGAACAGGATAGTCTCGAAGCGGTCGGATTTCACCAGCGCTTTAGCGACATCCATCTGGTGCGAACTGGCGCCGATGTGCCTGATTTTACCGGCTTTTTTGGCCTCCTCGAAGACTTTCATCAGGCCGTTTTCCGGGTCGAGGACTTTTTTCATGGTGGACATATCGCCAATCTGGTGGAACTGGTAGAGGTCGATGTAGTCGGTGCCGAGGTGCTTTAGACTAAGGTCGAGGTGTTTCCGGATGTCTTCGGGCGTGCGGGCTCCTGTCTTGGTGGCTATGAAGACATCTTTCCTCCTACCCTTTATCGCCTTGCCCACGCGCTCTTCGCTGGTGGTGTACGCGTTAGCGGTGTCGATGAAGTTTAGACCCAGGTCGAGGCATCTCTTAATAACCGTGATAGCATCGTCTTCGTTCAGCCGCTGGATAGGTATGCCCCCGAACCCCAGCCGCGTCACCATCATGCCGGTTTTGCCTAGCCTTATCTTATCCATGTGGTCTCCTTCCTTCTTAAGAACCTATTCTCTTGACCCCGTTAAAACGCTATCTCCTCTCCCCCCGAGGGAGAGGATTAAGAGCCTGCCCCGTACTTGATACGGGGTGAGGGGGCGTTAATAAGGCCGGAGATTTCACTCTCACCCTGCCCTCTCACATAAAGGTAGAAGGAACTAATTGAAAGTGGGTAACGGTGATTAAGAACTTTTCGCTATCCGTGCTTTCATTACTTTATAAAACTCCTCCGGCTCTTTACCGAGGGAGAGCTCTTCCATGGGGCACATACCTTTACCGTCATCGCGCATAATGTAAGGTACGACTTCGCTAATATGGTGCTTGATGTTGTGCTTTTCCAGCGTCTGGATAGCCAGCTTGCTGCCCAGGGGGCTGTAGACCTCGCGCGCGTTTGCCTTCACGGCGAGCAGGGCGGCGGCATTGCCCATGATTTTATCGTAGATGGTGACTGTCTGGCATATCGCGCCGTATGTGGCGAGGTATTCCATCAGGGGCAGCAGGCGGTCCTTCTTCGAGGCAAAAGCGAGCATATCGCCCGTGTATATCCGCAGGGTGTCTTCGCTGGTTAAAAAATCTTTGAAAAGGTCTGTGGGCAATAGCCTCTCCGATTACTTAATTCATCTTAATGATATCCACCATCTGATGAAATGTCAAAATCCGATTGTCATTCCCGCAAAGCTTGCCCCGTACAGCGATACGGGGGCGGGAATCCAGCGTCCCCTCCCGTCATTCCCGCGAAGGCGGGAATCCAGGGGTGGGGTAGTAAAGAGGTTGTCCTGTGTAAATATTAGTGATAATATGTAGACGTTGAAAAAATCATGCTCACAGGGAGGTGCCGTATGCAGAATCACGCGAAAGTCGGGGGAGTGCTATCTATTATTGCGGGGGCGTTCGGGATTTTAAGTTTACTGTTTTGTATTTGCATGGCTGCGATGATGCTATTGATGCCCGGAGATTTTAGTGGCGATCATTATTATCGTTCCACGTCCCCGGATGTAACCCTTGCTATTATAGCGGCTATTTGTATTATTATGGGTATTTTTCATGCGCTGGTCGGCGTGCTGGCAATAGTTGGTGGGGTTTTCGCGCTGCGGAAAAAGCACTGGGGCTGGGCGCTGGCTGGTGCCATCGGTGGGACAATGACCTTTTTCCCGTGCGGGATACCGGCGATAATCTTTATCGCTACAGGTAAGCCGGAGTTCCAGAACGCGCCGCCGCTTACGCCCGCGCCGATGGAAAAGATTGTGGGTTAAACGGAGGGCAGGCGAGATGGGTTTCTTTGATTTTTTTAAAAAAGTATTCAGCGCTAGTGATGATGACGCCGAGCTGCGCGCCGCCCGGGCCCGCCACGGCATTAAAGTGGATGAGATTAAGGAAAAAAAAGAAGACTCTGAGGAAGATGCTTACGACCCCTGGGAGGAAGTAAGTAACATGCGCACCAATTTTTTCTTCGGTAGCTGGGCCTCTAAAAAATTCCATATAGTGGGGGTGGACAAGGTCAAAGCCGAGCTGGAGGCTTTAGAGAAGAAAAAGCGTGAGGAGGAGGAAGAGAAAAATGGGCAAGGTGGGAAATTATAATTTTAGCTTGGTTTCACCAGAATTGAATTGAACTAGGGCATCCCAATTAATTTTACCATCAATAACGAATTTATCACTAAATTCTAATGTAAATTTATTAACTATCTGCGCACATTTTTCTTTAAATTCATCGTTTTTTCCTCTTGCACTGTATCCAAGAGGTTTAATTATCTTCAGATATAAGGCGGGATTTCCAGAAATAAATTCCCAGAACTTCTGGCCACAATATTTGAAATATTCACCCCTATCTTGTTTTTTATTTTGTCCATAGCAACAACCATTGACGGCAACGATATTTAGTTTTAAGTTGCCGGTTCTAATAGTTTGCTTGGCTTTGGTAAAATTATCTCGCATTTCTCTTATTTGGCCGCTATTGCCCCAATTTGGGCCTGATTTTATGGCCACAAGATACCGTATATCATCTTTATTAAATTCCAAATCTATACCCCGCGAAGATGATTTCCAACCATGATAAGTTTTCTCGTTGATAAAGATAGCCAGTCCTTCCAAAAAAGTGCCGAAAATTGATTCTTCTTGAGAGGATAGATAGGCGTCAAGTAAAATTTTGACTAATTCATCAGCGAGAAGTATATTTTTTGCTTTGAAAAGATAAGGGTTTTTACTCTTAAGAATTTTATTTAAAGGTAGTTTCTTGAGACTTTCAAGCCTTCCGCTGTGAAAGTTACCAATATTCTTTTCAACATATTTGCTAACTTCGGCTATTTTAATAGCGACCATAAGTCCACCTTCTCTGGTTTACTGTTATTGTTATCTCTCCATTCTTTAATAGTGTCCTGAACTAGTTGATAATAATGATCCATAGCTTCAATGCCAATATAGTGCCTTTTTAAATTCAGACAGGCTATGGCCGTTGTACCTGAGCCAATAAACGGGTCAAGTACAGCATCACCTTCAAGAGAAAATAACTTTATAAACCACGTTGGTAAAGATACAGGAAACGAAGCGCTATGGCCTCGGTTGGCGCATTCGGTTGGGAGGTGAAGGACATTAGTAGGATAGACGTATTCCTTACCTAGCCAGTTCGATATATTTTTACCAAAACCGCTTCCAACTTTAGATTCGTCTCTAATGAGGTCTGTTTCGCTAAGTTTAGCCAACCGTTTTTTGCTCCAATCGCCTATGGGAACCATCACAGCTTCTTGGTACATTCTAAAACTTTTTTGTTTGTTAAATTGTAAACATCGTTCCCACGCATCCCTGAAACGATTCGGCCATTTCCCCGGATAACAGTTCTTCTTATGCCAGATATATTCTTCGGTCCAGAGCCAACCCTGTTTCTTCATTTCAAGAATTAATTCAAGTACATAAGTCTGACGCTCGCCGTTTTCTGTTCTTTCTTTAATATTTAAAATAAATGTTCCATCATTCTTTAGAACACGTTTTAACTCACCTGATATGGGTAAAAACCAATTGACATAATCTTGTATTGGGATTCCTTTATATGTCTTTTTTCGGTTATCAGCATATGGTGGGGATGTAAAGATAAGGTCAATACAAGAATCCGGGAGAGTTTTTAACTCCGTTAAACAGTCTCCTTTGAGGATTGTATCTAGTTCAAACATATGTACGACCTTTTTGGATATTCTTTTGTGTATAGTTTACTAAAAATCGGGTCTTTTGCATATAGCATTTGAGGTTTATTTATTAAAAATACCCCCCTTATCCCGTCTTCCTCCTCAGCGATACAAATAGTATCCCCGGCCCCGCATGGACTCCCAGCGCGGGCCCCAGTTGCGCTAATATTATGCGCTCCTCCGGGAAAAAAGCGCCCAGCCGCTTCACAAAAGCCTGCGCTTCCTCGCGCGCCGTGTTATAAATCACCGCCAGATCCTGGATATCGGTGGAATTTTTCACGAAGTTAAACAATATCTCGATGCCTTTAGCCCGGCTGCGCGCCCGTCCTGCCGGAGATAATACGCCGTCTTTCACGGTCATCAATGGTTTTATATTTAAGACCGAGCCTAATAGCGCCTGCATCCTCCCGATGCGCCCGCCCAGGGCCAGGTATTTAAGCGTATCGAGCAGTCCGAACACGCGGATGCTGGGAATCATCTTTTTGACCCCTTCCGCCACCTGCTGTAAGCTTTGGCCGGATTGCGCCATTGCGTTCGCGGCTATAACCAGCTGCCCCAGCCCCATCGTTACCAACTCTGAGTCAATTACCTCGATGGGGCAGTCTACGGATTTTGTGCCCTGTAACGCCGCATTGCAGGTGCCGCTTAATTTGGCGGTAACATGGATAGAAATAATCCCGTCAGCCTTTAGCGCTACCCGCTTATAGGCATCGGTAAAATCCCGCGGTGGCGGCTGCGTGGTGCTGGGATGGATGGGGTCGTGCGTTAACCTGCGGTAAAATTCATCCGCGGTGATATCCACGTTGTCGTGAAAAACCTCATTGCCAAATCGCAGAATTTCCGGCACTACGGTAATACCCAGTTTCTCGGCTAACCCGGGCGGCAGGTCGGCGGTGCTATCGGTCACGATTTTAACGGTCATAGCGGAGACTCCAAAAAATAGAATTTACGCGAGCTTAAGACTTAAAAAGTATACCATTGCCGGACGGCGCTGTAAATTGGCTTTAACCGGATGACGTCTTGTTAACTTAACTTTCTCCTCATCCTATTCTGGAAGAATTAGAAAAGAAGTGTTAGGAGGAGAGAAAACAGAAGGGGGGAGTAGGGGAGTGGGGGAATTAAAAAGATAATTGAGCGTTGGGCAAAAGAGATGGCGTTTCACTCCATATACGCCCCTCAAGTTCTCGGCCCGCCTTTTTCTTGTTTACGCCTCCCCATTGCTTAAAGAAAAATGGGACTTTACTATTTTGGCACTGGTTTCTAATATCAATAACCCAATCTTTTTTAATCGACCTGGCATTTGGACCAGACTCTCCTCCAACAATAACCCAATCTATCCCTTCGAGCGGAAGATTCGATATTGGGCTAAGAAGCGGTTCAAGCGATAAGAACTTTACTTTTGCGTTGGTATTCTTCAGGTGTTCAATGCGATATGTGTAATTATCCGCTTCTACGGTGACACCCATCCATATATTTGACTCCCAGGGTAGTTGCGGGCTAAGTTCGAGCATTCTTTCAGGACGTTTAGTAAGAATCTGGTAGCGGTGCCAGTCTGCCTGACTCATTATATCAAATACCCGCTGGATAAACTCAATAGGAATGTCCTCATGAAACAGGTCGCTCATTGAATTAACAAAGATGGTTTGTGGTTTTTTCCATTTTAGAGGTAAAGATAACATGTCTTCATGCAGAGTTACATTAAAGCCATTAACATAGCTGGGATTACCCATCGCTTGAAGACGCAATGCCATACGCTCGGCATAGCAGTGATTACAACCTGAGCTAATTTTGGTGCATCCTGTAACGGGATTCCACGTAGAATCTGTCCATTCTATGGATGTTGATAGTGCCATTATTTCATGCCTCGATTGCGATACTTATCAAATATATATTTCACTATTTCTTCGCCTTTCTGGTTTTGAGACGCAAAAAATAGATAGTATATATCAGCTCCATGAGAATTGCGCATAGGTATTGGCTCAGGAACATATTTAAACTTGGCCACTTCTTCAAGACGCTTTTGAAAAGCTACTGCTATTGTTTTATTCTTTTCTTTAAGGCCAACAATTTCCCCGAATAGATTCAAAGTCGGACGGTAAGCTGCTTCTTTCCAGGACTCATCACCCCAGTATTTATTCATTCTGTCAATGTCTGAAGATTTTACATCTTTCAGGTTATTCCGCCAAACATTTCGGTTCATATCCATGACTGGAAAATTTAAAAATATCTCAATGCTTTTCATATGGCCTGCGGTTTTAATAACATCCCAGTTCAAGTCTAAACCATATGGATCAAGGAGACAAAGCCCTCTTCGGTAATCTTTATAAAGGACTTTTGGGAAGACATCGGTTAATAAAACTGAATTACAATCTCCTTGTAGAACATGGGCTTCTGTCCGTTTAGCACAAATTTTTCTAAGTTCAGTGACTTTAGTACCGTCAATATCAATAAAGTAGTACTCTTTAAATGGTGGCTCAACGTTTAAGGCAATTTCAGGACTACCGGACACGAAGTTTCCAGTTGTTCGAGAAATATGTTTTCCTGACCCTGCAAAGGCATCAATGTAAACATGTTTGAGTGTCTTTTGTTTAGATAATATTTGAGAATATCTTTGAGCATAGCGATTAATAATATCAAGCTTGATTTCAGACCAATAACCTATTTCATCAAACTTAAGTGCCATCTTGGTTGAGATTATACATCCCTAATACATAAATTACAAGCATATTTAAGAACTTTTGTTTCACTTTCCCCTCTTCTCCACCGCGTTTCCATATATCTTGCCAATAGCTTTGCCGTGCTGCTTTATCTTCTGGCGCTTTTTACGCAGCTTCTCGGCCCGGGCTTCCTGCCGTGTTAATTCAATGTCATTTTTTGATGAACTGTTGTCCATCTTCAATCACCATTTCCCCGCGTAATGCAATTATTCTATCCCTTATCAGCGCCGCTTTCTCGAATTCCAGCGCTTTAGCGGCCTGTTTCATCTGCGTTTCCAGGTCTTTTACCAGGCGCATGATGCCCTCGCGCGTGGTGGGGGTATCCGTGTAGTGTGCTTTCTTTTCCGCCACGGCGTCAGCCTTGACTCGCTCGGTGATGTCCCGTATCGCTTTACGGATGCCCTGCGGCGTAATGCCGTGCTCTTTATTATAGTCCTCCTGTATTTTGCGGCGGCGCTCCGTCTCGTCGATGGCGTCCCGCATCGAGCGGGTGATGTTGTCCGCGTACATTATGACCTGACCGTCGATGTGGCGGGCGGCGCGGCCCATCGTCTGGATTAGCGCCCACTTTGACCTCAAAAAGCCCTCTTTATCGGCGTCGAGGATAGCGACGAGCGAGACTTCCGGCAGGTCGAGCCCTTCGCGCAGTAGGTTGATGCCGACGATGACGTCATACACGCCGAGGCGCAAATCGCGCAGTATCTCGACGCGCTCCAGCGTGTCCACTTCCGAATGTAAATAGTGCGTCTTGACGCCCATCTCGACCAGGTATTCGGCGAGCTCCTCGGCCATGCGCTTGGTGAGCGTGGTCACCAGGCAGCGCTGTCCCTTTTCAGCGCGCGCCCGTACCTGCTCCAGCAAATCGTCGATTTGCCCCTTCGTCGGCTTGATTTCTATCTTCGGTTCGAGGAGGCCGGTGGGACGTACCAGTTGCTCGACCACCTGCTGGCTGTGCTCGTACTCGTACGGGGACGGCGTCGCCGAGGTATATATGACCTGGTTGTACCGCTCCTGGAATTCCTCGAAGTTGAGGGGGCGGTTGTCCAGCGCCGAGGGCAGGCGGAAACCGTAATCCACGAGTGTCTGCTTGCGGGAACGGTCGCCGTGATACATGCCGCGTATCTGGGGCAGGGTCATGTGAGATTCGTCGATGATAAGGAGATAGTCCTCCGGGAAATAGCTTAAAAGCGTCCAGGGTGCGCTGCCCGGGGCGCGTTCGGCCAGGTGGCGGGAATAGTTCTCCGCGCCGCTACAGTACCCTGCCTCGCGGAACATCTCTAAATCGTAGTTGGTGCGCGATTCGAGCCGCGTAGCCTCGACTATTTTGCCTTGTGAATTTAACTCTTTAAGTCGTTCCCCCAGCTCTTTTTGAATAGCGTCGATAGCGCGCATTAGCTTATCGTGGGACGTGACGAAGTGCTTGGCCGGGTAAATATCGATCGATTCCAGCTCATTAAGAAGCTCGCCGGTGAGGGGGTCTAAAGACAGGATGCGGTCGATATCGTCCCCGAAGAACTCGATGCGCAGGGCCAGCTCCTCGTAAGCGGGCTGGATTTCTATCGTATCGCCGCGGACGCGGAAGTTGCCCCGCGCCAGGTCCATGTCGTTACGCGCGTACTGCATATCGACAAGCTGGCGCAGGAGGCGCTCCCGTCCGTAAAGTTCGCCCCGCTTTAAATTAGCGACAAAGCTGCGGTATTCCTCCGGTTCGCCGAGGCCGTAAATGCAGGACACCGAGGCCACGATGAGGACGTCCCGCCGTTCGGAAAGGGCTTTGGTGGCGGCGTGGCGGAGCTTATCGATTTCCTCGTTGATATCCACGTCTTTTTCGATATAGGTATCGGTGCGCGGTATGTAGGCCTCCGGCTGGTAGTAGTCGTAGTAGCTTACAAAGTACTCGACGGCGTTTTCCGGGAAGAACTCCTTGAACTCGCTGGAAAGCTGGGCGGCAAGGGTCTTGTTGTGGCAGATAACGAGCGTGGGACGCTGTACTTTTTCGACGACGTTAGCCATGGTGAAGGTCTTGCCCGAGCCGGTTACTCCGAGGAGTGTCTGGTGCTTGTAGCCTTTTTGCAGGCCGGCCACCAGCTTTTCGACGGCCTGCGGCTGGTCGCCGGTCATTTTAAAGTCGGAAACGATCTTAAAATCGGGCATGATAGTATTATAGCACAGAGGTTCTAAAATGTGGAGCTGGTATCCCGGGAACAAGTATACACTTTTCTGGTGTGGTGGGGAAAGAGGAACGTAAGTTGAGGAAATAAAAAGAGGGCGGCAGCCTTGCCAGGAAATCTGCTTTTTATATATCAGTCCTGGAGTCTGCGCCCCCCTCTTTTACGTAAGAAAGGGTGATGAGTGCGATTATCTCATCCGGTCGAGCTGTTGCCAGAGTTTGGCGGCCTCAAGGTCGTTATGCGCGGTAGCGAGCATGCGGTAGACGTTGCGGAACTGCCACTGGCTGGGGGTTTTACCCGTCGCCACGATATTGCGCGCCCGGATGACCGCCCAGCGCGTTTGCACAGGCTTGACGACAAAGAGGCTGAAGGCGATGACCGCGCCGAGGCCGAGCAGTAAAACAATACAAAATAATAGGTATTGTGATAAATACATAGCGCCTCCATCAAGATAAGCTTTATATAAATTATATGGGGGTAAGCGCCGGAGTAACATAAGGGCAGTATGTATTTCAGGTGAGGTTTTTCTTTTAAATAGGGGGGGGCTATATACCGCGCCGCCGCTTTACCAGAACGATAACAATGACAACGGCAACTACAACAACACCGATAACGATAACCGCAATCATTAGAAGAGTATTCACCGGAGTAGTCTGTACTGTCTGGTTAGTCGTCGGCGGACTGTCGAGTCGAATAGTAGGCATGGCGGTCGTTGTTGAAGATGCGGGGTAAGTCGTCATAGGTCGGGGTAAAGTCGTTGCGGCAGTCGCTGGCGCTGTTGTTGACGTTGCCGCCGTTTTGGCTGGTGTTGTCGCCGTTGTGGGAATGATGCACTTTATCGTTCCCAGCGTCTGGTCCTGGGAAAAAGAGCTGGTGACATCCATATCGTATGAAAATATCACTTTTATCGTAACTTTGGCTAAGGTAACTTGCCCGACGACGTTATAACTGCCGGGTGTGGCTCCTGCGGGGAACTGGAGGGTTACCGTCTGATTGATGTTGAAAGTCCCGCCGGCTGTTCTGGGCAGGGGATTGATGTCAATGATATATTGGGGGTTGAGGATTAACGCGGCGCCGCCGGCTGCTGGTTGGGCCACTACCTGGGAGGTAATCTTTATCTCGCTGATGGGCAGGGGCAGGTCTTTAGTGCAGTCGGCGCTGCCGGTAATGGTGGCGTGAAAGACCTCTCCGGCGGCTACCTCGCTTTTGTCGAAAGTGGTGGGATTAAAATTGAACTGATAGTAATTGGCCGGGTTAAGGTCTAAAGCAGCCAGCGCCGGGGACGCTATCGTGAGCGATAGGGTTATCACCAGCAGCAGCGCCGCCGCGACTCGCAGTAAAGAGTAGTGTTTCATAGTTTCATACTAATTATATAATTTTGGGGCCACCTTGTCATTCTGAGCCAAAGGCGTGAGAATCTCAATCAAAATAAAACCATCCCGATGAAAATCGGGATCCAGTCTGTTTTCCCCCTCTCTGTATATGGCGGTGATACGCCATCCCGTATGACAAAGGAATCGGGACGGAGAGGTTTTGACGGCGGCAGGCCGGAGTAATAAGATGTAACCGGGACTGACTTTAACATTAAGGAGAAAAAATATGGCAGTATTGAAAACAGCGAAGTATATCCGGACGAACATTACCCGCGCCTCGCGCCATGCAGCGGTTACCGCGCCGATTCCGGTCTTGAAAAGCGATGAAGGCTACGGCAATATGGATTTTTTCATGTACTGGAAATGCGTTGATAAGCCTTATGTGGACGAGTCTGAACCCCACCGCCACGAGTTCGACCAGTATTTGGTATTTCTGGGGGGCGACCCGCACAATATGCTCGACCTGGGCGGCGAGATTGAGCTTACTTTAAGCGAGGACGGGAAAAACCCGGAAAAGCATGTCTTCACCACTTATACCACGGTATTTATTAAAGCCGGGCTGTTCCATTGCCCGCTCGTCTTTAAGAAAGTGACCAAGCCCATTATTTTCTACGATTATATCTCCAAGTTGGCCTACGCAAGAAAATAATGATCACCTTTTCCCCTTCTTTTCTCCTTGTCATTCTGAGCGGAGCGAAGAATCTCAGGGTGGGGTGAGGTTAGGGCAAGGGTTGAATTTCACCCCCGTTGTCATTGCGAGACCATCCGCCAGAGCTTTAGCGTCGGCGGAGGCGTGGCAATCTCACAGCCTGAATTAATCTAACTATTGGAGTTATTAAAATACTGATAACCTCGTCTCCCTTTCGTAAAGGGAGAGTGAGAAGGATTTTCCCCTGTCATTCCAGCGAAGGCTGGANNACAAAGGAATCGGGACGGAGAGGGGGTTAGGAGGAGAGGTTTAAATTATAGCTATTTGATAATATCAGCTTTGTGTAATAGTTCCTCAACCAAAGCACGGTATTGAAGACGTATATTGAGTATATCTTTTTGACGAGCGCAGAAATATGGATTGTGGGCCGATAAATCTCCGCCAACTTTAAAATACTTTANNTTACAACCAACTGCTTTATTGATTATTTTTGCTAGTTTAAGATAAGAACCGTCTTGGTCTTTTATTTCTTCTTCTATTCCCAATTTGATGAATGCAAGTATCAATAATGTCTCTGTCAGACGGCGCATAAGAACAAGACATCCATCATATATTTTATAATGATAAGCTTTATTGATCTGATCAGCTATTCGTTCTAAATAATCTCTTGTTTCTTTATATATTTCAAAAGGGATTATACTATCATCATATTCTTGTGCTGAAATCCTGTAGTCGCTAAGTATTTCTTTTGGCAGGCTTTCAACATATTTTGTAATCCTTTTAAAAGGGTCACTTGATTTATTAGTCATTGTCTTTGGTCAAGAGATATGTTTTCATATTTTCAAAAATGAGTTTAATTGTGTCAGGTTTCGTATCCGCCGCTATGTTAATTCCGATGTTAACTGTTATGTTTGGTTCTAAGTTAAAACTGTGTACTAATTTCTCTTCCTGCTTAGTTTCATGAGTATCTTCTTTTTGGGTTTCTTGTTTTTCTTTTAAAATAGAAGTGTTTTTTGGTTTTTCATCAGGAAGTTCTTCTAAAGCCAAATCCACAGTTACTAAGGTTTCCTTTCCCGACATTTCACGTATTAGACCTAAATCACGTACATTTTGGAGGAATAGAGTGGCTGCTAGGTTCCTATCATTTACAGGAACACCTAATTGTTCCAATNNTACCAACTCATCTCTTATTACATCAATTGCTGGAACTCGTTTGTCTTTAAGTCTCTCATATAATTTTTGAAAAATATCTTGCTGTTGAATCGCAAGTTGGAAACGTTTTTGGTAGCGTTCTTTTTGAGAGCTAGTTTCACTTAAAATTGTTGAAGCATCTTCTGTAATAGCGATATATTCTGCAGTATAACTTCCAGTAGTTAATCCATATCTGTTTGAAGTTGTAACCAATAGACGACTTGGACCGCTTGTCGGGGATTTTTGAATTTTATCAAATAATGTAAGACGCCTCATCTGTTTTCCCGCACTATGTTCTACTATTCCCTTGGCTAACACTAGCGAATCTTCGAAAGACATTACAGGAAATAGTTTTGCACCCCTCTTTCTAGCTTCGTCTTTATTGGCTATAGTTTCTGAATCACTTTTATCTTTCATTTCTAATCTCCTCTACATTGTCTCTAGCTACCAGCTGAATTAAGCTTTCATTTTATGGTAACTCTAATTCAATACCTAAAGAATGTCAAGGATGAAACAAAAAAATCCCTCCCCCCTCACATCTCCATCAATTCAAATCCACTTTGGGGGTCCGGTAAACGCTTTGCCGTCGTGCCCGTAATCTCGTAGATAATCGCCTCGCCCACCAGCCAGGTGGTCACGCCCGGGCGCAGACAGCCGGTCAGCGTCTTTCCGGCGCGCCCCAGAGCGGCGTGCATGTGCAGGACGGGCCTGCCGTCTTTATCCGGCGCGATGATGCCCAGCCCCACCACCTCGTGCGCCCCGTCCACCGGGAGCAGGATAGGGTCGGGGGGCATTTTATCGCTGTAGCGCGGGCCGGAGACGACCTGCCCGCCCCCTATCCCCCCGATTAATATAGCGTGCCCGCACTTGATTTTCTTTTCCGCGGCAAACTTCTCAATGCACTCCGGCACGACATCGCCGTCCTCCAGTCTTAAAACAAACACCCGCCCGATTTTCCCTTCCGATGCTTTCATAGCCCTTTATACTTCCTTCGTCATTGTGAACCATCCCCCGTTATATAGCCCATCCTTATACCCCTCTCCCCTTGTGGGAGAGGATTTAGGAGAGGGGTAAGACCCAACCTTTCCCCCTTTAACAAAGGGGGACTAAGGGGGATTTTACTTAATCCTTAATCCTTAATCCTTATACTTTACATAACGCTATAAACGATTCAAAGCTAATCAGCTACGGATTCGTTTCCTAAAATAGACTTTTTTAGCCTTGTCGTCTGCGCCTTACTTCCCGCCCAGGTACTGCAAAGCCAGCTTAATCTTATCTTCCAGTTCAAGCTCGCTATCTGAGGGTATAGCGCCCACGGCTTTAACGGCCTCCGCGGCGGAATACCCCAGCGATGTCAGCGCCCCCAGGACATCCGTATTCTCCTGTGCTGACTTCGTCCCTGGAGCCGCCACCCAGCCCGCCCCGATTTTCTCTTTAAGCTCCAGGATAATGCGGTTGGCTACTTTCTTCCCGACTCCCGGCGCCATGTCCAGCATATCGGCGTTGCCGGTGGCGATGGCCGTGGTTACCTGCTCCGGGCTCATGGCGGAAAGAATCGCCAGTGAAAGCTTTGGCCCCAGTCCTGTCACGCCGATGAGCGTCTCAAAGAGCCACAGTTCCTCACTGCTGGCAAAACCATAAAGCGAAATATTGTCCTCGCGGACGTGCATGTGCGTAAAGACCTTAACATCATTGCCGGGCGTCCCCAGCGCGGTGATAGCGCCGGTGGGCATATGGACGCGGAAACCCACTCCCCCCACGTTGATGACCGCCCCGTCAGCCGCTAAAGAATCCAGTTTACCGCGGAGGCTTGATATCATTTTCTCTCCCCTTGCCCGCCGTAGCCTTGGCGTAGGCGGGTCTGTCCGGCGATAAGATTTTGTAAATGGCTTTCCTGCACGTGGCAGATAGCCACAGCCAGCGCATCGGCGGCGTCTGCCGGTTGTGGGGCTTGCGCCATGCCGAGCTGGAGCCGGATCATTTCCTGTACCTGCTCCTTACTTCCCGCGCCGTAGTTGGTTACCATCTGTTTCACCTTCGTCGGTGCGTATTCAAAAGCAGGGACATGGCAATTTGCAGCGGCGAGAAGGGCTACCGCCTGCGCCCGGCCGATGGCCATGGCGGATTTGACGTTCTTGGAGATAAAAGGCGACTCCACAGCGACGGCGTCAGGGTGATGATGATTGATAATTTCTGTGAGTTTATAATAAAGAAAGCTCAGGCGTTCGCCTATTTCCGAATGTTCGGGGACTTTAATCGCGCCGAAATCGACCAGGGCTATATCATCCCCATCACTTTCGATGACGCCGTAACCCATCACTACGGTGCCCGGGTCGATACCTAAAATTTTCATCTCATATTAAAGGGGACTGATAGAACGACGACTCCTTAAAAATATTAGGCTGGGCCTTCCTCAAAAGCGGTCGCCGCCGCATCAGAGATATCGGCGTTGCTGTAAACGTTCTGGACATCGTCAATTGATTCCAACTTATCCAGCAGCTTCAATGCCTGCACCCCTGCTTTATCATCGAGCTTCACCATAGTTTTAGGGATTTTTTGAAGCTCGCTTGAACCGATGGTTATGCCTTTCTTTTCCAGCGCCAGTCTCACTTTCATGAGGTCTGTCGGAGCGGTAGACACTTCTATAACGCCGTCTTCTACATCAACATCCTCGGCGCCGGCATCGATAGCCTGTAATGTCAGCTCATCGGCATCGACATTGGCCGCATCGATGGAAATAATTCCCTTGGAGTCGAACAGCCAGCTGACGCTCCCGCTTTCTGCCAGACTGCCGCCGTGACGGGTAAAGGTACTGCGTACTTCCTGGACGGTGCGGTTGCGGTTATCCGAAAGGCCGCTAACCAGGAAAGCGGTGCCGCTGGGTCCGTAGCCTTCGAGTGTCATTTCGACCAGTTGACCGCCCTCGCCCGTGCCGCTGCCTTTTTTAATCGCCCGGTCGATGTTATCCAGGGGCATGTTGCTGTCGCGCGCTTTCTGAATGGCCAGGCGTAAGCGGAAGTTCCCGTCGGGGTCGCCGCCGCCTTCACGGGTAGCGATAATGATTTCACGGGTGAGCTTGGTATAAAGGTTACCTCTTTTAGCATCTGAGGCGCCTTTTTTATTCTTGATTTTAGACCATTTATTATGTCCGGACATCGCCTTAGCCTCCTTGCCTCAAATCCCCCTGGGAAAATATCTTAACAGATAATTCTATCATGTTAATAACAGGCGGGTAAAGCGTTTGAGTAGGTATATTTAAAGGACCTATTATTTAGATACCTGAGATAGCTTCCTGGAAAGCGATTCTCTAAGTTGCTGGAGCTGCGCCTGGAAGGCGGGTGAGGCGATGCTCTTGGTAGACATGATGATAGCGTCCTCGCGGTTGTCCAGATAGTAGCCGCGGCGCAGACCTGTTTTGTTGAAACCATACCGGCTGTAGAGATTTTGCGCAACGAGATTGGAAGCGCGTACCTCGAGGGTCAAAAAACTGGCCTTAAGCTCGCGGGCGAGGTCGATAGTGGCGATAAGCAGCAGGCCACCGATGCCCCTGCCCTGGTACGGCTGCCGCACCGCAATATTGGTAATGTGCGCTTCGTCAACCATCATCCAGATACCGGAAAAACCGGCGATGTACGGTTGGGGTGGCTGCGCTTGGGTGGTATCGGTGCGTTTTAGCCACGGTATAAGGCGCGACGCCAGCCTGAGCAGCCGGTTGGGTGGCTTTTCCGGGGGCGAGTCTACCGTTCTGGAATCGTCACTGGCGATGATATAGTGGGCGAGCCGGTTTTGTAGCTCCTGGCGGTAGTTGGCTGGTGGCCACTGGTTGGGGAATGCCTCGCGGTCGATGGCGTTTACCTGGGCAAGGTCTTCCTTTGCCAAAGAGCGTATCGAATAGGTCAATATCCTGTCTCCGAAGGAGTAATCTTTAATAGTGTTCGTTTGCCATTGTAGCACATTTCGTTCGTAGAAACTATCTTTTTGAGCCTTGGTTCGTTATACTAAATGCACAGGGTAACACCCTGGTTACAGGCCGGAATTAAAAAAAGTCCGGCTCTGGAGGGGAGTTGTCAGGTGCAAAGTGAGCAAAGCCTCATCCGGCGGGCGCAGCAGCGCGACCAGGTGGCTTTAACTCAGCTATATGAGGAGAACTTCGATAGGATTTACCGCTATATAGTTTTCAAAATAGGAGACAGGACAGAGGCGGAAGACATGACGCAGCAGGTCTTTCTCAACGCCATTCAGTCTATATCCTCCTATAACTGTAAAGGGATGCCCTTCTCTTCATGGCTGTACCGTATCGCGCATAACCAGGTCGTCGACCACCTGAGAAGAAAGTCGCGGCGGATTACCGTGCCGCTGGATGAATCGATATCGGCCAATGAAGACGACCCGAAACATGTGGCCGAACAGAAAATCGAGATTGAAGAGGTTGTTGCTGCGGTCAAAGGACTGACACGGGCGCAGCAGGAAGTAATTTCCCTGCGGTTCGCCGGGCAGCTATCCGTGATGGAGGTCGCCAAAGCCATGGGAAAAAGCGAAGGGGCGGTCAAGGCTATGCAGCATGGTGCCATAGCAGCGCTGCGCAAAGCTCTGGGGAAGGTGGGTGTGGCATGAAAAGGATGAGAGAGTTCGATGATATTTTAAATAAGTGCATTGATCGGGTGCTCAAGGGTGAGTCCGTAGAGGCATGTCTGGCAGCGTTCCCGGAACATGCCGCCGAACTTGAGCCTCTACTGCGCACCGCCGTTGATACCCGAAAGGCGGCCGCTATTCTGCCGCGTCAGGAATTCCGGCAGCGGACCGGATACGAATTTCAGGCGGCCATCCGTAACATGAAACCGAATAAAAGCGGTTTCTTCCGGCGGCAACTGCGGTGGGTAACCGCGGTTAGTGTCGTTGTAGTTGTCTTGCTGGCCGGTAGCGGTACTGTAGCCGCATCCGCTAACAGTATGCCGGACCAGTCTCTGTACGGAGTCAAGCTCTTTACCGAGGAAGTACGGCTGGTGCTGACGTCATCGGAGCTGGAAAAAGCCGAACTGTATACCAAGTATACCGATACGCGGGTAAATGAGATAATCAAGATGGCGGATAAGGGCGATGTGGAACAGGTGGTGAAGACCACGGAGCGAATGAACAACAATCTGAAAGCCATCGCGAAGCTAATCCAGCCGGTCGGGGAAGGCGATATAGCCGCAGAGGGAGTTCCCGAGCCGCTGCTGGTTGCGCCAGGGACTGCGGTGACTCCAACTCCCACACCGGCTCAGGGAAACACCACCGCAAAAGCCCCAACCGCAACTCTTAAAACTGCTCCTGTTCCGGCGACGGCGCCGGCAAGGGCGGTGACCTCCAATAATTCAAAACTGGCAGTTACTGCCAAAGCAGATGTAACAACCAAAGCGAACGCGCAAGCAAGGTTAAATACCACCGTATCCAACCAGGCCGTAAAAAATACGCAGGACTTACAGGAAACACTCAAGACAGCGCCGGATTCCGTAAAACAGGCTCTGGAGAAGGCGATTGAAGTTGCCGGGAAGGGTTATGAAGAAGCCCTGAAAAACACAGCACAAAAAAAGAAATAATATATTTTTAAGAGAAAATGAGAAGTCACTGCTAACTTCGCGGCGACTTCTTTCGTTATAGATAATGAAAACCTGAAAGGAGGTTCTTCATGAATGGGAAATGGCTAATAACAAGCGGCGTAATGGTATTACTGTTGCTCGTGTTAGCAGGGCTGGCGGGATGCAGCTCGGAGGGGGCCTTTTCCGGGGGAAGCCTGGAACTTAAGGGAAGTTTAAACAGCCAGCAGGAAGGAATCTGGGTCAATGGTGAAGGTAAAGTAACCGCCGTACCCGATGTTGCTATTCTGAGTGTAGGCGTCGATGCCCAGGTTATGAGCGTAGCTGATGCTCAGGCTCAAGCTTCCGTAGCGATGGATAAGGTTATGGCTGCCCTGAAGAACAATGGTGTCGCTACGAAGGATATTCAAACATCATCTTTCAGTATCTCTAAAGTCACCAGGTGGGATAGTACCAAACAGGAGCAAATTCTCACCGGTTACCAGGTCGCGAACACGGTAACCGCCAAGATCAGGATTTTACCCCAGGATAGTTACACTCTTGACTATAAGGCAGGCAATATTATTGATGCTGTAGCCGCCGCCGGAGGTGACCTGACCCGTATCGATAGCATCAGCTTTACTATCGATAACCCGGCGATCCCCCAGGAGCAGGCGAGACAGAAAGCCGTCGCTGATGCCGCTGCCAAGGCGAAACAGTTGGCGGACGCGGCCGGTGTGAAACTGGGTAAACCTGTCTATATCACCGAGAGTTCCTACGTGCCCAGCACGGTAAACCGTGCCGTAGCGCTGACGGCGGAAACCTCATCCGGCACGACTACATCCGTAAGCGCGGGCGAACTGGAAGTCACCGCGAACGTACAGATAGCTTACGCCATTAACTAGATTGACTGGGAGTCCATAAAAACAGATTGGCATGGTAAAGGCGGTAAAGTGAGATGAAAATAAAGCTAATGCTCTCAGTCACGGTAGCCATCCTGGCGCTATCATTAGTCGCCTGTGTACCGGCAGTTAAGGAAGTGCCGCTTCAGGTAACTTACAATGATTTCGTACAGCAGAAATACCTGACCCGGAATGTAGACGCAAATACCGGTGATACAGTTAAAATAACTCTGTTCTCAAATCCCAGCACTGGTTTCAGCTGGCAACTGGCCGGTATTTCTGATCCGACTGTAGTAACACAGGAAGGCAAGTCGGTATACACGGCGCCGACCGGTACGGCTGTAGGCGCCGGAGGCCAGGATTTATGGACTTTCAAGGCGCTGAAAAAAGGCACCAGCCGTATATCGCTGGCTTATTCCCGGCCATGGGAAGGCGGCGCCAAGGGGGAGTGGACTATCGATATTGATGTCAGCGTTAAATAGTTAGACAAAACTCATGTCAAAACATGCCGGGGAGCCGTAACCATGGCTCCCCTTTTCTTTTAATGATTGGTGTTACTATACCTCTCCCACTCGCTGTAAACGCAGCCGCAATATTGTTGGCGGTACAAATCCATCGGCTTGGTAATATGGCGGCTATCGGAATAGCGTTTACGAAGGTCGGCGTAAAGAAACGTTATGCCCTGCTCTAAAGCGATTTTATTACCAACTTCCTTGATGGTTTCATGCTGCTGCTGAGGGCTGATAAGCAGGGTGGTGGTAAAAGCATCAAAGCCTTGCAGACGGGCGGCTTCCGCTGTTTTGGACAGGCGGAGCTCGAAGCAATAGCGGCAGCGCTCGGACTCGTGGCCGGCCACCCGCCGGAAATATTCGATGATATCGTAATCGGCGGCGACTGTCAGGGGCAGGTCTATTTGCTGCGCCAGGGATTGCATACTTTCCAGGCGCTGCCGGTGCTCGGTAAAGGGGTGGATGTTCGGGTTGTACCAGAACCCGCCTGCCTCATATCCCTCATGCCGCCAGTGCTCGACCGTATAGGCGGCGCAGTGGGCGCAGCAGATGTGGATTAAAACTTTACTCATGACTTACCGCCTACTTTTTTGCCATAATATACGTAGCTGATGAGATATACCGCCATAAGTCCGGCGGCGCTGTAGATAAGGGTTAAACCCATCGGCCCGACCCCCGGATGTTTTCCGTAGCTAAGGGCGACCAGGGTAGCCCCGATGAGCACCATCGCCAGGGTTACTGTCTGGAAGGCCATGCGCGAGGCCCGGTTGGCGATGTTGTAAGTCCTTTCGTCGATGACAATCTCCTTGACGCCGCGTTTGATGATGTACAGTATCCCCATTCCTATAACGGCCACCGGCACCGGGATAAAGGCGTAACCCGAAGGTACGGCCCAGCCTACCAGTATAGCGACGATGATGATGACCAGTAACTTCCAAAAACGGTATGTATTATAGCTCATATTTTACTCCTTTACCCTTCGTACTGAAAGACTTCTTCCAGCGTCACTCCGAATGCCAGTGCGATTTTAAAGGCCAGCTCGATGGAAGGGACATATTTCCCCTGCTCCAGGGCGATAATGGTCTGGCGCGTGCAGCCGGCGCGTTGAGCCAGTTCTTCCTGTGTCATTTCACTGTGGTCGAAGCGCAGTCTGCGGATACGATTAGTTATCCTAGTCATTTCTGGCCATCCTCCAGTAACCTACACAGAACATATTGTATTATATATAACGCATAATGTAAAGTATGCAATACATTAATTTTTCAGGGCTATTGTTGACGTGGTAAGAGAGTAGAGATAAAAGGCTAATCTTTTAAAGCGAGATATTCGCTTTTAAGTATGCCGTAGTTAAATCCATCTTGTATCATAATTTCTTAATTTCGATGCCAATGCTTTACTGTATCCTGTATATTTATCAAGTTCAGACCAGAATCTCTTGCTGTGATTATGTATCCGGGTGTGAACAAGCTCATGCAATACCACATAGTCAATCAGTTCTTCAGGTAATACAACCAGCTTCATGTTAAGGCTGATGTTGTTCTTTTGAGAGCAACTCCCCCATCGGGTTTGTTGATTCCGCAGGGATACTCGATTATAGGTAAAACCGTGCTTCTCGGCGAATTGTTTAAGCCTGGTGGTTAATTTTCTCTTCGCTTCTAAGCGGTCAACGGCCGCGAAAGAGTTCGCCAGCGCCTTATTTTCATTTTCATATTCCGCAATCCTGGACAACTGCTTTTGAATCCATTGCTTTTTCTTATCGACAAATGCCAGGGCTGAATTAACAGATGTCCGGCCGGGAACAGCGACTCTCACTCCTTTTAGCGGCCGGACAGAAATGATAATTCTCCTGGCCCGAACACTGTGTTCAAATAGTACCAGTCCGATGTCGTTCACGTTGATATTAAGGGATTCTTTCATTTGAGAATGATGCTTCAAGTCGAACGATTAGAATGATATTATAGTTTTACAGCAAGCTCGGCTGGTTCTTTTCTCTATTGTAGGGCAGGCCGAGGTGCTCGTATGCCCGGCGCGTCGCCAGTCGCCCGCGGGGCGTACGCTCTAAAAAGCCAAGCTGCATCAGGAAAGGCTCGTAAACATCGGTAATCGTGTCGGCCTCCTCGCTGATAGAGGCGGCGATAGTGTCCAGACCCACCGGCCCGCCGTCAAACTTCTCGATGATGGTGTGCAGCACCTTGTGGTCTATCTCGTCCAGGCCTATGATGTCCACCCCGAGCTTGGCCAGGGCGTCTTTAGCTACCTGCTTCGTGATAATGCCTTTAGCCATGACCTGAGCGTAGTCCCTGACCCGCTTAAGCAGGCGGTTGGCCACGCGGGGCGTGCCGCGGGCGCGGCCGGCTATCTCTTTAAGGCCGTCTTCTTCCGCTTCCACCTGGAGGATTTTTGCCGAGCGCCGGATGATTTTCTCCAGCGATGCCGCTTCATAGAAATCGAGGCGGAAAACGGAGCCGAATCTGTCTCTTAAAGGCGGGGAGAGCAGGGCGTAACGAGTGGTGGCGCCGATGAGGGTGAAAGGCGGAAGATTCAGCCGCAGGCTCCTGGCGCCGGGGCCTTTGCCGATGATGATGTCCAGGGCGAAGTCTTCCAGGGCGGGGTAGAGTATTTCTTCGACGGTGCGGTTAAGGCGGTGGATTTCATCGATAAAGAGGATGTCATGGCTCTTGAGGTTGGTTAATATGGCGGCTAAATCGCCGGTGCGCTCAATGGCGGGGCCGGACGTAGTCTTGATATTAACGCCTACCTCGGCGGCGATGATATGGGCGAGGCAGGTCTTGCCCAGTCCCGGGGGCCCGTAAAACAGGACATGGTCGATAGGCTCGCCCCGGCCTTTCGCGGCGGTGATGCCGATCTTGAGGTTTTCCTTGATGTTATCCTGCCCGATAAAGTCGGATAACGAACGAGGCCGGAGGTTGTTATCAAGGGGCGCGTCTTCTACATCAGGCTTACCGGAAACAATACGAGCTATGGTCTTACCCCCTCAGCAAAGATTAATCTCCATTTAGAGGAGAGAAGTTTCTCAGTACCTTAACTTTACCACAAGGGAAGGTTTCTTTCATCTCAACGCTGCTGGAGTTTTAATTTGTATTTAAAAGTCCATTTTTAGGAAACGAATCCGTAGCTGATTAGCTTTGAATCGTTTTTAAGGTTATGTATAGTTCACATAAAGTAATGATTAGTTTATAGTGTACATTTATGAGTATACATGAGCCGGGGGAGAATGGAAATGGGAATTTATCGCGAATAAGGAACCTATCCCCCGGCCCCTTTCCTTCTCTCCGAGCGGAAAGGGGGGTGTTTTTTAGTGGTTTGGAGCGCTTGCCCCGGCGCTCCAAACCACGGGATGTGACCCCACCCCAGGTTACGAACGAAAAGCTTTATTGCCACAGTGGGGAAAGGATATAGATTCCCGCCCAAGCAAGAATAACCCTCCTACGCCAAGGCTTCGGAGGGCAAGCAGGTTAAAAGTAAAAAAGTGAGGGGGCAGGGAAACATGGTTAGACGGGAGTGTTATTGAGTCATTGATAGAGATTGCCACGTTAGATTTCACCCTCACCCCCGTATCAAGTACGGGGCAGGCTCTAACCTCTCCCATCAAGGGAGAGGAGTGTAAGGAAGGATGATATCCTGGGGGATGGCTCGCAATGACAGGAGAACGGGAAAAAAGAAGCGCCCCGATAAAATCGGGGCGCAGGATTGATAACCTAAATTCAGGCAATAGTAATGCTATTCGGCTTTAGAGTCAGCGTCAGCCGCCTCATCTGCCTTATCTGCGGCATCATCTTCAAGCTCATGTACCAGCTCATTTACCGGCGGTTCTTCAATAGCGACCTGACCGGTTGCTTCTGCTACCGCAGCAATAACCTCAACGTTCGCGGGTGCAGGTTCAGCATCCGCCGGCGCAGACAGGCTCGCCAGCAAGCGCATTGCTTCGTCTTCTTCTCCCACAGGTTCCAGTGTGGGCACCTCTTCCTCGGCCAGATAACGGGCAGGAATCAGTTTGCCGATGATAACGTTTTCCTTCAGACCGACCAGCCTATCGATTTTGCCGTTAGCGGCGGCCTCGGTAAGAATGCGGGTGGTCTCCTGGAAGGACGCGGCGGCAAGCCAGCTATCGGTGCTCAAGGAAGCCCGGGTGATGCCCAGGAGTACCGTATGGGCCGTAGCGGGTTCGCCGCCTTCGGCCAGCACCTTGGCATTGGTGTCTTCATATTTATACTTGTCAACAAGCTCATCCGGCACGAGGTCGGTATCTCCGGCGGAATCGATACGGACCTTGGTCAACATCTGGTGGGTGATGACCTCGATATGTTTATCGTTGATATTAACGCCCTGGGAGCGGTAGACCTTCTGCACCTCATCAACCAGGTACTGCTGGACAGCCTCTTTGCCCAGGATGCGCAGGATATCATGGGGGTTAATCGAGCCGTCAGTCAACTGACGTCCGGCTTTTATAGCATCACCGGTCTGCACCCAGATGCTCGCTGTAGAGGGGACGACGTATTCGCGTTCCTCTTTCTCGGCGTAGGTGATTACGAGCTGTTTTTTATTCACTTTAACTTCACCGGCAAAGCGCGCCAAGATGGGCTGTTTCTCCGGTGCGGATGCAGCCTCCTTCTTAGATGTTTCGGAAGCCGGCGTGCCGGCGAGTATCGTACCGATATCTACCGATTGGCCGTTTTTCACTAAAACATGCCAGCCGGTGGGTAAGTTATACTCGTCATGGTAAGTCTCGGTGCTGGAAATATTAATTTTCCGGCCGTCATCGTTCTGGACAATTTCTGCAGCGCCGTCTATTTCGGAGATAATTGCCTGGCCCCGGGGTGTCCTGGCCTCAAAAAGCTCCTCGATCCTGGGTAGACCGCTGGTAATATCCAGCCCGACAACACCGCCGGTATGGAAGGTACGTAGTGTCAGCTGGGTGCCGGGTTCGCCGATACTTTCGGCGGCGATAATGCCTACGGCGACATTACTTTCAACAATGCGGCCGCGGGCAAGGTCCCGACCGTAGCAGAACCGGCAGGAGCCGCGGCGCGATTCGCAGGTCAGGGGCGACCTGACAAAGACCTGGGTCAGGCCGGCAGCGGTGATTTTTTCCACGAGCGATTCGGTAAACTCCTCGTTTCTGGCGACGATGATCTCGCCGGTTTTGGAGTCGGCGACATCAGCGGCCGCCAGCCTGCCGAGAATACGCTCGGCCAGGGGAGGCAGGATACCTTTTTCTTTCGGTTCGTTTATCCAGACGCCATCGGGAGTGCCGCAGTCGTTTTCGAAAGTGATGACGTCCTGGGCGACATCGATAAGACGCCGGGTGAGATAGCCGCTATCAGACGTCCTGAGGGCGGTATCCGCCAGACCTTTGCGTGCGCCATGGGTAGAAATGAAGTATTCCAGCACGCTATGACCTTCGCGCAGGCTGGACTTAATAGGAAACTCGATAATTTTACCGGCGGGATCGGTCATCAGACCGCGCATTCCGGCCATCTGACGTATCTGGGAGATATTACCCTTGGCTCCGGATGTCGCCATCATGTAGACGCCGCCATAGCGGTCGAGGGTGTTCTGGATGGTGTTTGTGATAGTATTAGTAGTCTCCGTCCAGATATCGACAACCTGACCGTATCTTTCATCCTCGGTAATCAGCCCGCGGTGATACTGGTCGGCAATAACGGCGATTTTGGCTTCGGTTTCCGCCAGCAGTTTGGGTTTGCTCTCTGGAACCTTAATGTCATTTACAGCGATGGTGATGCCTGATTTTGAGGCATACTGGAAGCCGAGACGCTTGATATTGTTCAGTATCTTGCCGGTCTCTTCATCAGGTATCAGTTTGGTACAGCGGGTGGCAATCTGTTTTAGAGTGGATTTATCGATGATCCGGTTATAGAAGCCCAGTTCTTTGGGCAGCACTTCATTAAAGATAATGCGGCCGATGGTGGTCCTTATTTTTTCGCCGGTCTCTTTATTCTTGACTTCAATCTCATCCCTGAGGTCAATGATGCCGAAGTCATAGGTAAGCCTGGCATCTTCAAAACTGGAGTAGACCTTGCCGTTATTTTCAAGCGGTTGCCGGATGGTAGTCAGATAGTAGCAGCCGAGCACCATATCGAGTGTGGGGGTCACGGTAGGTTCGCCGCTGCTGGGTAGTAAAATATTATGATGGCTGAGCATCATGTCCCTGGCCTCTTTGACGGCGGCACGGGAAAGGGGCACGTGGACGGCCATCTGGTCGCCATCGAAGTCGGCGTTAAAGGCGGAGCAGACCAGAGGGTGAATCTGGATGGCGCTGCCATCGATAAGTACCGGTTCGAAGGCCTGGATACTGAGGCGGTGGAGGGTGGGGGCGCGGTTCAGCAACACCGGCCGTTCTTTAACGACTTCTTCGAGGATGTCATATACCTCGGCTTTGGCTCTTTCTACCAGTCTACGGGCGCTCTTGATATTGGGCGCCAGCCCCTGCGCGACAAGGCGGCGCATGACGAAGGGTTTGAATAACTCTAAGGCCATACGGCGGGGCAGGCCGCACTGGTGGAGCTGGAGCTCGGGGCCGCAGACGATGACGGAACGCCCGCTGTAATCGACACGCTTGCCGAGCAGGTTCTGGCGGAAACGCCCCTGTTTGCCGCGGAGCATGTCCGAGAGCGATTTTAGCTTGTGGTTGCCGCTGATGGAAATAGCGCGTCCCCGGCGGCCGTTATCGATGAGCGAGTCCACGGCTTCCTGGAGCATGCGCTTCTCATTGCGGACGATAATTTCCGGCGCGCCGATGTCAATCAGGTGGTGCAGCCGGTTATTGCGGTTGATAACCCGGCGGTAAAGGTCGTTGAGGTCGCTGGTGGCGAACCGTCCGCCGTCAAGCTGGACCATAGGCCGCAAGTCGGGCGGGAGAACCGGCAGTACGGTTAAAATCATCCACTCCGGTTTGTTGCCGCTGTTGCGGAAAGCCTCGACGACCCTGAGCTGCTTGCTGGCTTTCTTACGCCTCTGCCCCGAAGAAGACTGGGTCTCCTGGAGCAGGGTATTCCGTATTTCATCGAGGTTGATGTTTTTCATGATATGCAGGATAGCCTCGGCGCCCATGCCGGCCTCGAAGACATCTCCGTATTTTGCCTTGAGGTCATGGAACTGGTTCTCGGTCAATAGCTCTTTAACGTGCAGTTCTTTGATTTTTTGAATATCAAGCGCTAGATCTTCTTCGATTTTGGCCTTATCATCAACGAACTGACCGCGGGTTTTATTTATTTCTGCATCGGGAGCCTTTTCCTGCTCCATACCGGCCACTTTAGTGTCTACGGTTTTCTGACCGTCATCAACTTTCTGCCGGGTATTTTCTTCTGCCTGCTTGACAGCTTCCTCACGGGCTTTTTCATCGACTGATGTGACGATATATTGTGAAAAATAAAGGACGTGCTCCAGACTGCGCGGTGAAAGGTCGAGCAGTAAGCCGATGCGGCTGGGGATGCCCTTGGCGAACCAGATATGGCTTACCGGGCAGGCCAGCTCGATGTGCCCCATACGCTCACGACGTACTTTAGCGCGGGCTACTTCGACGCCGCATTTGTCGCAGATAACGCCCTTATAGCGGATTCGCTTGTACTTACCGCAGTAACATTCGAAATCCTTGGTCGGGCCGAAGATTCTCTCGCAGAAAAGGCCGTCCCTTTCCGGCTTGAGCGTGCGGTAGTTGATGGTCTCCGGCTTGGTTACCTCTCCGTAGGACCAGCTCCTGATTTGCTCCGGTGAAGCCAGTGAAATCCGGACAGCATCAAAATCATTAATCTCGAACATCGTCTTCTACCTCTTTCCAGCGTGGCGTGGCACTTTCTTTAACCTCAGCCTCTAGTTTAACGGCTTCCTCCAGAGTTTCTTCTGCCGGAGCTGCTTTCGGTTCTTCTTCGTTAATAACTTCAAGCGCCAGTCCCAGGCTTTGAAGCTCTTTAACGAGCACTTTAAACGATTCCGGCACGCCGGGCTGTAAAATATCATCGCCTTTGATGATAGATTCGTAGGCCTTGGCGCGCCCGGTGACATCATCCGATTTAATTGTCAGCATTTCCTGGAGGTTATGTGCAGCGCCGTAGGCTTCCAGCGCCCAGACCTCCATTTCTCCGAAGCGCTGACCACCGAACTGAGCCTTACCGCCCAGCGGCTGCTGGGTAATCAGGGAGTACGGGCCGGTCGAGCGGGCGTGCACTTTATCTTCAACCAGGTGGATAAGCTTCATCATATAGATATTGCCGACGGTTACCGGCTGGTCGAAGGGCTGGCCGGTGCGCCCGTCGTGGAGCATGGTTTTGCCATAGGTCGGCGGCGCGAATCGGCCTTCGAGATTGACCTTTTCCACCACCTTTCCCAGCGCCTCCGCGCTGAGGTCGCGGGCGGGGATATTCAGCTCTTCAAGCCAGATCCTCAGGCCGATATCTCTCGCCTTACCGTTCAGGGCTTCGTTGAAAACGGCTTTGCCGTCATAGCCGCGGGCGTTAATCCAGGCTATAGCGACATCCTGTTTATAAGGCGCTTTATCTTTCCCGGGGGTGGGGTCAATCGCACCTGATTGCTGGGCAATCCAGGTACGGCATAAGGCATCTTCGATGTTGGTATCATCAGCGCCGTCAAAGACAGGGGTCAGCGCCCGGAAGCCAAGATTCTGGGCAGCCCAGCCCAGGTGGGTTTCCAGCACCTGGCCGATATTCATACGGGAAGGTACGCCGATGGGGTCGAGGATGATATCAACAGGTGTACCATCGGGCAGGAAGGGCATATCTTCCTTGGGGGCGATGAGTGAAATGACACCCTTGTTACCGTGTCGGCCCGCCAGCTTATCGCCGACGGATACACGGCGCTTCTGGGCTATCCAGACCTGCACCCACTGGTTAACGCCGGCAGGCAGGTCATCGCCGCCGTTTTTGCTTTCTTTCTGGTCTTTTTGCCGGTTGTAAACCTTGACGTTGATAACCTTTCCCCATTCGCCGTGGGGGACTCTCAGCGAGGTGTCTTTGACCTCTCTGGCCTTTTCACCGAAGATGGCGCGCAG
>PLLL01000019.1:38049-38346 GCA_003141235.1 Dehalococcoidia bacterium
ATCTCTTCCGGCCCCAGCTTGGTATCGCGGGATTCTACCTCATGTTTGTTGATGTGAATGGAGGTGAACATATCATCTTCGACCATGCGGCTGCTGAGGATAATGGCATCTTCAAAGTTATAACCTTCCCAGCTCATAAAAGCGACCGTCACGTTCTGCCCGAGGGCCAGTTCACCGTTCTCCGTGGCGGAACTATCGGCCAGTACCTGGCCCGCCTCAACGCGGTCGCCGCGGTTGACCAGGGGACGCTGATTGATGCACGTGCCCTGATTGGTGCGGACGAACTTATTTAAGGGG
>PLLL01000028.1 GCA_003141235.1 Dehalococcoidia bacterium
TCTATCCGCTGAGCTACAGGCGCACGGATTCAGATTCAATCTTACCTCAAGACGGCCTTTTCGGCAACTGTCCGCGCGCTTTAAACAAGTGATTTAAGTCGTATTAACCGCGTTTTATTTATGATATACTCAACCTAAAATGTATTCAAAGGAGGCTCCCATGCCGGTTGTCATTGTAGAAATGCTGGATGCGCAAGACATGGAACAGAAGAAGCAGCTCGTCAAAGACCTGACCCACGCTTTTGTTAAAATAGGCGTGCCTGCTGAATCTGTCAACGTGATTTTAAGAGAAAACCCTAAAAGCTGCTGGGCAATCGCCGGCAAGATTTGTTCCGATTTCGAGGTTCCGCAAGGGGCCTGATAGTTTTAGTAGGGGTGGNNTTGAACCCTCGATCTTCAGGGCCACAACCTGACGCCTTAGGCCTCTGGGCTACACCCACCATGCTTAACCTTGTAATTATAGCGGAAATACGTGCTTGCGTTCAATGGCAGGCTACTTCTCGCTGAACTCGACTACCGTAACCCCTTCTCCACCGCCATCGTAAGCGCCGGCGCGGAAGGATTTTACTAAGGGGTGTTTTTTAAGCTCCCGCCGCACTGTTTCCCGCAGTATCCCCGTGCCTTTACCGTGGATAATACGCACCTGGCTGTAACCGGAAACATAGGTATCATGCAGGAACTGGTGGAGCTGGGGCAGGGCTTCGTCTACAGTCAAATGGCGGAGGCGTAACTCATCAGGTGCGGGCGTGCCGAAATAGTCTTTATTACTCACGATAACTGGTGTTAATTATACCATACAAGATTTATTGATGTATCCTGGTAATTAGAACTTGTGTTTCAATTATTTATCGTGGTAAAATAATATCCAGAGGTAAAAATCATGCCGTCAGATTCCATCATCGTCAAAGGCGCCCGCGAGCACAACCTGAAAAATATCGATGTCGTCATCCCCCGCGATAAGCTGGTAGTCATTACCGGCGTTTCCGGCTCAGGTAAGAGCTCTCTCGCTTTCGATACCATCTATGCCGAAGGACAGCGCCGCTATGTCGAGTCGCTCTCCGCTTACGCCCGCCAGTTTTTAGGGCGCATGGAAAAGCCCGATGTCGACTATGTCGAGGGGCTGAGCCCTGCCATCTCTATCGACCAGAAAGGGCCGAGTAAGAATCCCCGCTCGACGGTCGGCACCGTCACTGAAATTTACGATTATCTCCGGCTGCTTTTCGCGCGCGTTGGCCACCCCCATTGTCCCCAATGCGGGCGCGAGATTACCGCGCAGACAGTCCAGCAGATTGTGGATACCGTTCAGAAGCTCAAGGAAGGCAGCCGCATTATGATTCTGGCGCCTGTGGTCAAAGACCGCAAGGGCGAATACCAGTCGGTTTTTGAAGATTTACGCAAGCAGGGTTATGCCCGCGCCCGCGTGGACGGTAAAGTTTATGAACTCTCGGATGATATCAAGCTCGTTAAAACCAAAAAGCACTCCATCGAGGTGGTCGTGGACCGGCTGGTCATCGGGCAAAGCGAGAGCCATAGCCGTATCGCTGACTCCATCGAGACTGCGTTAAAAGTCGGCGCAGGCATCGTGCTGGTAGCCGTTACCGGCGGCGAGGAGATGCTCTTCTCGGAGCAGTTTGCCTGCGTGAACTGCGGCATCAGCCTGGGGGAAATTGCCCCCCGCACCTTCAGCTTCAATAGCCCCCACGGGGCCTGTCCCGCCTGCACCGGACTTGGCTTCAAGCAGGAAATCGACCCCGATTTGGTATTGAATAAAGACCTGTCCGTCATGCAGGGCGCTATCCGTCCCTGGCAGACGCATAACTGGTATCTTTACCGGGTGGAACCTTTAGCTAAGAACCACGATTTTTCGTTGAACACGCCGGTTAAAGACCTGGCCAAAGAGCAGCTCGACCTGCTCCTCTATGGAGAAGGGAAAGAGGTATTTTCCTATCACAATCGCTTCGGCCGGACGGTGCGGCGCTTTGACGGCTTCGAGGGCGTGATTCCGACCCTCGAAAGGCTTTACCGCGATACAGAATCGCAGTACTCCCGGGAAAACATCGAGCGGTACATGGTTTTAAAACCCTGTTTGGAATGTAACGGCAAACGTTTAAAGCCGGAATCGCTGGCGGTAACTATCGGCGGCAAGAACATCATGGATGTCAGCGGCATGCCGGTGGAGCAATCGCTGGCCTGGCTGGACGAAATCGACGCTAAAATCCTGACCGAGCGCGAGAAGTTGATTGCCGTCCAGATTTTTAAAGAGATTAAAACGCGTTTGGGCTTTTTGAAAGACGTGGGGCTGGATTATCTCTCCACCGACCGCGCCTCGATGACGCTTTCCGGTGGTGAGTCCCAGCGCATTAGGCTGGCCACGCAAATCGGCAGCGGCCTGATGGGGGTTTTATATGTCTGCGACGAGCCTACCGTCGGCCTGCATCCCGCCGATGATTACCGCCTTATCCAGACGATGGAGCGCTTAAGGGATTTGGGTAATTCTATTATTGTCGTCGAGCATGATGAGGCCATGATGCGCGCCGCCGACCACATTATCGATATGGGCCCTGGCGCCGGCGAGCACGGCGGCTATGTGGTGGCCACGGGCACGCTGGACGATATTTTAAAGTGCAAAGAGTCGCTGACCGGCCAGTACCTCAGCGGCGCTAAAGTGATTCCCCTCCCCGAAAAACGCCGCCCCGGCAACGGTAAGCAGCTCATTATTCAAGGGGCGCGGCAGAACAATTTGAAAAACCTCGATGTGACTATCCCGCTGGGCATGTTCGTCTGTGTCGCTGGGGTATCCGGCAGCGGCAAGAGCACTTTGATTAGCGATATCCTCTACCGCCGGCTCGCCCAGGTATTCTATCGCGCTAAAGAAAAGGCCGGCGAGTGCGACCGCATTATCGGCATCGAACATATCGATAAAGTCATCAACATTGACCAGTCGCCGATAGGGCGCACCCCCCGCTCTAACCCCGCCACCTATACCGGCGCTTTCACCAGTATGCGCGACCTTTTCGCCACTGTGCCGGACGCGCGCTTAAGGGGCTACGGGCCGGGGCGCTTTTCCTTCAACGTCAAGGGAGGGCGCTGTGAGGCCTGCCGCGGCGAAGGCTATATCGAGATTGAAATGCAGTTCCTGCCGGACGTCACCGTCCCCTGCGAGGTCTGTAAGGGCGCGCGCTATAACCGCGAGGCGCTGGAGATAAAGTTCAAGGGCAAAAACATCGCTGAAGTGCTGGACATGACGGTGGCGCAATCGATTGACTTTTTTGAGCATTTCCCGCGCATTAGAAACAAGATGGCCACGCTCAACGACGTCGGCCTGGGCTATATCCATCTTGGTCAGCCCGCCCCGACGCTTTCGGGCGGCGAGGCCCAGCGCGTTAAACTGGCCACGGAGCTTTCCCGCCGCTCCACAGGCAGCACGCTTTATATACTGGACGAACCCACTACCGGCCTCTCATTCGATGACGTGGCGGCGCTTTTACGTGTGCTCCAGAAGCTGGTGGACGCGGGCAATACGGTAGTAGTGATTGAACACCATTTGGATGTCATGAAAAACGCCGACTGGATTATAGACCTGGGGCCGGGCGCAGGTGATAAAGGCGGCTATATCGTCGCCGAAGGAACGCCGGAACAAATCGCCGCCAATGAAGAGTCTTTAACGGGGAAGTATTTGAAGCGGGTGGTGTAGGTGGTGGAGATTAGCAGATCAATATATATCTATATTTACTCAAGTTTTAATATTTTATATCCTTGTTTTATCCATAAATCACATACGTAATCATAGAATCCGTCTAATGGTTTTGCCCCACAGATTAGCGCAAGTTGCTGTCCTGTTTTAGTGAAAAGGGCTTTGCCTATTTCTATTTGGTTTTTCTCTGGATTATTAAATTCAATCGTCATTGGAGTTCCAAAGTAATACGTTACGACATGCTGGGGTAAATCGATCTCTTTAAAGCCTGCTATTGAGCCAAAACTAATGAGACCAATATCATCTAAATGGGTTAAAGTATTAAAGTTGATTTCTTGTGTACTGTAGATCGAAAATTGCTCATTGAAAATCAAAGGATATGCTTCATCAAAAATCCATGTGAAGCCACACAGTTTAGTGAATAGTTGAGCATCTGTTTTATCGATAGACCCTAAAAGATTGACAGTGCGTTTTGAAAAAGTACCTGGTGTATTAGCCTCACCTGCAAGAACTCTAGCCCATAATGTTTGCATTTCACTATCAGATACAATGCGACATTTATCAAAAAAGTTAGTAATCCAATCATCTTCCATGTTTTGGGGGTTGGAAGATCCACTTAATAGCGGAATAGATTTTTCAGTAATCTTCTCCATATTATCCTGTTTTTTAGCTTCCTCGGATACAAATCGGATTAGTGCTCGGCGGTGGAGGTCAGTAATCTTGATCTGTGATTCTGCTTTGATTATTTCTGCCTCAGCTTCTGCCTTAGCTACACGCCTAATTTGATAAGGTTTGAAATAACCACCCACAGCATTTGATATTTTATCTATTAAAACTGTTGCTGGTTTTGAAAGATCACCGAAATTCGCTAAAGAAAAACCGTTAGTCAATTATTCCTCTACTATATCTAAATTGTGTTATAAGAATTACACAATATAACATAATATTAGAATAAAATCAATATAGTGACTGAAGCGCAACGCACCTCGCCGCCTTAAAATCCCTTTTCCCCCTCCCCCACCCTGTCATTCCAGCGAAGGCTGGAATCCACATTAAGCCTTCTCACTCGCTTTGGGGTATTGACGTCCCTCTTTCGTAAAGAGGGATAAGAGGGAGATTTTAGCTTGTCATTGTGAGCGTAGCGAATCAATCCGTTATCCTACCTTTCCCCCTTTGAAAAAGGGGGAATACAAGGGGATTTTAATCTTTGGTGGGGGGCACCTCCCGGAGGTTTGGCGCGCCGGGGCAAGCGCGCCAAACCTCCTAAAAAACATCCCTCTCCAAATACATGAATCAACGATTTGTTCTTTGATCCATTTGGAGAGGGCAGGGTGAGGTAAACCCCCACCTATACGACAAAACTCTATTCACATCCTCCCGCTGCTCCTGTATACTATAAATGCCGTTTCATCCATGCGTGTTCTGGCTGTCCTCTGACCGCCGAAGGCTAACTTAACATAAAACGAATACGAATATTACAACAAATCAGCTTCACTTCAAAGCTAGAACATAATAAAAAAATATTTATAAAAAACGAATAACGAATCCACCCTAAACCCTTTACCCTTCTCTCTTCTCCCTCACCCCTGATATCTATTAGCTACAATTCCTCATTTGTTGTAAGATATCTACATGAAAACCTCTTTCTCGGCCAAATATGGCCCCTGGGCTTTAATCACCGGCGCTTCGCGGGGCCTCGGCGCCGAATTCGCCCGCCAATGCGCTGAACGCGGCCTCAATACAATTCTCGTTGCCACCAATGCTGATTTGTTAAATGCCCGCGCTGATTCTATAAAAAAGGACTACGGTGTGGCAGTCAAGACAATCGTGCTTGACCTCAGCCGGGAAGACATCTTGCAGCAGATTACCCCTGTCACTGACTCTCTGGAGATTGGCCTGCTGGTGAATAATGCCGGTATGTCCAGAGTTCGTCCCTTTCTTGATCACGACCTTGACCAGCTTGTGAAGCAGTTGCACGTCAACTCGCGGGCCGGGCTTATTCTGGCCCATCACTTTGGCGGGAAGATGGTCGGGCGGAGGCGGGGAGGCATCATTTTCCTTTCTTCCGGTTCGGCAATGTACGGGACTGCCTACTGCGCCAACTATTCCGCGACCAAGGCCTACAACCTGATAATTGCTGAGAGCCTGTGGTACGAGCTGGGCCGGTATGGGGTTGATGTGCTCGGGTTTATGCCGGGGTCGACGAAAACCCCCGGCTGGGATGCCGGCAAGCCGAAGCCGGGCCGGTTCGTGAAGGTGATGGACGTAAAGCCGGCTGTTGCCGAGGCGTTGAAGGCGTTAGGGAAACGCCCAAGTCTCATTGCGGGGAAATCTAACCGGCTGGGATACTTTTTCCTGGGGAAAATGGTGTCCCGCGCCCGTGCTATTCGTATCGTTAGTGGAACGATGGATAAAATGTTCGGACCGTTCGATGACGTTGAATGATTAGAAAATAAGGAGTTTGATACCGATGGCTAGATTTGATCCTGATATCGTTCACAAGTGCGCTATGGAGTGTCTGGGTCTGCCTAAGCCCCAGATGTTCGATGCTTTCGCCAACGCGCTCGCCAAGCACTATCCAAACGTGCTCGATTTTTCGCAGCCCTGGATATACAGCATCGCTGGTGGCGCGATGATTCAGATGAAGCTCTATTATGCTTCCATGACCGAATACATCATGATTTGGGGAACTCCCATCGGGTCTGAGGGCCATTCCGGACGCCATTTCAGCGGATTCTGGGATACTGTTATCGACGGAGAGACCTGGTACTACGCTGAAGGCCAGTTCGAGAAGACGATATTTAAGCCGGGTGACCGCATATATGTTGGCCCCGGGCAGGCGCGCGCCATGAATTTCACCACCGGCGTGTGGGCGGTAGAGTACGCGCACGGATTTTTACCAATAAGCATGCCCTTCGGGACTATCGAAGAGATATTCGTCTGCTGCGACTTGTTGACTGTAGCTCAGACGATAAGCCTTTACACCGACCTCACCGCCCAGAGTATAGGCCACAGGCTCGGACCCTTTAAGCCGGTGACAAAACCCATCAGCTATCTTGCGCACAAGATGACCAAGGCGCTGGAACCGGCGCCGGAGGTTAAAGAAATCCCGAAGAAGAACATCCGCTGGTTTAAGAAGGGCTAAGTAATTCCAGATACAAGGCAAATATTTAGCCCGATACTTTTCTTAAGCCTTCTCATAAAACAAAAACGGATAAACGGGGTTAAATTTTAATGAATAGTGAAACCGAATACACGTTTGAGACCAAGACCGGCACCTGTACTATTTCTCCGAGCAGGTTAGTCTTAACCCGCCAGGGTAAGGTTGGCAAATTATCCCAATTGATGTGGGGCAAATCAGTCTACCGTGGTTTGGCTATCTACAGTATTGTAGGCGCTATCGCCCTGGGGTATGGTATCTGGCAACTCATTGATAAAAGTTTTGTTAGCGGGGCATTTTTCTGCCTGATCGGGGCATATTTATTTTGGAATGTTATCGCCAGCAGGAATAACTCAGCGGTAAACTTAATCGAACGTTCTGCAGTTCAATCGGTTGATGTAGAACCTCCGCGCCCGCCTTATACACGCGGTTACTTTATCATTCATTTTGTGCACAAGGGTAAAAAGCGCAGGAGACTGGTCGGATTACCCGGCGGTCTGTCCGGCGCAAGTGACGAATATTCCAAGGCATTAGCGGCCATGAAAGACGCGGGGTGGTTATAGCGGCTAAACGTAATTGTATTATCCCTGCCTGTTCCCTTTACCCTGTACTATTAGCTTCAACTCCCCATTTGTTGTAAGATATTACTATTATGGTCACTAAAATTAAACGGCTGGCGGTGCTGGGCTCCACCGGCTCCATTGGGCGGCAGACGCTGGAAATCGTCCGCGCGCTGCCGGGGCGCTTTAGCATTGTGGGGCTGGCGGCGGGTCAAAATATAGATTTGCTCGCCGAGCAGGTCCGCGAGTTCAAGCCGAAGTTCGTGTGCTGCACCGGCATGACGATAAAAGAGATTAAAGACCATTTGCGCGTCACCGACTTGGAATTTCTATCACTTGAAGATATGTCCATTCATTCCGATGTAGACATGGTCGTGATAGCGACATCCGGTACAGCCGGACTCGGCGCCACGCTGGCGGCGGTCAAGGTGGGGAAAACCATCGCTTTAGCCAATAAAGAGTCGCTGGTCTCCGCCGGAGAAATCATAACTAAAGAAGCTAAGAAAAGCGGCGCTAAAATCCTCCCTGTAGATAGCGAGCACAGCGCCATCTGGCAGTGCCTCCGCGGGGAGAAAACAAAAGCGCGCCGCATCATCCTCACGGCGTCCGGCGGGCCTTTCCGCGGCTATACCAAAGCGCAGATGGAAGGCATAACCGTTGTGCAGGCGCTTAAGCACCCCTCATGGCGGATGGGACGAAAGGTAACCATCGACTCCGCCACGCTCATGAATAAAGGCCTGGAGGTCATCGAAGCCCGCTGGCTGTTTAATATGCCCATCGATAACGTCACCGTGCTTGTCCAGCCCCAGAGCATCATCCACTCCATGGTGGAGTTTGCGGACGGCTCGGTGAAGGCCCAGTTGAGCTATCCCGACATGCGCCTGCCCATCCAGTACGCGCTGTCTTACCCCGACCGCCTGGAAAATAAGGAATTGCCCCGACTCGATTGGGATAAAATAAATAGTCTCACCTTCGAGCCGCCGGACGCGGATAAATTCCCCTGCCTTGGGTTGGCAATCGGGGCGGGAAAAGATGGAGGGACAGCCCCTGCTGTCCTCTGCGCCGCCGACGAAGCGGCCGTCGACCTGTTTCTGGCGGGGCGGCTAAAGTTCACCGATATACCGCGGCTGGTCGCACAGGCGCTGGAACAACATAAGAATATAAATCATCCCTCGATTGAGGAGATAATGGCGGCTGATAGATGGGGGCGGGACACGGTTCTGAAAATGGTCAAGGGGGAAGGTAAATGATACTCACCATCGTCGCCGGCGTGATTGTCCTCTCCGTGCTCATCATCGTCCATGAGCTGGGGCACTTTATCGCCGCTAAGGCCACTGGCAACTGGGTGGAGGAGTTCGGCATCGGCTTTCCGCCGCGTATATGGGGCAAGAAGTGGGGGGAGACGATATATTCCATCAACTGGATACCCTTCGGCGGCTTTAACAAGCTCTCCGGAGAAGTCGACCCTGCCGCGCCGCGGGCGCTGGCAGCCCGGAGCCGCGCCGTCCGGCTGCTGGTAATGAGCGGCGGTATGATTATGAACCTGCTCCTGCCTTTAGTGCTCCTCTCGGTGGCGTTCATGGTGCCTCACGATGTCCTCATCGGCAAGGTTGTTGTCCAGGAGGTCGCTCCCGGTTCGCCGGCGGAATTAGCCGGTATCCGGCCGGGAGATAATATCATTAGTGTTAACGGTAAAGTAGTAAATAGTGTTGGCGATCTTTCTCGCTATGTTCAGCTCAAACTTGGCGCGGAAATTTCTATAGTTCTCAATCATGCTGATGCCACTATTCAGACAATCAGGCTTGTGCCGCGCTGGAAGCCTCCGGCAGGGCAGGGGGCAATGGGGACATTATCCAGTACCGTTAACGGGACAATCGTCTCTGAAAGCCTGCCTTTCTGGAAGGCTATTCCTGCCGGCTCCGGAGAGTGTATCGATACGCTGGTACTGTATACGAATGGTATTATCGGTATGATTAACGGCACGGTGCCTTTCGTGCCGGCCGGGCCGGTGGGTATCGTTCAGGTAGCCGGGGAGGTAGCCCATGTGGGGATAAGCCCTCTGCTGGAGTTGTCGGCGTTTATCAGCATCGCCATTGCGATAACTCAGATAATACCGTTTCCCGGCCTCGATGGCGCGCGGATGGCCTTTATCCTGGTAGAATGGGCCCGGCGCGGTAAGCGCATCTCGCCTAAAATCGAAGGCATCGTGCACTCGGTCGGCTTCTTTATCCTGCTGGCGCTGATGGTGCTGATTACCTACCAGGACCTGGCGCGGTGGATAACCGGAGGGAGCCTGACAGGTTGAGGTATTAGGAGTAAGTAGCAAGGGGTGGAGGGGTTTGTTACTTGTCGGTTGGCAGTTGTTACTTACCGGGGGGATATGAAAAGACGTACAAGTAAAGCTATAAACATCGGTTGTGTCATCATCGGGGGCGGCGCTCCCATAGTAGTGCAGTCCATGACCAAGACGGATACCCGCGATGCGAAAGCTACCATCCGGCAGATAAAAGAGCTTCAGGAATACGGCTGCGAAATCATACGCGTCGCCGTGCCCGATGCTGAAGCCGCCGCCGCTATAGTTGACATAAAGAAAGGGATTAAAATCCCGCTGGTGGCGGATATCCATTTCGACTTTCGCCTCGCTTTAGCAGCGCTGGAGTCCGGCGCTGACGGGCTGCGCCTTAACCCGGGTAATATCGGCGAGCCGGAGAAGATTAAAAAGGTGGTGCTGGTGGCCAAGGAGAGGGGAGTCCCCATACGCATTGGCTTGAACGGCGGCAGTTTGCCGAAAACGACTAATAAAAAGTTGAGTGTCGCTGAAAGAATGGTCGAGGCCGCTTTAGGGCAGATACGACTTCTCGAAAGCCTCGACTTCGATTTAATTAAAGTATCTTTAAAAGCTTTTGATGTCCCCACCACCATCGAGGCGTACCGGAGTATCGCGGATAAAATCCCTTATCCCTTACACATCGGCATTACAGAATCCGGCACGCCCCGGACGGGCATTATCCGCAGCGCTGTAGGTATCGGCGCTTTGTTATGGGAGGGAATCGGGGACACGATACGCGTTTCCTTGACCGCCCCTCCCCGTGAAGAAGTTGTCGCCGCTTACGAGATTTTAAAGAGCCTTAATTTGCGCCAGCGCGGGCCTGTTTTAGTCAGCTGCCCCACCTGCGGCCGCACTGAGTCTGATGTGGTAAAATTGGCGCAGGAAGTTGAAAAACGGCTGCAAAAAATAGACAAGCCGATTAAGGTCGCTGTCATGGGCTGCG
>PLLL01000078.1 GCA_003141235.1 Dehalococcoidia bacterium
TCCATCTCCGGCATAATTATATCCATGGTTACCACGTCCGGACGGAGGGATTTTACCTTCTCAATAGCTTCGACACCGGTACGAGCCGAGCCGATAACCTCTATTTCGGAGTCGGCCTGGAGCCTTTTAGAGACAACCGCGATAACGTACCCGGAATCATCGACAATCAGTACTCGAACTTTATTCATCTTCAAGCTCTCCCGAAAGGATAAATATTCCCGTTTTATACTGGTGATTAACTAACCAGTTTCTGTACGGCGCCTACCACGCGGGCTACGTCAAAAGGCTTCACCACAAAATCCCTGGCTCCCGCCTTTAAAGCCTCGATAACCATACTTTGCTGCCCCATGGCGCTGCACATGGCCACTCTGGCGGTAGGGTCCACTTTCAATATTTCCTTTAGAGCCTGCAAACCATCCATATCCGGCATGGTAATATCCATTAATACCCCGTCCGGTCTTGATTCCTTGTATTTACGTTATTTACGTAATGATAGCACAAGATTCATGAGCNNGCCGATGCCGATGCCGATGCCGAGAAAAGTGTAACCAGCTTTGTCATTGATAAGATAGATCAGATTCTATCCAGGTCATTTGCTATCTTAATTTTGTGTTATAAAATCGCTAAATTGTTTTGAAGCGCTGCCTTCTTTTAGTAAAGTCCGTGCCTTTTTTTAACTTCTGCTATTATCTCGTTTAAACCCTGCGGCTTGAAGTTATCCGGCGGTAAGCCGAACGGGTCATCGAAGTAGTTCTCTCCGAGCCAGATATTAAACGTTGCATTTACCGCGCAGCATAAGACCTTGAGGTTATAACCGCCTTCCAGGTAGAAGACAGTTTTCCCGCCGCAGAGTTCATCGGCCAATTGCTGGATAGACCGTGTCATATTATAATATCCATCCAGTGTAAGGCGCATATTGGCCAATTCGTCGGCCCAGTGAGCGTCATAACCGGCGGATACCAGGATAATCTCCGGTTTAAATCTACGGGCAGTCGGTATGACAATCTCATCGAATACCAACTTGTATTCATTATCACCGCAGCCGGCAGGCAAGGGGACATTAATCGCTGTTCCGGCTCCACTACCCTGTTCCATTTCAGTAAGAAAGCCTGTGCCGGGGAAAAGCGGATATTGGTGCATGGAAACATAGAGGACATAAGGATTATGGGTGAAAGCTTCTTGAGTGCCGTTACCGTGGTGTACATCAAAATCGATAATCAGCACGCGTTCCATTTTATATGTATTTAAAGCATAGTTGGCGGCGATAGCAATATTGTTGAATATGCAGAAACCCAGGGCGTTGTTATATGTAGCATGATGTCCCGGGGGCCGTACGAGGGCATAGGCGCAGGGAACAGCTTTATTCATGACGGCTTCAACGGCGGCGATGCTCCCCCCGGCGGCGTAAAGAGCAGCCTTATAGGAACCGGTGGACATCATGGTATCGGAATCCCATTGACCCCCACCCTGCCGGCAATATGCCTCTACCCGCGAGACATATCCCGCCTGGTGTACGGTGGTAAGCTCGTCCAGGGTAGCCGGGCGCGCCGGAATTGCTTTCAGTTGCTGCCTGATACCTTTCCAATCGAGGTCGGAAATAACGGCTTCCAAACGGCGGGCGTTCTCAGGATTCCCTCCGGTGTCATGTTCCAGAAACACCGGGTCATACACATAGCCGGGTGCGGATAAACCTCCGGCGTGTTGCTGCGGTGAACCTTTATTTGAGCATGATTCTGGCATCGATAACCCGATATCCTTTTCCTTTTAGCATAACACTCACGGGATTTAAATCCAGTTCGGCAATCTCCGGTATATTCTCTACCATAGCGGATACTCTCAGCAAAAGATCCTGGACAGCTTTGATATCTCTTGGCGGAGAACCACGGTAGCCTTCGAGTAATTTGGTCATTTTTAATGAACCTATCATCTCGGCTGCATCTAAATCCGTAATCGGATGAATCTTCAGAGTGACATCTTTAATCAACTCGGCGTAAATGCCGCCGGAACCAAACATCATCAAAGGCCCGAAGGACGGGTCCTGCGTGACGCCGACGATTGTTTCAATGCCGCCGGTGAACATTTGCTGTATGGTTACCCCGGTCATTTCCTTCTCGCGGCCAATTTTCTCAAGGTTCTTCTTGATGGTGTTATATGCTTTTCCCACTTCAGGCTTAGAGGTAACGTTTAATATCACGCCGCCGACATCTGTCTTGTGCGTAATGGTCGGTGATTCCAGTTTAACAGCTACCGGAAAACCAAGCTTGGCGGCGGCTGTTTGCGCTTCGTCCGCGGTCCTGGCAACGGCCAATTTCGCACATTGAATCCCATAGTATTCCAATAGCTCTGCTATCTCTGTAGGCGAAAGCCATAGAGTCCCTGTCTTGCTGTTTTTTATTACCGTGTCTATTAACTCGCGGGCTTTCTCTTTTTGAATATCTTTAAATACCGGGGTTTTCCCCTGGGGTTTGCGCCGCATTTCATCATATTCCGTCGCCCTTCTTAACGAGACCATTGCTTCCTCCGGGAAGGTAAAAAGCGGTATATAATGACCTTGTGTCCCCAGTTGGGAGCTTAACCCTTTTTGCCCGATAAAGCAGCCGAGAATCGGTTTTTTATAGCGCCAGAAAAGCGGCGCTACACGCCCAAGAGCTTTTTCCATCTCCCTCGTCTCGATAACTATCGGTGGAGCGAAGATAGCCAGGACAGAATCAACATTCTCATCTTCGGCCAATATCCGGAGTATACCTTCATATTCATCAGCAGTGGCTCCGGCAGTAGTATCAATGGGGTTGCCGATGTTGATATCCCGTTTCATCATCGGCCTGATTTTAGCGCGTGTTTTCTCAGAAAGTTCCTCCACCACCAGTCCATTGCTTGCGGCGGCATCAGCGGCGATAATACCCGGGCCGCCGCCGTTAGTAACGATGACCAGTCTTCTGCCTTTGGGCAGAGGCTGGGTAGATAACATGGCAGCCATGTTAAAAAGTTCTTCTACGGTATTTACCCTGATAATGCCAGCGTTTTTAAACAGAATGCTTGAAGCAACGTCCGATGATGCTAAAGCCCCGGTGTGTGAGGATGCTGCCCTGGCTCCGGCGGCGGTGGTACCGCTTTTTACCGCGACGATAGGTTTTTTCATGGAAACACGCCGGGCTATCTTGGCAAATTTATCCGGGTCACCGAATGACTCCAGGTAAAGCAGAATAACTTTAGTAGCCGGGTCCTGTTCCCAGTACTGTAAAAAGTCGTGGTAAGAAACATCAGCGCGATTGCCCACACTGACGAAGGAGGAAAGCCCCATATTCAGGGTTTTCACATGTTCCAGAATGGTTAGTCCCATAGCGCCGCTCTGGGATAGAAACGCTATGTTTCCGATGCTGGGATATACCTGGGAGAAGGTAGCATTGAGATTCATCTTGGGGTCGGTGTTAATAATGCCCATACAGTTAGGCCCGACGAGCCGCATGCCGTAGCTGAGAGTAATATTCCTTAGCTCGTCCTCGCGGACGGCGCCTGCCGGATTTCTTTCCCGGAATCCGTCCGAGATAACAATTAAAGCGTGGACACCCTTCTGACCGCATTCATCAGCCACCTTGTTTACAATAGCTGCCGGAACGGCGATAATCGCCATGTCTACCTTACCGGGAATATCCATCACCGAGGGATAAGATTTGACCGAAAGCACCGCTTCCGTATTGGGATTCACAGGGTATACAATACCGGTATAGCCGCTCTGTAAGATACAGCGCATCAACAGGTTACCGATTGTTCCGACATTCCGGGCTGCCCCAATAATCGCCACGGACTTTGGATTAACTAACGGCTGTAAAGAAGCAACTATCGCCGTGCGGTCGCGGCTGGCCTCTCTTATATCAACAGTCCGCGTTTGCTTGATGGGGAAAGTAACGTGATATTCGCCTTCCTCGAGTTTACTGGAGATATGAAAGCCGTAATCCTTAAAGGCTATCATCATCTGTTGATTCTCGCCGAGGACATCGGCTTCAAAGATGTCTATTTCATTTTCTCTGGCGACATTCACTAATGCTTGAATAAGCCTGGTACCGAGACCGATATTCTGATAGGCATCTTCAATGGCAAAGGCTATTTCCGCAGAACTCTTATTCGGTAGGCGGTAATAGCGTGTAATAGCGATGATTTTCCTGTCATTACCTTTACCGATTTCCGCTACATACGCAAAGGAGTTTTTATAATCCACCGTACAATAACGGATGGCATCCTGTTCCGTCATTTCCTTGGGTATGTTGTGAAAGCGGAGATATTTAGTGTGTGTGCTTAACCGGGAAATGAAAGCGAGCCACATGGGCACATCGCTTTTCTCGATAGGCCTGAGTAATATCCTGTAACCGTCTCTAAGGATTTCTTCCCGGCGGTACTGGGAGAGGTCTGGGCTGGCAACTGTATCTGGCATCAAAAATCATCTTCCTTTCTTGTTATAGTCTTCTTAGAGCTTTTCTCGCCGTGTTAAATGAGGAAATTAGCCCTGTGTGTTAAAATAATCGGCGAGAGAAAAAACACCTATATTTATGATACACCCGTGATGTGTGCCATTCAAGCGTGGGGCGGATAGGGAGTAAGCTTTTACGAACTAAGCCTGCGATAAAAGATTTGTTACCTGAGGAATTAATCTTGAAGCTGATGGTCGGGGCGGGCAGATTCGAACTGCCGACCTTCTGAACCCCATTCAGACGCGCTAACCAAGCTGCGCTACGCCCCGGTGACGCTGTTTCAGAATTGAAACAACCTAACAATTTTAATTTACACGGGCTAGATTGTCAAACGGGGTGAGGGAACACGGATTAGGGTAAAGGGTAGCAATTACTCATAGTGTTGAATCAGCAGACGATTTATCGGGGCTGGGGCAAAAAGGTAATATATCGAGCCAATTGTATAAGAGACCATATTGTGTTTTAATAAAAACAACTAGTAATATCTGAGAAAATAAAGTGAGGAGATAAAAATGGCTAAAACAAAATATGGCAAGTATTTCTTAAAAGAACCATGGGGAATACCTCTCGGTCAGACGGACCCTAATGCTCCAGTTTACATAGGAATCGGGCAGAAGGCCCCCGTAGAAGGGTGGGATGAGCCCCTGACACAGGTACTGCGCCCAGTTTACAAGCCCTATGTAATGATGCCTCAAGGGCATAGGCATTCCGTGGCGGAAATCCTGTATTTTATCGGCGGGAACCCGATGAATTTTAAGGAATTCGGGGCGGAAGTCGAGTTTACGATGGGTGAGGGTAAGGATGCTGAAGTACACGTCATCAACACGACGACATGGGTGTATGTGCCGGGGAACGTTTTGCATTGCCCTCTTAATTTTAAGAGGGTGGATAAACCGATTATGTTCGGGCATATTATGTTTGCACCGACTTTCGATTCGACAATCATAGGGAAGAACCCTTTAGATAGGAAATAGGGTATAGGGAGTAGTCAAAGCGCTTTAAGGCATGAAGCCGGCGAACATTGATTCGTTATTTGTTTTTTGTTAAATTTTTTATTATGTCCTAGCTTTGAGATGAAGCTGATTCGTTTTTGATGTTGAGCTTGCTTCAATTTCCGGGGTACTCGTTTTTAGAGTAATGTTGAATGCTATTCTCTTAACAAGTTGAAGGGCTTTCTAAATAAGGAACCTATCCCCTGCCCCTTCCCTTGCGCTGCGCGCGGGAAGGGGAGTTTTTATTAGGAGGTTTGGTTCGCACCGCTCACCAAACCTCCGGCTAGTGTCCCCACCCCAGGTTACGAACAAGCCTCTAGATTATATTTTAGACGTGGGGAGAATGTAAATGGGATTTTGTCGGGGGAAAAGGGGAGAGGGGGGAACAGGAGAGTCTGTTACCCCTCACCTTAATCCTCTCCCGCAAGGGGCGAGGAGACGGGGAAAGGAGTGGATTCCAGCCCCCGATTATCATACGGGGCAGGCTGCGCTAGAGTGACAATCAGGCTAGTAAGGCAATAATAGAGATTGCCACGTCCCGATTCGTTAAGGAGTTTTCGGGACTCATCGGGATCTCGCAATGACAACGGGGAAAAAATAATTTGCCCCGCTTTGGGTATTCATACTATAATTATTCAGTCTCATTTATCATTTTACTGATACAAAATCCCCCTTAATCCCCCTTTTTCAAAGGGGGAACGGAGTGGATTCCAGGCTTTGCTGGAATGACAATCAGACTAGTAAGGCAATAGTAGAGATTGCCACGCCTCCCTTATTCATACTATAATTGTTCAGTCTCATTTATCATTTTACTGATACAAAATCCCCCTTAGTCCCCCTTTTACAAAGGGGGAAAATAATACTGGAGGGACCTTATGCTTAGCTGCTACCGTATCCTCGACCTGACCACAGAAAAAGCGTTTATGTGCGGACGCGCGCTTTCGGACTTCGGCGCGGAAGTAATCAAAATCGAAAAGCCCGGCGGCGACCCGTCCCGCTTTAAAGGCCTTTTCCCTAACGATATCCCCGACCCGGAGAAAAACCTCACGTGGTACGCCTTTAACGCCAACAAAAAAGGCATCACCCTGGACATCACGACCGAGCAAGGTCAAGAGATATTCAAAAACCTCGTCAAGACCGCCGACGCCGTCATCGAATCTTACGCGCCCGGCTACATGGACAGCCTGGGGCTCGGCTATAAAGACCTGAGCACCATCAATCCCCAAATCGTCCTGACCTCCATCAGCGGCTTCGGGCAGGAAGGGCCGTACCGCGATTACAAAGACCCGGACATCGTGGTGCGGGCGCTCAGCGGGATGGTCTATACAGCAGGCTATGACGACCGGCCCCCGCTCACCGTCAGCTACGAGCACTCGCACAGCCTCGGCGCGATGAACGGCGCCGCCGGCACGATGATCGCTCTAACGCACCGCGTCCACACGAACAAAGGCCAGCACGTCGATTGCTCTGCCCAGCAGGCGCTCGATGTCGTCTGCTCGGCGGAAATGGAAGGCCCTTACGCCTTCTTCGGCCAGGTGGCAACGCGCCACGGCAACGCGCGCGCCGCCGTCACACTCAAAGACGGCAACACTTTCTATAACGTCCTGCTCTGGCCCTGCAAAGACGGCTATATCGCCCTGAACCTCCTCCTCAACCCCTCCGCCGCCAAGAACAACCTCAGCATGATGGAGTTCATCAAGAAAGACGGCATCGACATCGGCTTTTTAGAGGGGTGGGAGTGGGACAAGAAAAGCTGGGAGGACATGACGCTGGCGCAGGCACAAAAGCTCATGGAGACGCTGGGCAAGTTTTTCATGAACCGCACCAAGTCAGAACTGCTCAAGTTAGCGATAGAAAACCGCTTCCAGCTCGGCCCCTGCAATAACGCCGCCGATATACTCGATTATCCCCAGCTCAAAGCCAGAAAATTCTGGAAAGAAATCGAGCACCCGGAGCTGGGCAAAAGCCTCAAGTACCCGGGCGGCGCGGTCATGACCACATACGGCTACGTCGGGATAAAGCACCGCGCCCCGCGCATCGGCGAGCATAATGGGGAGATTTACAAAGAACTGGGCTTATCCTCTGATGAGCAAAAAGCCCTGAAAAAGCAAAACGTGATATAAAAACCCCCCTTAATCACCCCACCTACGCTAAAGCTTCGGCGGGCAGGCCATTTACGAAAGAGGGACAGATTATTTAATTCTCCCTCCTGTCCCTCCTTACGAAGGAGGGAAGGAAAGACGACTAAACCAGAGTAGATTTAAGTAGACCAATCATCCTCTCCCTTTTGTAAAGGGAGAGCAAGAGAGGGATTTAGATTAAGGAGACCCTGATGGATAAGAAACCTTTTGAAGGCGTGAAGCTAGTACAGCTCTGCTGGGCGGGGGTGGGCGTTTATACCTGCAACTACCTGAGCCACTACGGCGCGACGACGATACGCGTGGAGACCGCCAGCCGTCCCGACCCCGTTCGTCAATTTGCCCCTTATGCGCCGACCAATAAACCGGGGGAGCCGGTGGGGCTAGAGCGTAGCGCCTTTTATTCCATCACCCATACAGCGCCGGAAATGGACATCAGCCTGAACTTTAAAAAGCCGGAAGCCATCGAGATTTTTAAGAAACTGGTGGCCTGGGCGGATGTGGTCGCCGAGGGATTTCCCGCCGGCGTCATGGATAAGCTGGGACTCGACTACGAGGGGCTAAAAAAGGTGAACCCGCAAATCATTATGTTCCGCACCTGCGGCTACGGGCACACCGGCCCTATGGCCGACCAGCCCGGCTTCGGGAGTATTTTAACCGCCGTCACGATGATGGATAACATCGTCGGATGGCCGGACAGGCCCCCGGTCCCCCCTTCCACTTATTACACCGACCAGCTTTCGCCGATGTATGCCTCGCTGGCGATTATGGCCGCCCTGGATTACCGCCGCCGCACCGGCAAGGGCCAGTATATCGACCACGCCCAGATAGAAGCGGGCTTGAACTACATGACTCCCCTTATCCTCGACTACCAGGTGAATCACCGGGAGATGGCGCTGAAAGGCAATAAGAGCGACCACGCCGCGCCTCACGGCATCTACCGCTGTAAAGGGAATGACAGATGGGCGGCCATCGCCGTGGAGACCGACGGAGAGTGGCAGAGCTTCGTTAAAGCTATCGGCAGCCCGAAGTGGGCGCAGGACAAGAAATACGCTACCGCCGCCGGGCGGTTGAAAAACAGCGATAAGCTCGATAAACTGGTGGCAGAGTGGACCGTAAACTATCCGCCGGAAGCCGTCGAAGAGATGCTGCAACAGGCGGGGGTGGGGGCGGGGGTAGTCGCCAGCGCTAAAGACATCGATGAAGACCCGCAGATGAACTATTATAACTTCTACCGTGAGTTTGAACACCCGTACATGGGCAAACTGCGCTACTACCACCCTGCAGCTATCAAACTATCGGCAGTGGAGACGGCTATGAAACGCCCCGTCCTCATCGGTGAGCATAACGAATATATATGCACATCGATACTCGGCATGCCACGGGAAGAGTACGGCAACCTGTGGCAGAAGGGCATCTTCGAGTAATGCCATGCCGATGAAACACCGTATAAGGTCAGCCGCCATCATCGTTAAAGATAATGCCGTTTTGCTGGTCAAGCACAAGAACCCTGAAAATGGCTTTGAATGGTGGGTGCCCCCAGGCGGCGGTCTTGAAGACGACGAGAGCATATATGATTGCGCTAAACGTGAGACATACGAAGAAACCGGCCTGAAGGTGGAACTGGGGCAGATACTATATCTGAGGGAGTTCGCGGAGTCATCCAGGGCCATACATCAATTTGAAATCTTCATCCTGGCCAACTCTTTTACAGGTGAATTAACAACGGCCAATGTCCGTCCGCAAGACCTTGATTCTGCGTATATCAAAGACGTACAATTCCTTTCTAAACGTCAGATGCGGGGATTGACCGTATTCCCGGAGATATTAAAGGATAAGTTCTGGCAGGATTTTTCTCCGGGAAAGAGACTGGAAGTGCAATACCTGGGACTGCAAAAAGTGTACTCTTTAAAAGGCGAGTGAATGCATGATGCGGTAGTCATCGGCGGGGGGCCGGCGGGCAGCCGGGCCGCTCAGCGCCTGGCGGAAAAAGGGCGCAGCGTCCTGGTACTCGAACGCAAGACAGACCTCGGAAATAAATGCTGTACGGGTATCATCGGGCGGGAATGCGCCGATACCTTTAACATCGAGGACAAGGTCATCCTGCGCAAGGTCAACAGCGCCAGCCTGTTTTCACCGTCCGGGAACCGGCTCTATGTGCAACGGGAAGAAATCCAGGCATGTATCCTCGACCGCGGCGCTTTCGATATCGCCATGGCGGAGCGGGCGCAGCGCGCCGGGGCCGAGTACCGTTTCGATAGCCGGGTAAATAGTGTCACGATAGAACCAGACCATGCTGCCGTCGCCGTGTCCAGCCGCGGTAAAGAAGAACAAATCACAGCAAAATGCGTCGTGGCTGCCTGCGGTTTTGCGCCCGGGCTTCTCCGAAGGCTGGGGCTGGGTACATTCCGGGACTATACTTACGGCGCCCAGGCCGAAGTAACCGCCCCCGGTCTGGATGAGGTGGAGGTCTACTTCGGGGATATGGCGCCCGATTTCTTCGCCTGGCTGGCGCCGCTGACGCCGTCTCTGGCGAGGGTTGGATTATTAGCGCGGAAAAAGCCCGGCGATTATTTAAAGAAGTGGCTGGAACACCTCAAATCTGAGGGTAAAATAGTTTCAGCCGATGTCAACATACATTACGGGGCTATCCCTTTAAAGCCCCCAACCCATACTTACAGCGAGCGGATGATAGCCGTCGGGGACGCGGCCGGGCAGGTCAAGCCTACGAGCGGCGGCGGCATTTACTATGGCCTGCTATGCGCCGATATCGCGGCGGATGTACTGCATCAGGCTCTAACCGAGGACGACCTATCAGCGAAAAGGTTGGCACTTTACGAAGAGGCTTGGCGCCGTAAGCTGGGGAAGGAAATCAGAACAGGCTACCGGGCGAGGAAACTGATCGAGCGTTTGAGCAATAAGCAAATCGACCGCCTGTTCAAAATAGCGAAGTCCATCGGCATCGAAGAAGCAATATCTAAAGCTAGTGGCGTCTCCTTTGATTGGCACGGCCGGACGGTCAAGCAGCTTATTAAATACCGGATTCTGAATATCGCCGGGCGGCCTTAAAACGGGGGCGCATTGACCAGCAACGTATATAACGATTAGAATAAAACAGAGTATTTGTGAGGGAGAGATAGATGGTAAACGATCAAGAGCGGGTTCCTTGTCTCAGCGAAGCCGCCACACAATATCTGGCGAAATTATCTGCAAAAGAAANNCAGCCGGAGATATATAAATTCGCCCGGTGGTGCGGCTGGGAGCTTCCTTTCCCTAAACTGTCCGGCCCGACTGTGGCCGGTTATGCCGAGCAGCTTTCGGTCTCAGATACCGACTACACCCAGAAGCTGGTACTGTTACGCGCCTTTCTCGCTTATGCCAAGAAAGCGGGCTGGAGCCAGACTAACCTGGGGATACACGTTAAAACCAGAAAAGGAAAAACCGGCCCGGTGAAAGCGCCCCCGCGCAATATGCCGGAAGGTGTGACGGTCACACTGACCCAGGAAAAGTACGATGAGCTGACTAAAGATCTGGAAAACGCCAAAGTTAAGAGCTTGAAACTTATGAAAGATATACAGACAGCCGCCGCAGATAAGGATTTCCGGGAAAATGCGCCGCTGCATGCCGCGCGGGAAGAGCGCGGTCACGTTGAAGGGCAGATTAAAGAACTGGAGCAAACGCTTAAAGCGGCCACCATCATCGATGAGAATAAAGCACGCTCTTTGAAATCGGTGGTTGGTGATAGCCTCCTGGTGTGTGACCTGGCTTCCGGCGAAGAGTGCCGGTACATGATAGTCGACCCCAGGGAGGTTAATCCTTCCAAGGGTAAAATATCTGTTGCCTCCCCGCTGGGCAAGGCGCTCCTCGGCAAGCAGGACGGTCAGGAAGTTGAGTTAACAGCGCCGATAGGCAGGCTGCGCTTCCGGATTATCCGCATCGAGCGCTAGCCTGAATATGCTATAATATTCTCTAGAGTCACGGGCCCGTAGTTCACTCGGGAGA
>PLLL01000057.1 GCA_003141235.1 Dehalococcoidia bacterium
ACACAACCAATACGCCCATACGTTAATTTATAGAAACCCCTTTTCCTTAGCTAGTTCTAAGGCTTTCCAGACATGACCATAAGCCTTAATCTTGCTTTTCCTATCCCACCATAAGTATCTCTTGAGTTCTTTGGTCTGAAGATGGATTTCACCTTTGGCATGGTTCGACAAATAAATGCTGTGTATGCTTGTCGTTCCTTTAAAGTGACCAAGCCAATGCAGTTTTCGCACTTTAAGCCCAAGTTCCTCATTCAATTCTCTGATTGCCGCTTGGAATGACTTTTCGCCCTTTTCTACCCCACCTCCTGGAAGCGACCATCTATGANNCGTTTTCTTTTTTGATGCACTCCTTTTGGATGTTTTCTTTTTGGAGGGGGTATATGAGTAGAGTCTAGATGCTCTATTTTAAGATAAGCTGCGTAATATCGTCCTCGCTTTTGCGGATTACCTATAATATCAAAGGCTTCATTCAAATCCTTCATTCTTTCTGACGTTGCATTAGGATTTTTATCTGGGTGATATTTGTCAGCTAATGTTTTATATGCTTTAACGACAACCTCTGGCTCAGCTAAAGGATGAATTTGTAAAATACTATAATAATCCTTCCAATGGATTTCCCAGTTTTCTTTCATGGTAAAAACTACTTCCCCGCTTCCAGTCGGGTAACCGGGTCTTCCCAGTGGAAGGGAACCAGCTTCATATCCGGATAGGGATGATAGGCGGTGGGCGGGGCATCAGAAATGGGAGAGCGCCCCGGGCTGACGACCGGAATATCCACCCAACCTTCACCAATCGGCGACCGGAAATCAAGGCTCATAAACATTTTCCGGAACTTCCATACCCCGTCTTCTTTGACGAACTCGTTCTCATAAACGCCGTGACCGAGAACCGACCTTGGCTTACCATCCACAGGCCAGGCCTGAATCATCACCAGATACCATCTCCCTTTGGCGGTACGGCCATCCGGAGCTACATCTATCACACCCTGGTGCTGCTGATGGATGACCATTCTGCCGTGCGGAATCTCCTGGAGGTCACCGTTTTTCTGCCCGTGTGAAATATAACCCAGGAAGAATTTGCGGACACCTTCCTTCCCTTTAAAGACGCCCCGGTCAGATATCTCAATAGACTCGGGATTATCCGAGAAAAGTTTTACTATCTTTTCGTTCTGGCCGTTATCCAGGTAATAACCGTAAATATTTTCCAGCTTGTCTATTTGCTGGACATCTTCGACAATCTGAAGCCTTTTTTCCATTTCCTGTAAATTCATAATAAGCCTCCCTTTCTTTTCATTTTTTTGTTTTCGGCAGAATCATATCGCCGGACGGGTATGCAAGGCTAAAAAATAAGGATCAATATCGAGGAGAAGTACCAGTGGTTATTTAGCGTCCCTGTTCCAACCGCGTAATAAGCGGCACGGGCAGGCCGGCCTGCATCATTTTATCCTGAGTGGCGCTGATGTTATATTCGACGCGGTAGAGCCGGAGCATCAGGCCTTCGCTGTCATAGATAGCGTAGCTGGCACGAGGGTCGCCGTCGCGCGGTTGGCCCACGCTCCCCGGATTGACAATCATCCGGTGGGCGTGCAGCACCAATCCGATTCCGGTAGTCAGATGAATCGATTGTGTTGCGCTGCCTTCTTCTTTAAAGGCCGCCGGTATATGCGAATGTCCCGCCAGACAAAATTTATTGGTAAAAAAGGCGAAGTTTTTTTCGGCGATACCGGCGGATATGATATATTCCAGGGTAGGTTCCGACGGGCTGCCATGCACCAGCAAAAAATCACCTTTTTCAACCTTCGTCGGCAAATCGCCCAGGTAATGTACATCGACCGGGTTCAGCTTTTCCGTAGTCCACCGGCAGGCTTCCGCCGCTGCGGGATTGAAATAGGACAGGTCAAGCTTACCGATGGCGGCCAGGTCATGATTGCCGGCGATGCAGACCGTGCAGCGCTTTTGCACTACTTCAAGGCACTCGCGGGGCTCCGGCCCATAACCGACGATGTCTCCCAGACACCATATCTCATCCACCCCACCATTAATGCGGATATCCTCGAGCACCGCCTGTAAGGCAGCCAGATTGGCATGAATATCGGCGATAATAGCGTAACGCATTCACAAATAATATAGCAGGTTTTTTAAAAGATAGCCAGGGGATAATATAGACGGTTACACCCCCTAACCTAAAACACGTTTCATACGTTATATATAATGAAAGCTTCTTTACGCGGATGGTATATGATGGATAAATCAATGGGAATACTCTTGATGGTGATATTCGGGATTTCAGGCGCAGGCGCGACGGCGCTGGCATGGCTCTATCCGGCGTTAAATCTGGATAAAACCGAGGCTGCTGCGGCGGCTTTGATAGGTATAGGTTTTCTCGTATTACAGGTCTTCCTTTTTAAGCGTTCCAGCCATGACACTGCGGAACAGTTCTCCGTAGAGGCTCATACAAAAGATAATAATAACTAAACTTATATTATTATCCAAGCTACAGGGGGCGAGTGCACACGCCCCCTTTTTTATTGGCCAGGTTGATTTCTAAATAATAGTGAGCGCAATCACGAATATGCTATAATTTTCATGATGAAAGTCTCAAAGCTGGGGGAGTTCGGGCTGATTGACCTCCTCGCTAAAATGATTGCCGACGCTAAAGTAGACCGGCTCGCCCCGGACCAGCCGCTCATCGGCATCGGCGATGACGCCGCCGTCTGGCGCACTGACGGCTCGTTAGAGCTGGCCACAGTGGACACCATGATGCAGGACGTTCATTTCTCGCTGGATACAATCACCTGGCAAGAACTCGTCTGGAAGGCACTGGCCATCAACCTCAGCGATATCGCCGCGATGGGCGGCGTGCCGGAATACGCGCTGGTGGCCCTGGCCCTGCCGGAAGATACAAAAGTAGTGTATATCACCGAGCTTTACGAAGGTATGATTGCGCTGGCTAAACAGTCCCGCACGGCCATCGTCGGCGGCAATATCTCCCGCGCGCCGATGGTTTCCGTGACCATTACCGTTATCGGGAAGAGCCTCAGCCAGGATATTTTACGCCGTTCCGCCGCCAGGCCCGGCGATGTGATAGCCGTCACCGGCTACCCGGGCAGCGCCGCCGCCGGACTGGAGATGCTCACCAAAGAGCTGAAATTTAAACCTGAGGTCACAGAATACCTCAAAAGCGCTTTCCTGCATCCTGTACCACGCCTGGCCGAGGGTCAGATGCTGGTAAAACACGGTATAAAAGCGGCGATAGATATCAGCGACGGCCTGATTGCCGACCTCCGGCACATCTGCGAGGCCAGTAAAGTCAGCGCCCGCATTGATGTCGAAAAACTGCCAGTCCATCCGCTGGTTAAGGGCAGTTTCGGGGAAAAGGCGCGGGGTCTGGCGCTTTCCGGCGGAGAAGATTACGAGCTTCTATTTACAGGCCCCAGCGATGCTATCAATCGCGTCAAGGCGGAGTTAAAGTGTCCGGTCACATTAATTGGCGAAATCACGGCCGGTGCGCCGGGTAAAATAGAGCTGATTGACGCCAGCGGAAAAGCAATTAAAGTAAATAAGACAGGCTGGCAGCATTTCTAGAACGGAGTTAATATTATGGTAGCAATACCAAAAGTGATCTTAAACGCCGACCTCACCGAGGGTTTTTGTTTCGGCTGCGGGCGCAACAACCCCATCGGGCTGAAGCTTAAATTCGTGAAGGAAGGTGATGTGGTCAAGGCGGAATACACACCTCAAAAAGAGTTCCAGGGGTGGCCGGGTTTACTGCACGGCGGCATACTTGGCTGTCTGCTGGACGAAGCGATGAGCCATGCCGCTTATACCACGGGCAATACCTGCCTGACCGCCAGCATTACTATCAGACAGCGGCAGCCGATAAAGGTGGAGGAGCCGCTGGTCATTACCGCCCGCATAACGCGGCACAGCCGGAAACTCATCGAGACGGAAGGACAGGTAAGCCTCAAAGACGGAACCGTCGTCGCGGAAAGCACGGCCAAGCAGTTCATCGCTGAAAATAGAGCCGGGCAACCCGATAAAGTGCGGGAGAAACGCAGCCATGTCTAAAGGCAAACTGGAGGCCGTCATCTGGGACATGGACGGCGTTATCGCCGATACCAGAGAGTATCATTTTCAGGCATGGAAAGAGGAATTTGCCAAAAAGGGCGTTTTATATACAGAGGAACACTTTTTACGCTTCTTCGGGCAGAGGAACGACACGATAATTAAAGACGCCCTGGGCGAAAATACTTCGCCGGAAGAGTTGACCGCCATTAACATTGCCAAGCAGGCGAACTTCCGACATAGAGCTATTGGCCATATCCAGCCATTGCCCGGAGCCGTCGAACTCATTAAATCGCTCCATAAGCACGACATCAAGCAGGCAATAGCATCCTCGGCGACGCCGGAAAACATTGAAGTTATAACCCAGACGCTGGGCATTAAAACATGTTTCGGGGCAATCGCCTTCGGCAACGAAGTACCGGAGGGTAAACCCAGCCCGCAGATATACCTGCTGGCGGCAAAAAAAATCGGCGTCAAACCGGCCAATTGCATCGTCTTTGAGGACGCTATAGCCGGTGTGGCGGGGGCCAAAAGCGCCGGGATGAAATGCATCGCGGTTACCAACACTCATCCGGAAGAAAAGCTCAAGCAAGCTGACCTAGTTGTGGAAACTTTGAACGACGTCAGTATCGATGTTTTGACCATACTCTTCCAGCAATCACAGACTAAAAAATGATGCAGGAGTAAATAATGGAAAAGTCACTAGTTCTCGTTAAACCCGACGCGATGGAAAGGCAGCTCGCCGGCGCTATTATCGGCCGCCTTCAGGCGGAGGGGCTAAAGCTCATCGCGCTCAAGATGCTGCATATGGATAAAGCCATGGCAGAGCGGCATTACGCCGTCCACAAGGGAAAATCTTTCTTCGAAGATACGATTGCCTATATCACTTCTACCCCCATCGTGGCCGCCGCTTTTAAGGGTGAAGATGCCATAGCGCATATCCGCAAAGTCATGGGCGCCACCGATCCCTCTAAAGCCGCGCCGGGGACGATACGGAAAGATTACGGGCTGGATATACAGCGTAACTCGACGCATGCATCAGACTCGCCGGAAAACGGGGAAATTGAGATAGCCAACTTTTTCACGAAGAAAGAGATATTCGGGTAATTACTGAATATTCACTACGGTCTTGGCTTCGCGCCAGAACCCGTCGAGGTCATAGAATTCGCGCTCTACAGCGCCGAAGATATGCACGATGACATTACCGTAATCGAGCAGGAGCCAGCCTGAATCGGAACTGCCTTCCTGTCTTAAAGGCGGGACGCCCTCGGCTTTGAGGCTTTTTTCGACTTCATCGAAGATAGCACGGATCTGCCGCTGGCTTTCTCCAGAGCAGATAACAAAATAGTCCGCGAAGCCGCATAAATTACTGAGATCCAGCAGCGCAATATTGACAGCCTGTCTATCACTGGCCGCATCTACGGCCCGCCGTGCTATTTCTACGCTTTCCAGCTTTCAAATCTCCAGAACAGTATTCTAATAGGATTATACCACTAAACAGGCTGACTTTATCTGTTCACTATTTCCTGAGCGCAGATGGCCGCCCCCAGCGCCGCCACGATTTGCGGCTCCGGCGGTACTTTTACCTTGGCTTTCAGCCTGTCTTCCAACGCCTTGACCACGCCGGTATTTTTCGCTACCCCACCACCCACCATGATTACTTTTCCCACCCGCTGTCCCTGCGCCATGGCCGCAATCCGGCTGGCGATGGCCTGGTGCAGGCCGTTAAGAATATCCTCCCGGGCATAGCCCTCGGCAATCAGCGAGACCACCTCCGATTCGGCGAAGACCGTGCACATGCTGCTGATAACCACCGTTTTCCGGTGTTTTAAAGATACCGGCCCGAGCTGGTCCAGTTCTATCTCCAGAGCGCGAGCCATCACTTCCAGAAAGCGTCCGGTGCCGGCGGCGCACTTATCATTCATCGTAAAATCTAAAACTCTACCTTCAGCATCAAGGCTGATGACCTTGCTGTCCTGCCCGCCGATGTCGATAATCATCCCCGCCTCCGGGAAAAGGTAATGCGTGCCGCGCGCATCGCAGGTAATTTCAGTAACGGTTTTACCTGCCATCGGCACCTTCTCACGCCCGTAGCCGGTGGCAACAATCGCTGTCAGGTCTTCCTGCCGCAGTCCGGCTTTTTCCAGAGCCTGCCCTAAAGCGCGCCCAGCTGCCGCCGTAACATCAGCGCCGCCGGGTATAACCGCGTAGCCGGCGATTTCCTTATCTCTCAAAATCACCGCTTTAGCCGTCAGAGAACCGATATCTACACCGGCCGTAATCATCGCCTTGCCTCCAGCATC
>PLLL01000038.1 GCA_003141235.1 Dehalococcoidia bacterium
TGGCCGGCGCCCACCTGCTGGATGAAGAGACCGGGGAATACAATTATCCTTTTATCAAAAAGATACTACCGGGCAGTGAACTGGCTATCGTTAATCTCGCTTACCGCATACAGGGGCTGATGTACGCCCCGGGGAATCCTCATCAGATTCATGGCCTTGATGATTTACAGCGCCAGGATATAGTTTTTGTCAATCGTCAGAAGGGGTCGGGCACGAGGGTACTGCTGGACCTTCAAATGAAACAACGCGGCATAGCGACGTCCGGAATCAAGGGATACGGCGTTGAGCTCAGTACGCACATGGCGGTCGCTGCTCATATCACCCACGGTAAGGCCGATGTTGGCTTGGGCATCGAGGCGGCGGCTAAAAGCTGTAATCTTGGTTTTTTACCTCTATTCCGGGAACGGTATGATCTCGTCATACCGATGACCAATTACCGCAGCAAGCGGCTGGGGATAATGCTGGAGATAATTGTCAGCGACGAGTTTAAAAAAATCGTCGAGGGCATTGGCGGCTATGACACTTCCCAGACCGGCAACACGACTTTTCTGTCATAGGTCGAAGGATTAAGCGCCGAATATTTATTCCACAGTCAACTGGTACAGGAGATATCTTTTTCCAATGAATGCCCCCGTTTTTCACTAAATAACGGGTATTAGTAGCAAATTAGCAGCTAATCACTAAAAAGATACCCCCTACTCTGATAATTTAGCCTCAAAGTAGGGGGTAAATTATGTCTTGGTAGCGCATACGGGACTTGCCATTGAACGTGATTTAATGTGTTTTTACATTCAAATCTGTGATTTTCCTTAAAAGGCTGATTTTCCGTTTTGTACGTGAAATGCCGCTTGATGTTTACCTATTTGTTTTCATGCGTTAGCAAACGGTTAGCAAAATTCTAGCTTTGGTTTGCCGGTAAGGCAAAGCAGGAATTACATACCCTCCCTAAAGCCGTCAGATATCAATTGTACATCCTCACGGCATACCGCCTAACGTTTGACAACACTCATTCTATGACTTATGTTATATGTGTTATTGGCTTACCTTGAATAACAGTCTATAAAGGGAGGGTAACTATGAAGCTAATTTTACTCATATGTGTAATCTTGGCGGCTATACTTTTGAGCGCCTGTGCTGCTTCTGTCACCACAGCCACGCCTACTCCTGCTCCAACACCCGCTACAACTTCTACTCCAACACCTATTCCATCTGAGCCTGCTCCGCAATTATTGAATCCCACCCAGACAGTCGAACTAAATTATGGCGAACACAAATCTGTAACCTATCAGCAGATACAAGATGAAATTACCCAAATGTTTAATAGGGATATAAAATTGTCAAAGCAAGATGGTTATGAGTATCAATTAAGAAAGATTACTATCGAGAACAAAAATATTAATGTCTTTTTGGAATTACATTTCCAGCCTATATCAAAGGCATGGCTTATAAAAGACGCATATTCATGGCTCGGGTTAGCGGCTTTCTCCGGATTTGATATTGATGGTAAATTTGCGGGTAGTATTTATAACACCGGATATGACATATCGGTAATAGTGTCCACTCCTTTAGCAGATGGCAATGTCATTTCTTGGGGTACCTCCAAAATAAAGGATTCGGGCAAGCCGTTCGATAACAATACATTCACCAGGGACCGAATATGGATAGATGGCCCCGGGATGAAAATCCTTAACTAAGAAAATACTCTTGAAGTAAAGGTAGTATATGGAATTGGATTGGCATAAATCAAAAGCTCATTTGCTATTGTTAAGCAAGTACATTAGCGCAAATAGCTTTTACGATTTTGCACAGCATGAATATTGGAAAAGTTGGTGGAATAACCTGCTTGGTGAACCATCCACACAGGCTATAAAGCGGTTTGTTGATGAGGGTATGTTAACGACACCTGAATTGAACGAACTACTTTCATACAAATACAAAGTTAATGAGCTAAAAGATATGCTTAAACAAAAAGGCCTGCCTGTTTCAGGACGTAAAGAAGAAATGATAAAACGCCTTGTGAAGGCAGACCCAGACGGGATTTTAAAGTCCGTAGCTGAATTATCACTTCTTAAATGTACGCAACGTGGTCATGAAATAGCAGAGCAGTATATAAAGGCTAATAAAGAGAAAATTGCTCAAGTCGAACATCAGGTAATGGAATATCTAATCAAACGAAAGTTCAAAGAAGCAAGCTTAGCGGTTGCTACTTACGAAGCAGAGGACGGATTCTCTAGTGGAATGGGAATAAAACGTAATCCTGAACGAGAAATAGAAGAACTGAAGACTATTTTCGAGAGTAAGCCGAAAATTATTGCCCGTTTAGGGAATGAAAAGCTAGAAGCTGTGAGAATAGCTGCGGCCATGACAGCATTATGGGGTACAACGACTAAGTCGTCAGAGAAATGGCTACCAGCTAGTTTTGAAACAGGCTTGTTCTTTGATTCTGAAACTGCCGTAAGAATGTTTGTATTTTTTGGAAGGCATCGAGCAGAATTGGAACGATACCGTAGCGAAGGACTTAAGTTAGTAGAGGTGCTTTCGGCTCCAGACGCGTGTGAATCTTGTAAGAAGCTGACTGGTAAACATTATAAAATAAATGATGTACCGGAACTTCCATACGAGCATTGTACACATAAAATGGGGTGTAGATGCACATTCTTGCCAGTTGTTTGATGATTAACAACCTATTTTCTTCCCAAAGCGTCTTCAACCCATATGCGCAAATCTCGCTTTTAACAGTAATCCGGCCTCAATAATTTTCCTTGATTATACCATAACATATTCATAAAACTTACTGGTTAGCAAAACCCTAAAAAGAAACCCCCTGTCCGGCTAAATTAGCTTCAAAACAGGGGGTTATTTTTGCTTTGGTAGCGCATACGGGATTCGAACCCGTGATCTCGTCCTTGAGAGGGACGCGTCCTAGGCCGCTAGACGAATGCGCCATGTGTGGAATTTGGCTGCCCACTCAGTAAGGATACCGAACCTTTCATCTGGGAGGCGATCAGTCTGAAGGAAGAATTCATCTCCATGTCCACCATCTTCCCTTCCCGAACCTTCAACTGCCTGAATACGGTTTCACAGAGCAGACGCCGATTATCATTATCACCTTTTTCGAAGATTGAGTCAAGTTTGTTCACTATGCGTAGAGCGAACTTAAAATCAGCTTTAACTTACACCCGGTGCGACTCTATGGTGTCAACCAGATACTCAAGATTGGTTCTTTCGGCTTGAATTCGCAAGCGGCGCTCTTTAAAATCCTCTTTCGCTATCTCCTCCAGGAATAAATCCTGAAGATTCTTCCCCATTCGCTACAGCTTTGCCAGCCAGGTTTACTGTCTCGCCCTTGCTTATGGTGGCGCTTTTATTCATGCCGGATTCGATATTTCACCAGTTCAGTTAGTGAAGATTAACCGATGTCTTGACCTGGAATGGCGGGACAAGTTCCGATCTGCCTCAAACTCTCACCCTTGATAGTATATGACTTTACGCCGGAACGTATCGATCTCCAGGGCAGGTGGTTAGATTTTCTTCTTCCTCAGGCAGCCATTGCGACGGCCAGGGGCTCAATCCCCCACAGATTAGGGGGAGCGGTCTTGACGTAGAACCAGGTGGTCATAAAAACAGAGTTTCCAGGCAGATTGTAAGAGGGGTAGCAACATACTTCTTTGTCATATAGTTAATCCCACAGACACCTAACTCGGATAGTTAGATGCCTGCGGGACAACCAATCAACGATTTAAATTTTCACTGATAGAAAAAATCGCTGTATATTTATCCTACATCCCTCCCCGCCGCCGGACGACGCTTCTGATAAAGAAGAAGATAAGCAATCCTACCAATATCACTCCACCAGTAATCTCACAAATCAGAAGCCAGTTGGTTGATGATTTTGTTGATGGCACTGGTAGGGCTGATGTAGGTGCTGGCGTTATTGTCGACGTCGGTGTAGGTGTAAGTGTAGGCGTTGTCGTCGGCGGCGTTGTCGTCGGCGGCGTTGTCGTCGGCAGAGCTTTAACCGTGAGTGCGCCTGTTAGTCCGTTGACATCAATCGTGTAGGTTCCGGCAGTGGTTGGGGAGACTACGAAGGTTACGTCAGTGCTAGACTTGCCGGCTAATGTGACACTCTTGGTTTCAGTAACTGCGCCGTTAACTTTGAGGACAACGTTGTATGTGCCGGAAAGGTCACCGTTATTAGCAACCGTTACTTTAATGGTAGATGCTACTCCGGTATTCACTTCAGCCGGTGTGATAACCAGGTTGCTGGCCGTAAAGGCAGCCGGGCTGGCATAAGCGATGACGGCGAAGGTGGTAAAGTGTGACACAGTAGCTTGCAAGTCGTAGAAGGTACCTGGGACAACGGAAGTGGGAAAGGTTACCCATCCAGGAGGTGTAGACGTTTCACTATAGAAGGCTAGAACTAGGTCATTTACAGTTAAGGGAGCAATAATACTAGCCGGGCTAACAGTGAATTTGAATATTATGCCCGGGCTGAAGGTAGCTCCGGCAGGGAGGAAGTTATAAGCCAACCCAATGATATTGGCATTCTGGGGTGGGGGTGGCGGATTGGCATTGACTGTTGCCGTTATGTTTAGCAGCGGGCTGCCATTTTTATCCAGGGCGATGGTGCCTTTGGGAATGTCGATGGTCAGTTTGCCATCCGCAGAAGTGCCCTTTATCTCAGTTTGTACTACGCCCGCGCTATTGGTATTGAAGCTCCCTGTTACGCCGAAGAGGCTTGTGTCTAGCGTTGGCGCTCCACCTCCCCCTCCCCCTCCTATAGGTGTGGTGTTAGCAAGGTTGATCACGCCGACATCGCTGGCGTTTAAATCGTTGTATTTGGTGTCAGTAGAGGTGGCGTTAGCGGTGACGATGGTATAGTTGGCGTTCACCACGGTATCATTAATACTACCGGTGACGGTGATAGTCCGCGGGGTAGCCCAGTTCACCGTGGTAAAAGTAACGCTGGCCGGTGAGACCGTACCCTTAGTAGTATCATTGCTGCTCAGCCCTATGGTCACATTAGCCGTGGGCGCGGCGTCAAGCACAATGGTGAAGGTGGTNNGGTGCCACCAGTAGTGACCAGCCCCGAGGTAGGATTAACGGTTATGTGTGTAACTGTGAAAGCAGTTGAGTTAATAGATGCGGCGCCGGTGGTAAACCCCAGCACCTTATTGGTACCCCCCAGGTTGATTGAGAGGTCATCAAAGGTGGCAATACCCAAAACATCGGTTAACTGTGTAGTATTGCCCGAAAGCGCCCCTGTGCCAACCTGCAGCGACGCCGTGACAGTCTGACTGGCAACGACGGCGCCGGCAGCGTCCACAGACTTAACCTGCACCGGCGGCACAATCGCTATGCCGGACGTGGTTCTTGTCGGCTGAACCTGCACCGTTAGAGTGGCTACCCCAGCGGTTGTGATTGTGAAAGGAGCGGAAGCTGTAGGGCCGTCCAGAGTAGTAGTAAAAGCGGGGCTATCCAGTGTTTTAACGCTTACCACATATGCCGTTCCGGCCGTTTGCGTGTTGACGATGCCGGTAAGCACTATGCTAAAAGCGCCCGGGGCCTCGGCGGCTGTTACATTGGTCGTAACCACGGTAGTTGTAGCGGATACAAGCGTGGGGTCGTGGCCGCTCGGAGTCGTTGTAGTTGCGTCTACAAGAGCACCGCTGGCGTTAAATCCGCCTGGAAATGTGATTACTATGCGGTCGCCGACAGTCAAATCCTTAGTCGTGGTAAAGTTAACGGTGTAAGTTGCCGCCGCATTGCCGGTGGTAACGCTTGGCGCGGCGGTTATGGTTAGCGCGGACGCAGACGGCATTGTAATTGTATTGGCGATTAATGTAACCTGGGTCTTTGCCAGCGCTCTGCCGTTCAGCGTAGCGCCGCTATTCATGATAACCTGCTTGTTACTCAGTATATTTCCATTGACGACGGAAGTCGTTCCAAGAGTCGCGCCGGTGCCCCCGCCGACCTGCCAGAAAATGTTTTTGGCCTCAGCGCCGCCGCTCAGGAGAACCTGCTTACCATTGCTGACAGTGAGGTCTCCCGCTATCTGGAAAATCCAGACAGCAGTTGAGTTTCCCGAGAGGGTGACATCAGTCTCGATTAAAACATCGGTGCTCCATTTATAACAGCCGGGAGCGAGTGTCATCCCGCCAATGTGTCCGGCGCCCAGTTCGGTAGCATCGGGTGTTCGTCCACCGGAGGCGGCGTCCGTATAAGCGGTGCCCAGATCGTTTATAGCCTGGGTCATTTTAGCTGGAGTTGGATCTGTATAGCTGGCGGCAAATACCTGTCCGGTAACCAGCGATGATGTTGAAAATGTAGTCGAGGAATCCAGTACCAACCCGAATCCGGTTATGAAAGTCGAAGCGGCCGGACTAATGCCGATATCTCCAATAATTTTGGTAGTCCCGGTAGTTGTTATGTGTGTTTCCGCCAGAGCCGCAAAATCGGCCGTCGTCAAAAGGTTGACCGGCGTTTGAACGGAGAAGATATGATAAGATTGAGATATGACAGGTGTCAGTTCCACACCTGTTGCAACAGTTAATGTGTAAGGACCAGCCACCGTTGGATTGGTGATGCCGGCGGTGAGATTTACCACAAAAGTGCCACTATTAGGGACAGTGACCGGCGTGGTGAAGGTGACATTCCCGGTAGTGTTATTCCCAGTTATTACCGTGATAGCAGAGCCGTTTACAGTACCCGCTAAGGCACTTGGAGTTATCACCGTATCCGCGGGGAACATAATTGTTATGTTACTAGTGTTCGCTGTCAGGTTCCCTGTGGCGCTAACATTGTCCGTTATAGTGTAATTGGCGCTTACAAATCCAGCCGTAGCCATCGCCGGGGAAATGGCAACAGTAGCAGAAGTTACATTCGCTGCTGCCGGCGCGGCCATTACTAGGCTGAAGTTCAGCACTAGCATGAGGGCAAATAAAATACTAAAAATTCTTCTTTTCATGAATTTTCACCCCCCTTATATATTTTTATCTTTGGAAGTACTTTCTTAAGTTCCTTTGTCATATGTGCACTTTCTCCTCTTGTGTTTTCGAATGAATACTAATGGCATTTAATAGTCTACAATTATAGCTCTGCAAATACCTACTATAATGTAAGAGTTCAAACGAAGGTAACACTTGGCCTACTTTATAGGATTCTATAATGTCTCCTCCCTATTTGTCAAGTGGGCGCTTTGACTCCCCACGCATAGACGCCGCCGTTATTATTAAGAGCGATGCTGTGTGAGGTGCCGCATGAAAGTGAAGCTCTTCCGGAGAGCCCGGCAATTAGAGTGGGAGTATCGGAAGAGATATTGGAAACAACAGGATTAAAGCCTGTTTGACCTTTGGGAATTTAGTCTTAGCAGTAGACCGTACCATCGGATTTTAAGACCCGGTCAGAAGTCCCAACCGGGAGTAGCATTCCAAAGACGCAACTTATATCGCAAAGAGGTTAAGGGGCGAGCGTTAGAGTCGGGGAATCATTGCGCAGGCCGGTTCTTTCGGGGAGAAGACAGTAGCTGCTGTAAAAGGGGAATAAGTTGCTTCTTTTCAAATAGAAGTTCGAAATGCTTCTAGAGTGGCTGGGGATCCAGGATTCGAACCTGGGTAAACAGATTCAGAGTCTGCTGTCCTACCGCTAGACGAATCCCCAATTCAAAACAATTATATCATGAAGCTATAACCTAGACAATATGCCGGTTCTCCGCTAATTTGACACCATCTGTCCCACGGGCTATTGTTATTACATGAAAGGTATTTCCCTATGCCTGATTTAGTCGCTTTTCAAAAGACGCTGGGCGTTAATTTTAACAATCCGGCTCTGCTGGAACAGGCGTTGGTACACAGCTCCTATATTAATGAAAACCCCGGTTTTACTCCGGGCCATAACGAGAGGCTGGAGTACCTCGGTGATGCGGTTCTTGGCTGTATTGTCGCTGAAAAACTGTATCAGGACTTTCCTGACCTCAACGAAGGGGAAATGACCCGGCTGCGCGCAGCGCTGGTGCGGCGTGATACCCTCGCTGGTATCGCCCGTGGAATTAACCTCGGGGATTTTCTCTCTATGGGTAAAGGTGAGGAGGCCAGCGGGGGCAGGAGTAAAGCGCTCAACCTGGCAGGGGCTCTGGAGGCAGTGATCGCCGCTATTTATCTTGACCGGGGATGGGCAACTACCGGCGAGCTTGTTATCAGACTGCTTGGTGACGCCTGGATGAAAGTAACCCGTCAGGGCGCCGGCCTCGACTATAAATCAAAGCTGCAGGAAGTCCTGCAGTCCAGATTGCAGCTTACGCCTTCCTATCGGCTGGTTGCGGNNCCCTGACCACGATAAAAATTTTACCGTAGAGGTATTAGCCGGCGACCGGATTCTCGGCCGCGGTATGGGCAAGAATAAGAAACTGGCTGAAACCGAGGCCGCCCGCACTGCGCTGGAACAGCTTGATGAGGGCTTTACCGGATAGGTTCTTTCTGCTAGACTGCATATAAAAGTAAACTGGATACTTAAGCGAGGTGATATCATGGGCAAAGGCGATAGAGGACATAAAGAGCAAAAGAAGCAAAAAAAAGACGTTAAAAAAATACCCCAGATAACTATCATGACAACTCCGACAGAAGTGGAAGTAATTAAAAAGGGAAAGCAGCGGGAGGGCAGGAGGGTAGAGGAGGAAGAAGAAGAATAGAGGCTCCTTTATAGCGGGACGGGAGGAGTGGTTGACTATGGCTGACCTGGCCTCACTTCAGGCGACAGTGCGCGGGAGGGTTCATGGTGTTTTCTTCCGGGCCTTTGTGGAAAGCCGGGCGGAAGAGTTGAATCTCACCGGCTGCGTCTGCAACCGGCCTGACGGCACGGTTGAGGTTCAGGCGGAAGGGGAGAGGCAGAAACTTGAAAAGCTGGTGGAGCATCTGAAAACGGGGCCGCCGGCGGCCAGGGTAGAAGAAGTCGTGGCGGAATGGGCGGTTTATACCGGAGAGTTCTCGAAATTCAGCGTCAGGTATTAGCCGGGGATTTCCCGTATTCCGTAATAACGGTCGTTTTTAAGTATACAGAGTAATACTTGATTTATTACTAAGTGCCAAGCTCAACCTTGGCCGATTTAATCAGATCGAGATAGCCTATCTTGAGCCCCAGCGCATCGGCGACTTCACGGTCAGTTTCATAGGGTTCACCGACAAATACCTTATCGTATTCTTCGATGTCGCCATCGCTCGGGTCCTGTTTGACGGCGAACTTCTGTCTCGCCTCGACAATGCCCAGGTCAAAGGGCAGGGTAAAATAGAGGTCGGCCAGTACCTTGTCTATTCCCAGGTTGTAAAGGCTCTCCCAGCCGCCCGTAGATTCCCCCTGATACTTGCTGCTCGGCAGCAGGGAAAGCAGGTTTTTAACGGCGAAACTGCCTGAGCTGTTATAAGTCTTCAGCGGCGCTACGGTTATCAGGTAATCGCTGGATAAAATCACATTCGGCACCCAGAACGTCGGCATGGCGAACGGCTTGGGCAGAGGGTTATCCACCTCGACAAAGATGCAGTCCTTCACGTCCAGGGTAAGCACCCGCGGGAAATTATAGCCGAGCGCCTGATATATCGGGCGGGTGGGTATCCCTCCGGAGGTGCCTTCCAGCAGGAGAATATCGGCATCGCTCACCCTCCGTATGCTGGCGATGATGGCCGCGAGCATTTCGGCGCTCGTGGTGACGGGGTAGGGCAGGGGATAGGAGGCGCTGGGTTTTATCAGGACGCGCCGCGCCCTGGCTACCACTGACGGCACCTTAAAAATAAAATCTGAGGCTTCGAATATCAACTCTTCCTCCTCAAGGAAACATGCAGGCTTTTCACGCCGTTGCCTTGATTAGCGGGTATCATGGCTAACAGGGTGCGTGTCAGCAAATCCTGGAGCGATTGATTAACGGGTATCCGGGCGCCGTTTACCACCACATCTATATCATTTCCCTTATCCTGGGCATTTATTCTTTTCTCAATAAGGTCGGCTATGCCGGCCACGTCATCATGGGAATATTGCGGTACGCTTACCTCCATCGGCTCGTCCGTGACCACCGCCAGCAGCAAGTTCGTATCGGTCAGCAGCTCTTTACCCTGCCCGGCGCGATGGACTTCGATTTTAGGGTAAGGGCTGCCTTTAAATCCTTCCGTCAGGATAATGTCATAGTCCCAGAGGATAAAGCTGGAAATCTCCTGCGGGTCGAAGAAATGGTCCATCCGCCGGTAAATAGCCAGATGGTCGAGCGAGTTGATGGCCGATAGCTCGCTGCCGGCCTGCGTAAAGCGCCAGGTGTCTTTCTTGGACGTATCGAGGTCATCGGCGTGGTGTGAATGCTTGACGATAGCCACTTTTGTGCCGCGCCGTTTTAGCTCGACAATGAGTTTTTCCATCAAGGTTGTCTTGCCGGATTCTGATTTTCCCACTAATGAAATGACCGAACGCATTATAGTTCTCTTAATCCTTATCTATGAGGTTAACTTCTTCATTCCAGTCCAGCATCAGAGCCTGAACGGTTTCGCCTTTTTGCACGGTTTTTTTCTCTTCCGGAATCAGTACCAGCCCGTTCGCCAGCGTCATCGATTTAAGAATGCCCGAACCCTGCGGGCCGGTCAGCCGGGCGTAGTAATGTCCGTCGCGCCTGGCCACGATAGCCCGGTTGTAGAGGCGGCGGCCGGCATCGTTTTTAACGCTATCTTCGACGATTGCTTCCACCACAGGCTTATTGATGTTCTTTTTCCCCATCATCTTCAGGAGCGCCGGGCGCACAAAAAGCTCGAAACTCACCATGCAGCTGACGGCGTTACCCGGTAAGCCTACATGAGGTATATCCCTGTTTTTGCCCTTGATTTTCCCGAAGGCCAGCGGTTTCCCCGGCTTCACCCTGACCTGCCAGAAGACCATTTTACCGTTCTTGGACAGGATGTCTTTGACCATATCATAATCGCCCATGGATACCCCGCCGGTAGTCAGGAGCATATCGGCGTCCTGGGCCTGTTTGAGCTTGGTTACCAGCGACTTTTCATCATCCCGGGCTATGCCGAGTATTTTTGGGATGCACCCGTAGCGCTTTACCAGACTGGCGATGCTGTACAGGTTGCTATCGTATATTTTCCCTTCGGGGAGCGGCTGTCCCAGCTCTACCAGTTCGTTCCCGGTGGAAAGAATGGCGACTAACGGGCGGCGGACAGCTTTAACATGAGTGTAACCGAGCGAAGCCATCAAACCAATCTCGGCGGGGCGGATGACAGCGCCTTTCTTAAGCGCTACCGTCCCCCTGGCGGTGTCCTCTCCGGCTTTCCTGATGTTCAGTTCGGGTCTGGCCTCGGCCAAAATCCCTATCTCGGTCACGGGGCTTTTACGTTTTTCTTCGTCGGTATTTTCAAACTGCACAACGGCATCGGCCCCGTGGGGTAAAGGAGCGCCGGTCATAATGCGTATGGCGGTACCTGCTTCAACTTTACGATGCGAAATGGAACCGGCGATGACCGTATCAATTACGCGCAGGACTTTCGGCGAGGTGGGTCCTGCGCCTCTGGTGTCCTGGGCGCGTACGGCGTAACCGTCCATGCCGGAGTTATCCAGCGGCGGTACGTTGATAGCGGCAACGATATCTTCCGCAAGCACCTGTCCCAGCGATTCCAGGATAGGGACGGATTCCGTCTCAAGGATATTTACTTCATCGAGTATCTTTTGAATTGCTTCTTCAACGCTTAACATTAATCAGCGGCTCCTGCGGCGATTTTCTTCGCCAGTTCCAGTTCTTCCTTCGTGTTGATATTGAAAAAACTCAAATGCTGCGGGTCGAATTTATCGACCTCGTCAGCTTCGACATATTTAACTTTTACGTATTTAAAGAGTTCAACAATTACTTTCTTACCTTCGTTTAAGATGGATTCAATCGGGGTAATACAGTTTTTAGAATATATGGCATGCAGCGGCTCGAAAAGGCCGTTGACACGCGGCAGCACAAAGTCGAATCCCTCACAAATACCTATCATATATCTTAACAAAGACGTATTCACAAATGGCATATCCGCCGCGACGACAAGGTTATAAAACGAATCCGATTTTACCAGTCCGGTGTAAATGCCGCCCAGAGAACCCTGACCGGGGAAAATATCGGATACTACTTTAACTTTAGGGCGGCTCGCCAGCTGTGTGAAGGTTCTCTCTTTCGCAGTGACGATGATTATTTCTTTACTCAGAGGGTCTATGCGGGAGATTACCTGTTCCAGTAAGCTTGTGTTACCAACCGTTTCTAGTACCTTGTCGTGACCCAGGCGTGTGCTTTTACCGCCGGCAAGGATAATACAGCTTATATTCAATTTGTCTGCCTGTTTTAAGTAACGTACCCCCTACATATATTATTCTACCACAGGGGGTCAAGAGAGAATAGAGGTTGAGCTTGATTTTAGCTATAATATTTTGGTTCAAGCTCGTCATGGTGTTCAGAGAGGGGCAGCGGGAGGCAGGCGCGCAATAAGGGCAAACGGAACCGGGCTTTAACGGCAGTGTTTGATAACCGGGAACTCACAATCGGTGTTATCGATTATGTCATTAATATTTTCCTGTCGAAGATAGATAGGAGGTCATCGAATTTATTGATGGTTAAGTCTGCCTGCTCTGGCTCTTTACCGCCGTAGCCGAAGAGGACGCCTATTGAAAGGCAGTCATTCTCTCTGGCAGCTTCGATATCATGAATCCTGTCGCCGACGATAGCCGCGTTTGAGCCGCCGAAATGCTCCCGTATTTTCCTTACCAGCTCCGGCTTGGTGGTGTGGTTGTCTTCGATGCACTCGACGTAATCATAATAGTCTCTAATCTCTAAAGATGACATAATAACATTCAGATAGGCTGTAGCAGCGTTGGTGTATTGGGCCAGCTTGTATCCCCTCTGTCGGAGCGTTTTGAGGGTTTCTTTTACCCCCGGATATGTTTGCGCCATTTCACGGAATACCTCATCATTTTCCGCGCGGACTCTTTCCCGGACTTCTTCAATCGAGATGTGGCTATCGGGTGGGGTAATAAACTCATACACGCTGCCTTTGGTTGACGCCGTCGAAACCCCAAAGAATTGATTGATATCTTCAGCTTTGAACGTGACAGGCCATCCCAGCCTGGCAAAGGCTCTTTTTATCGACTCGTAGAAGGGCATGAGAGAAGGTAGAATTGTCCCGTCCATGTCGAAGATAATCAGGTTGACGTCATTCGGGTTTATCATGAATAGTTACAGCGCGTACTTCAGCATCATAATCTGGGCGCTGGCGGGAAGTTTGCCCGCCTTGACCTCGATTTCGCTGCCGTCGACGCGCGTTACGTTGCTCTTACCCTTGAGGAAATCATCCGCCTTGCCAATGGGGATGCTGATTTTTTCGGTCAGGTAGTGCATAGGGAGAATGATTTTGGGTTTAAGCTGCTCGCAGACCTTCGTAGCGCCCGCAGCATCAACGGTGAAGAAGCCTCCTACCGGAACCATCAGCACATCCACTTTACCGATGGCTTTGACCTGCTCGTCGGTAAGCACATGCCCGAGGTCGCCGCAGTGGCAGATTTTCACGCCGTCCACGTCGAAGCAGAAGATGATATTCGGCCCTCTCTTGCTTCCCCCGGCGTCATCGTGGGCCGTCATCACGGTCTTGATTTTAATGCTCTTATCTTTAATGCCCTTTATTTCTTCAGCTTTATTTAATACCAGCGGGTTGCCTTTAACGGCGGCCGCGTTGCTATGGTCGCTGTGGCTGTGACTAACGGTGACTATTTCAGCCGTCTCGCTAATATCGCCGTGGCGGTGGCGCTCGTTGGTCGTGTACGGGTCGGTGACAATCCTGGTGCCGGAATCGGCGGTGATGAGAAAAGCGGAGTGTGCCAGCCATTTGATTTTCATGTGTCCTCCTTTAATAATCCCTCTCCCTTGATGGGAGAGGGTAGGGTGAGGGTGAAAAGTCAGTTGATTACCTTCACCTGAATCCTCTTCCACAAACAGATGTAATGATTATTTACTCTTTCGCCATTTTTAATACCAGGTTCACTAACGTGCGTACCGGATTGCCGGTAGCGCCTTTGACCAGGTAGCCTTTATCTTTATCGGTATCGCTGGTGCCGGCGATGTCCATGTGTACCCAGGGCGTATCATCGACGAATTCAGAGAGGAATTTGGCCGCGGTAATGGCCCCGGCGTATTTCGCGCCGGTGTTCTGGATATCGGCGATGTCGCTCTTAATCATTTCACCGTATTCCTCGAACATCGGGAACTGCCAGGCGCGCTCGCCGACCTCTTTACCGGAGGCGATTAATTTATCGACGAGCGCTTGGTTATTGGTAAATACTCCTGTACAGAATGTCCCCAATGCCGCCCGAACTGCGCCGGTTAAAGTTGCGATGTCGATGATGTTTTTAGCCTTCATCTTCCGCGCATAACTTAAAGCATCTGCCAGAATTAACCGGCCTTCCGCGTCGGTATTGAGCACTTCGATTGTTTTGCCGTTCATGGCTTTAACCACATCGCCCGGCTTTTGGGCTGTCCCGCTGGGCATATTTTCCGTGGCCGGTGCGATGGCAATGACATTAATCGCGGGCTTTAGCTGGGCTATTACCCTTAAAGCGGCTATAACGGAAGCGGCCCCGGCCATATCGGTCTTCATCTCGTGCATGTCGGTGGAAGGTTTGAGACTGATACCGCCGGTATCGAATGTAATACCCTTGCCGACCAGCGCCATATCGATGGCGTCCGACGCTTTACCTTTATAGGTCATGATAATGAATCTTGGCGGCTGCTGGCTCCCCTGCGCCACGCCGAGTAAAGCGCCCATACCCAGCGATGCCATCTGCTGTTTTTCGAGCACTTCTATTTTCAGTCCGTAATCGTCGGCTGTTTTCTTGGCGGCATTGGCTAAATCGGCGGGGTACATAAAGTTGGACGGCTCATTGACCATGTCGCGCGCCCAGTTTACAGCCTCCGCTATCGCTTTTGCCCGGGCTGCGGCTTCTGTGGTGGTTTTTTTATTCTGACCTGCTACCGTGAATTCTTTAACCTCTATATAGCTGTTGTCCTTTTTCGTCATGTGACGGCGGAAAGCATATAGGCCGAGTATCGCGCCCTCGGTAATAGCCTGTGCAGAGTCTTCAGCTTTAATACCATTGACTCCTGCCCCTTGAAGGCCGCTGGCGATGCGGTCGACGCCTTTTTGCCGTAAATAGCGGCAGGTCTCGCCGACGGCGCCGCGTACTTTATCCAGTGTAAGCTCGGTCTTCTTGCCCAGGCCGGTCACGACGACACGGCTGGACGGCAGCTTACCCAGACTGTGCAGCAGCGTAATTTCATTGAGCTTTCCTTTAATGTCGCCCTGCTTAACCAGTTGAGAAATAACCCCGCTCATGGCGGCATCCACGGCGGCGGCATCGCCTTCCGGCTGCTTGGCGTCCTCAAAATAGTTCACGATGATGGCGCCGGTCTCGATTTTAACGATGTCGCCGGCGATGGCTTTAATCTCCATATTGGTTCTCCTTTCGGGTATGTTATCTTCTCATCGAATCATAGCTTCTCGGACTTCCTAGTCTATGATTATAGATGGTTTTAAGCGGTTTGGCTAGGCGGGAGCGAATAGAACCATAGGACTAATTAGTTCGGATACAAACTAACCTTTTCTAAAATATGCCGTTATATATTGTAGAAAAGAAATTCAAGGAGAAGTAAGATGAAAAAACGGAAGTTTATTTTTCTGGGCGCCATTTTAGCCGTCGTTCTTTTAGTAGGGGCTACTTCCTGTACCGCCGCTGACCTGAAATCGCTCGAGGGCATTTTGCAAAATGTCGATAGCGCGTCAGGGAATGTAACCGTCACTCTGAAAGATGGTACGACCGCTACATTCAATTTAAGTGATATTAATGTGGATACGATTCGTCAGGCTTTAGGTGATGCCAGCCTGGATACCGGCGACAATGTGACGCTGGAGAAGGGCAGGAACGGCGAAGTGAAAGGACTGGAAGTCCGTAACGCTGAAGTTCAGGGCATTATCCAGAGCCTGGGCACGGATAATATCACCATTACCACCAATGTCACCGGCAATAAAAATAACGGCGATATCACTTTACAGGTAACCCGGGATACTGTAATCAGAGGCGGGGGTAAAGATAAACCGGTGTTTACCGACCTGAAGTTGGGTCAGAGGATAGTAGTCAAGTATGACGTGAGCACCCTGAAAGCTTTAACAATTACACTTGATGCCAATGGTCAGATTCAGGATAATCATAACAACAACGGACAGAATCAGGGTAATCAGAATAACAATGGGAAGGGCCAGGGTAATCAAAATATTCAGGGGAAAATGGGTCACAATTAGATAAGTTCAAGGTTAATATTTAAGTTAGTATCGAATCAGGTGGTCTTTGATAAAAAGAAGATCGCCTGATTTTTTTATTGGGTGGAGCAGAGGTATTGCCATCTTTTGACTGTATCGGGATAAAAGGTTAAACTCTTAACTGGAAAGACTTGACAGGCTACACGGAAACGTGTAACATACTAATAATATGACCATAAAAGTCCTCGATAATGATACCATCAACCAGATTGCCGCCGGTGAGGTCGTAGAGCGGCCCGCCTCGGTAGTCAAAGAGCTGGTGGAAAACGCTTTAGACGCCGGGGCGACCAATATATCCGTAGATATAAAGGGCGGCGGCATCGGCCTGATACGCGTTACCGATAACGGCAGCGGCATTCCCCCGGATGAAGTCGCCCTCGCTTTCGAAAGACATGCCACCAGCAAAATAAAAACCGCCGGAGATTTAAATAATATCGGCAGCCTGGGCTTTCGCGGCGAGGCCCTGCCCAGCATCGCCGCCGTGGCCCGGGTCGAAATACTCACCTGCGCCGCCGGTGAAAGCGCCGGGACTTATCTCTGCCTGGAGGGCGGCGCTGTAACACAAAAGAAAAGCCAGGCGCGGGCCCAGGGCACCACGATTACGGTGCATGACCTCTTCCGCCGGGTGCCGGCGCGCTTAAAGTTCTTGAAAACAGTGTCCACCGAGAGCAGCCATGTCGCCAACGTGGTCAGCCAGTACGCGTTAGCTTTTCCCGAGGTGAGCTTTACCTTATCCGTCGACGGCAAACAGACTTTACATACGTCCGGCAAGGGCAAATTACTCGACAGCATTCTGGATGTCTACGGCGTGGAAATTGCCGGCAAAATGCTGCCGGTGGCGCGTCAGGAAGAAAGCTGGTCGGCGGGCAAGGGAGAATCCAACATTCAGGTCACGGGCTTGGTAGGCGCGCCGGAGGTGGGACGGTCGGGGCGGGGCTATTTGAGCTTTTTCGTCAACCGCCGCTGGGTCACCAACCGCGTCCTGGCCTACGCCGTCGAAGAAGCCTATGCCGGGCTTATCATGACGGGCCGGCACCCGGTGGCTGTCCTCGATATTGCCTTGCCGCCGGACGAAGTGGACGTTAATATCCATCCCGCCAAGAGCGAAGTGAAGTTCCGCAACGAATCGGAAGTCTTCCGCACTGTACAGAAAGCTGTCCGGCAGGCGCTGGTGGCGCAGATGCCCGTGCCTAAAATAGAAGAAGTGGCCGCCCCTTACGCCGCGCCGCCGTCCTACAAGCAGCAGCTCTGGAATCTGCCGCGCTTTGACGAACCCCAGGTAACGAATCAGGAGACCGCTCAGGAACCCGCACTGTCGTTAGCGGCGTCTCTGCCGGTGTTAAGGGTCGTGGGGCAGGTCATGAATTGCTATATCGTCGCCGAGGGGCCGGATGGGCTGTATATCATCGACCAGCATGCCGCCCACGAGCGCATCCGCTTTGAAAAAGTGCAGCAGCAGCGGGCCCGGCGCGCGGTAGAGGTGCAGGGGCTGCTCGAACCGGCGACCTTTGATGTTTCGCCGCGGCAGTCGGAAATTCTCATAAATTGTATCGCAGAATTGGCACAGTTCGGCTTTGCGCTGGAGCCTTTCGGCGAGAGGACTTTTCTCGTGCGGGCGGTGCCGCTGATGGTCGCCGGGGACAATTGGGCGGCGATGCTCCGGGAGCTTCTGGATGCGCTTTCGGGGGAGACGCGGAGCAAATGGGAAGAACGCATTGTGGCTTCGATTGCCTGTCACGGCGCTGTCAGGAGCGGCCAGGCTTTAAGCGACGACGAAATGCGGGCGCTGGTGCGGCAGCTTGAAGAGACGGCCAATCCTCATACCTGCCCCCACGGTCGCCCCACCATTATTCACCTCACCCGGGCGCAAATGGAGCGGGAGTTCGGGCGAGGTTAGGTTTACTCTTCACTTGCTATTTTGACGGAGCTTTCTAATTCAGGCTCCTCATCAACAAGAGGAGATTCTAAAAGACCGCCTTTTTTACTTAATGCATCGATTTGTCTCAATGGAATTTCCAGCTTATTGCTACGAGTCGTTTTTAATTTATCGAATTCATCATATGTTTTTTGAATCTGTTCCCCCATTTTGTCCATGCATTTTTTAAATTCAATCCATTGTTTGTTAAATGCCTTAAATTGCGCGAAAATGTCACCAGTGGTCTTTTGTAAATGGAATACTTCCACCGCCTGACGTATCACACAGAGTATCGCAAAAAGGGTTACCGGCGAACACAATATTACCTTTTCCTTTAAGGCGTAGTTTATAATAGAATCATCGCTTTCGTGTAAAAAACAGAATATCTGCTCGTTGGGCACGAACATTAGTGCGTAATCAACCGTATTATCTTCAGGGTTAACGTAGCCGTGTTTCGTTATTTCTTTGATTTTATCACGGACATCAGATAAGAATTTTTGCTTATATTCATCTTTATTGGGAGCTGCTTCTGCCTCAGCTTTGCAGTAGTTACTATAGTTATCGAATGGAAATTTTGAATCCATATTCACCTTGAGTTTGTTGGGTAAAATGAAAGTGAAGTCCGGGCGGGTCGCCGCAGTTTCCTGCGTCTTTTGCTTCGTATATTCTACATTTTCGGTAAAACCGATGAGGCGTAAAATGTCGTCAGCTATCCTCTCTCCCCATTGTCCCCGAACTCTTGTATTTGCTAAAACTCGTTGCAATTGATTTGTTGTCGCCTGGAGTTTATCAGTCTGTTCAGCAGTAGTCTTCAGACGGGTGCTGATTTCTCCGAATGATTTTTCTCTTTTTCCGTCAAACTCAGTAACTGATTTCTCTACCTTGGCTAATTCACCTTTGATTCCTTCTAACGTTTGGTCAATTAGCTTCTTCTTTTCTTCAAGTTGTCCGCTTCCAACTTGTGTTTGTGCTGAAAGAGTCTGAGTTGCAAGTTTGATGAATTCATCTGAGTTTGTTCTTAGAGCATCTCTTGAAAGAGCAGAAAATGATTCTTTCATTTCCTTCTGTCGATAGTGATTGATTATTAGAACGATGATTGCGCCTACGATTATGCCTGCTATAAATAGTGCTGCATATCCCATAGAATTCCTCCTGTAAGCTACTCGGAGTATAACTTGTTCGTTTGTGAGAATTATACTCCAACAGGAGAGGGGGATAAAGGGTGTGAGGTAAAGAAGCCTGTTAAATGATCCCGATTAGGGGGGTTATAATGCACTTATTTTAAATGGATTTCGCTTTGCTGCTGCCGCGCCTGACCAGCGGGATGCCTTTGGAGCACAGAGGACATTTATCAGCAGGGTAGGCGATTTCTTCCGCGCGGTGGCAGCTGTAGAGAGGGAAGCCGAAATCTAACTTCTGCGCGGAGCGGTCAACCATCACAGCTATGCCCACGATGTCGCCGCCCAGCTTTTTCACGGCGTCGATAACCTCGCGGACTGAACCGCCCGTGGTGAGGATATCGTCAACGATGAGCACTTTTTCACCCGGTTTGATTTCAAAGCCGCGGCGGAATTCCCGGATTCCCTCGGACTCGTTCTTTTCGGCAAAAATACCGCGCACCCCAAGCTGCCGCGCTGTCTCATAAGATAATATTATCCCGGGCGTAGTCGGCCCGGCCACCACCTGGACGCCGGCTTTACGGTAATGGTCGGCAATCATGCGGCACAGCTTTTCAACGTATTCGGGATACTGTATGACCTTGGCTTTTTCCCAGTAAACAGGGGAGTGCAGGCCGGAGGCAAGCAGGAAGTGCCCTTTGAGTAGAGCCTCCGACTTTTCGAACATCGCGACGACGTTGTCGGTCATTTTAACGCCTCCGATTGCCCTCTTTTAATTCGCGGCGGCCAGCTGTTTGTCCAGATGGAAGTTGGGAACCCATTCCCAGTTCTGCAGCGGCCAGTATATCACGAACACTTTACCGATGATTTTACTTCTCGCCAACATCCCCCAGCGGTGGGAGTCGTTGCTGATGTCGCGGTTATCGCCGAGGACAAAATAGGAGTCTTCCGGGACGGTTATCTTGGCAAACGAATAGGTGAAAGAACGCTTTACATAAGGTTCATCCATCTTTACGTCGTTGATATACAACACTCCCTTAGTTATCTCCACGGTATCTCCGGGCAGCCCGATGACGCGCTTGAGGTAATCGTCGGTACTCCCGCTGGGTGCTTGTAAAACAATGACGTCGCCTCGTTTCGGATTCCCGATCCATTGCCAGTAGGCGGCCTTGTTAACCACTATCCGCTGGCCTTCGTGAAAGTTGGGTTCCATGCTGGTCTGAAAAACTTCATAGGTTTGAATGACGGAGAACCAGACCGCTACGAATACCACTACAAAAATGATTTCAAACAGGAATTCACGTAAGAAGCTTTTCATATGATTGATTAACTGATTATACCGTATTAAGCTCTATCCTGCCAATCAAGGAAAAATTGAACGATTTGTATTTGGTTACAGTGCTTTCCTTACCCTTGCCCCTTTCTTCTTTACTCCCATAATAAAGTGCTATCTGATATCAGGTTTGGTCGTAAGGGAATAGCCTGCGGAGAGGGGCGTTAGCCCCTCTCTCTATAACTCCCCCTTTCCAAACAATCTATACTAGAACCTGCACTAACGTAATGTTTGGAGAGGGGGCAAGGGGGTAAGGCATTGATGTCTGAATAACTAAAACCAAATAGAACCGGAAGGATAGATAAGCATAAATCATTAACAGATGTCTTTTTCTTGCGAAAAGCTGTATTTGGTACTAGGATAGATAAAGACCGTTTCTATCGCAGGTGTATCATGCGGAAAATAAAGGAAAGACTCTCAGCGCTGGCCGGATTCTGTCAGAGAAGCCGTATCTCACTCATTATCGCCGCCGTCCTGGCTATCGGTGTTGTCTTTTTCGGCCTTCATGATGTCGGCATTGTCCTGGGCATACTGGCGGGTATGGTAATTATAATAGAACTGACGCGCCGGTGGCGGCGAATACGAAATTTCATTATCCTGTTTTTCGCCTCTTTTTTCGGTATCGTACTCCTGTCTTTTCTGGATGAAGAACTGGTTAAGCGTTTTGTTATTCTTATAGGTGGAGCCGGCGCGGTAAACAGCCAGGGATTTGATGTTTTTAATCAGATTATTTCCCTTATTATCTTATTTTTTGGTATTGCCGGCCTGATTATTGGATTTTTCGGGACGATAATATTGGGTGTTTGGCACCTCGTAGCGCTGATAAAAAGAGGTAAAACCGAAGCTAATACTTGACCTTGACAGCCGTTTTGGGTTATCTTATACCCAGATAATCAAGGTATGCTCGCCATTAGGGATAAGTAAATATGGAAATAATCACGATATTGTTGCTGGCGATTGCCGCTTTCGGGCTGGCCTCCGTTCCTTTTTCCTTGCTCGTGGGGCGGTGGTTCCTGCATGAGGATATCAGGGACTATGGCGATGGCAATCCCGGCGCATACAACGTCTTCAAAGCAGGGGGGCAGAAAACGGGTTTTCTCGCGGTATGCCTGGACGTCGGTAAGGGCGTGCCTTTCGTTTTTCTGGCGCATTCCATGTTTGACTTAACCGGGTCGGCTCTGGTTGTCGTGGCGGTAAGCGCTGTACTGGGGCACGCTTTCTCTCCGTTTTTACAGTGGCATGGCGGTAAAGCGGTGGCCGTTACCTTCGGCGTGCTTCTGGCGTTACCCCAGCATGAACTATTGCTGGCCTTCATCGCTTTCACGGTGCTCGGTTTTCTTTTTATCGAGGTCGATGCCTGGACGGTAATCTTCGGCGCGGCCGGAACGCTGGCTTACTTCGCTTTTACCCGGGGAGGCTCCTGGGAAACGCTGCTGATATTCTGTCTACTGGCGGTGCTGACCGTCAAACAGTTTGAAGCGCTGCATACCTTTCCCGGATTCAGGGGGAGGCTAGTACGCTGGCTGCAAATGGCAGTACACGCAACTCTGTCTATCGTTTAAAGAGTCTGAAACATGTTATATCAAATTATCATTGCAGGTGGACTGGTAATATTTCTGGTAAATCTGATTCTTAATTTGAAGAATCTTAAAAGACCTGACGTTGATAGTAAGGTGGGCCTTGAGGCGCCTTTAATCTCCGTTATGGTCCCGGCCAGGAATGAAGAAGAGAATATCAAGCGCTGCCTGGAATCCCTGCAAAAACAGGACTATCCCAACTTCGAAATTCTGGTGCTGGACGATAATTCCGGGGATAGCACCGCCGATATCGTTGCCGGTATGGCGGCGGCGGACGACCGTATCCGGCTTATCCATGGCGAGCCCCTCCCTGAGGATTGGGCGGGCAAGACTTTCGCCTGCTACCAGTTAGCTAAAAGAGCCCGCGGCTCATGGCTCCTGTTTGTCGATGCGGATACTATTCACGAACCTCATATGCTGCGCAGTGTGCTTGACCTGGCGCTCAAAAACAAAGCCTCCATGCTTTCCGGCTTCCCTCGCCAATTGGCCGGAACATTGCCGCTGAAAATTGTCATGCCGCTGATGTATTTTGTCATCCTGGGCTGGCTGCCGCTATGGTGGCTCCAGCGCTCTAAAACGCCGAAGCCTTCCCTGGCTATCGGCCAATTTTTGCTCTTTCCCCGGGATGAGTACTGGCGCATCGGTGGGCATAAGGCGGTACAGTCCCGGATTGTAGAGGATATCTGGTTCGGGATAGAGGTTAGCCGGCACGGCGGACGTCATGTGGCGGTCGATTTATCTTCCGTGGTCTCGTGCAATATGTACCGGAGCATAAGGGCGGCATGGCGCGGCCTTGGAAAATCCATCTACGCGATTGTAGACATGTCGCCTTTAGGATTGTGCGGGCTGTTAGTAGCCGCCGCGTTTTTCTATATCGGGCCTTTTTTCTGGCTCTGGAGAGGCTTTTTTGTAAATGATACGTCGATTCTCTGGCGGGTGGTGGTGGGTTTTCAGGTAATAGTGATATTCTTGATTCGCTGGCTGGTGGACAATCGCTTTAAGGAACCGGCCGGTTCGGTGTGTTTCCAACCGCTGGGTTTCTTATTTCTTTATTCTAACGTTGTTTATTCTGCTATACGCTATCTGGTAGGCGCGGGCGTAAGCTGGAAAGAGCGCGTCTACGGCGGCGAAGAATCAGTAGTGAAATAAAATCATCCCTTCCTCTTTACCTCTCCCCTTGTGGGAGAGGAATAAAAAGGCGAGGGGTATTCACCCTGTCATCCTGAGTAGGGGCGGGTTTCAAACCCGCCCTCCCTTTATCCCCCCACCCCTAAAACCAAACGTCATTCTCGCGAAAGCGGGAATCCAGGAATTGTCATTGCGAGTGAAACGTTTATCCTGAGAGAAGTCGAAGGGAAGCAATCCGTACCTCCTCTTTTCCCCCACCAACTTTAAATGGTTGTTTTTCTCAACAAACGTAACTATAATAAGCGCAATAGGTATCTGAAGGAGACTATTGCTTGTTCATAAAAGAACTACGTATAAAAAAGTTTCGGCTATTCCGTGATATTAATATTAGACTTGGTGGATATATTACGGCTATAGCAGGCTTTAACGCGACAGGAAAATCTACGATACTTGGGTTATTGGGTCATTGTGGTGAGTTGAAAGGCCATAAACCATTACTTCATAGTGCGTTTCGAGCCGAGCTAAGTGAGATTTTGAAATTCTCCGATCAACATGACGAAAGAATCCCTGATATTGGTAGAGTTGTATTTGGGGACGTACCTGCTCTCTTTGGTAATAAATATCCTTCAGAATTATTATATCGGTCTACATTACAGAAATATAGTGGAGGTCGCCGTTATCGAATTATTCCTAAGAAAACTATTGAGTGGGCATCTTCGAGCAAGGTTGTGTGGCCAACGTTATATTTGGGACTTGGCAGATTATATCCTTTAGGTGAGTCTGTGAAGGTTACGAAAACTCGGCCTTCAGGAAAACTATCAGATGAAGATAAAGGATATATTATTAACAACATGAAATCTATTCTTAGTCTGAAAGAAGATTCTAGGAATTTTACAATAACATCAATTGCTGAGACTAATAATAAGAAAGGTGTAGGGTTAAACACTGATACCTACGATTATCTTTCAAATTCAGCTGGTCAAGATAATCTTGGCCAAATATTATTGACTATATTATCTTTCAAGAAGCTGAAAGCAGAACTGGGTATTGATTGGCATGGTGGGCTTCTTGTGGTCGACGAACTTGATGCAGCACTACATCCTTTAGCCCAGAACAAGCTGATAGATTTTCTTTATCGTCAAGCTGAAGAAATAGGTATTCAATTCGTTTTTACGACGCACAGTTTAGGCTTGCTTCAATATATTTGCACAAAGACAGAACACAACAATCTGACCACGATTAACAATTATGAAATGGTCTTTCTATCAAACGCCAATGGTCCCGTTGAAGTTGTCCAGAATCCATCATTTGATACTATATTTAATGATCTCATGGCTACATATTACTCATTGTCGTCAAGGAAGATATCTGTTTTTTCCGAAGATAAAGAATCTAGGATTATTATCGGAAAGCTGCTTGAGAAATACTCTGTTAATTTCAAGTTATTCGATATTTCTATTGGGCAAGACGAATTGTTGACAATGCTTACAGATGACTTTGTAAACTTCTCCCAATATCTTTATATATTTGATGGAGATGTTAACGATGCGAATATTAATAGGTATAAACAGAAAGTAGCTCCTGCACAAGTTAAATGCATATTAAAACTCCCAGGTAATACAAGACCAGAGCAAGTGATTTGGGAGTACCTTAGCCAGTTGCCTCCCAAGCATAAATTATTTAATGATTATGGGGTATCAAGAGGTTATTCTATTAGGAGTTTTGACGAAAATGGCCCGTTATCTGCTAAATATAATGGCTATGAAAAAGAAAGAGAAAAATTCAAGAAGTGGTTCGATGATAATTCAAAGCTAATAGATGATGTATTCCCATATTGGTGTGAAGATAATAAAGATGTTATTGATAAATTTATTAACGAATTTGTTGTAGCATACAATTGGATTGCTAGAAGGTGTTTGATTCCCATCATTCGCATTAACTCAGTAAAACAGGAGGTGAATCATTGCCTACAACCTCCTCTCCTCTGAGATATCCTGGCGGCAAGACTAAACTGTATGACAAAGTAGTTAGCATTCTAAAGCGAAATGCGCTAAAGAATGTTACTTATGTAGAGCCTTTTGCTGGTGGTTGTGGTCTTGCTCTCAAGCTCCTTTTTAATAAAGACGTTTCAAATATCATTATTAATGATGTTGATCCAGCGATATATGCCTTTTGGTACTGTGTGCTTGATAAAACCGAAGAACTATGTTCACGTCTAATGGAATGTAGGATAACTATTGAAGAGAGAGATAGACAAATTAAGATTTTTAATAGTAATAATGGTTATTCAATGTTAGATAAAGGTTTCGCCACACTTTTCCTGAATAGGACTAATGTATCGGGAATACTTAATGCAGGTCCAATAGGGGGAAGGGAACAAGCCGGAAAAGATAAATTAACTGCGCGTTTTAAAAAAGCAGTACTAGAGAAAAAAATAGTTGCCATTGCTAAACAAAAAAAGAGAATCTCATTATATAAGTTAGATGTAATTGAATTTATTGATAATGTATTACCTAACTATGAAAACCTCAATGTCTTTCTAAATTTCGATCCTCCATACGTTGTAAAAGGCCGTAAACTTTATTTAAACCATTTTTCAATGGAAGACCATAAAAGACTGCGAGATAGAGTCTCCCAATGTGACCATCATTGGATAGTTACTTATGACTACGTTGACACCATACTTGATTTGTATAATTCGTTTAATTTTGAACGTATTCAATTAAATTACAGTGCTGGTAGCAAGAAAAAAGGCGAAGAAGTAATAATTTATAGCAATAACTTATCTATACCCGTCCGCCCCTTATCCCCCCACCCCAAATAGCGACAAAACCCTCTAGCCTAAACAGAGCTAATATGCTAATATTACTCTGCAGATAAGCGCTGTGGTGTCATTTGCATTAACATGGATAGGTTAAATTGACATAAAAAAATATTATAAAATTGAAGCTCACTTACCATAAATCAAAAAACGAATCATAAACGAATCAGCTTCATCTCAAAGCTAAGACATAATAAAAAAATTAAAAAAAAACGAATAACGAATAAAAACTGGATAAATAGGTTTAAAGTTTAGAATTTAGTATTTTGTGCTTGGTGCTTACCCCTTCTCCCTTCTCTCTCACCCCTTCTCCCTTTGATGTTCCCGGCACTGCTGTAAAAACGCCTCAAAGCGTATCTCCCGCCCCGGGTCTTTAGTCCCCTCCACCACCACGTTCAGCACCGGCAGCCCGTAGTCGCGGCGGAACTGGTGCAAAAGCAGGCTCACAATCGTCCCCGGCATACACCCGAAGGGCAGGATGTTCACAATCCCGTCGAAGCCGTGCTCGGCGTACTCCACCACTCTCCCCATGCTCAGGATAGCCTCCCCTTCCACGGCGGGCGTCAGGTACTTATGGCCACGGTCGATTATCGACTGCGTGGGCAGCTCGCGGGAGAATGACTCAATCGAGCTATCGAACTGCTGCCGGATAGGCTCTGCGACCCTCTCCTGGACTATTTCTGTCAGCTTCTGTTTAGCCCAATCGCGCCAGCCGCCTTCCAGGTGTAAGCGGTTGCGGCGCTTGCGCTGATGGTCGATGTAGTCCAGCCACTCTTCGAACGGCGGCACGCCGCACTGCGCCCCGAGCGCTTCCAGACGGCGGATGAGGGAGTCGTTAGCGAAAGTGTTACTTCTTACAAATATCTCCCCGACGATGCCGATGCGCGGCTTTCGCCCGTTAGTGTCTATTTTTACCCCTTCAAAGGTTTGCCGTGCCTTAAGCGAAAACTCCTTCATGACGTCGCCGTCCTGACCGACTTTCTTGAGCAGTAAATCGAGTTGCCCCTTATAGACGGCGTCTATCTCGCCCTGGTTCACTTCATAAGGACGCCTCTCCAGCACCATTTTATGCAGGGAATCAAGTATGGCGATGCCCCGCCATGCGTGAAGGCGGAAGTCCTGTCCCAGAGCGGCCATGTCCTTGTGGTAGCCTCCTGTCTGGTCAAAGACGAAGATGGGCACCTGCTCTAATCCTAGTTCATCCAGCACCAGGCGGTGCAGTCTATTATATTGCCCGAAGCGGCAGGGGCCGCTGGCCGCGGGCATAAAGAAGGCAGCGTGCGCAGGGTCGAAGTCCGGTGCCATCGTCTTTTTAACGATATCGCCGGTGGTGATAATACTTGGGTAGCATTCCTTGCCTGTGGTATATTTACGGCCTATCTCCAGTGTAAGCTCGTCCGATTCCGGCAGTGCTTCGGCATCAACGCCGCAGGCGCGCATGGCGGCGGCCAGGGCGAAGCCGTGGTCAATCATGTAAGGCACGTAGATGCGCCGGCTGTTGCTGTGGTTGGAGGAAATACTGACTGAAGCGATGTGCTTGCTCGTGCCGCGCGTGCTGGCGTTCCGTATCGTGTCGATGAAAGCCTCACAGCGGGTGATGATGCCCGCGTCGGCGGAATGTTCGTCGATTTCTATCGTCAGGAAAGGTTTACCTTCGGTCTCTTTGCTGAAGAACTTGGTCAAATATGAATCCGGCCCGCAGGCAAAATTGGTCACATATAGCCCGAACAGGCGCGGGTCATGGGCGATAATATAGCCCGCGCAGAGTATTTTCTGCCCGGCCTTCCAGTACATATTGGGGTGGACTTTACTTACTTCTCCCGCCACCGATTTGAGCGGCAGGAAATCAATCGGAATGGCCAGGATATTCAGGTCGCGGAGCTTTTCCGGGATATTGAGCGTCATGGCCTCGTCGTAGGTGTTGTAAGCCCGCCCGACGACGACGATTGCCTTTTCATTGGGTTGCAGTTGTTCCAGGATTTCCTGTCCGCGCTGCTGCTGCCAGGCGTTAAATGAGTCGATAGCCCCGAACCCCGCCTCGATGGCTCGTTCAATACTCTCGCTGTCACGGATTTCGGCATCTTTCGCGACTTTTACCAGCACTTTTTTAAGCCATGCTCTGCCTCGGTCGGGGTGAATGACAGGGCGTAAAACCTTTGGTTGTTTCCCTTTTGGTGTGCTTGCCCGCTGAAGCGTATCGCTACGCGTAAGCTGGGTCAGTGCTTCGTTGATATGGGTAGAGCTTAGCATAATATACGGCAGGCTCTGGGTCAGCGGGCAGTTCCAGGACTTTTTAAAGTCGCCGGAGAGCTTTTCCATGGTGCACTGGACGGGCAGAAAGATGAAGTCCGGCTCTTTTTCCAGCAGGTTAAGCATGTGGCCGTGGGCCAGCTTGATGGGCAGGCACGGTTCTTCCACAATGTTTTCCACGCCCTGCCGGATAATCTGGCGGTTGGTAGGGTCGGAGAGTATCACCTGGAAGCCCAGTTCTGTAAAAAAGGCTTTCCATAAAGGATAAAGTTCGTGGAAGAAAAGCACCCGGGGAATACCTACGGTTTTGCCGTTCGGCTTATCCGGTTTGTCTTTGGGGTAAGTGTCCATCAGCTTTTTCGCGCGTTCTTCAAAGAGGTGGGGTATTTTGGAAGACTTACGCTTTTCTTTCTGTTCTGTGCTGTCCCACTTGCCGCAGCGCGAGCCGTAAAAGAGAGGTTTTTCTCCTTCGAAGACGACTTTATGGATTTCACACAGGTTGGAGCAGCCCTGGCACTCGAAAGATGACAGCTCGTATTTGCGGCTGGCGAGGTCGAAGCCGAGGAAGCGGGTCTTTTTACCGCTGGTCTCTATCTCGTCTTTAGCCAGCATAGCCACGCCGACCGCCCCCAGGATATCGTGCTGGGGAGGTACGGTTATTTTCTTGCCTAAAACAGCTTCAAAGGCGGCTTTCATGGCGCGGTTGAAGGCGGTGCCGCCCTGGAACAGGATATGGTCGCCGATTTTGCGGTCTTCGACCACTTTATTCAGGTAGTTTTTCACCACCGAATAGGCGAGTCCGGCCACCAGGTCTTCTTTGGCGGCGCCTCGCTGCTTGCAATAGTTCTGCTGTGATTCCATAAATACGGTGCAGCGCTCTCCCAAATCGAGGGGGTGCTTTGCGGCCAGTCCCAGCGCGCCGAACTCTTCTTTGATATTAATACCCAGTTTCTCTGCCTGCTCTTCCAGGAAGGAGCCGGTGCCGGCGGCGCAGACCTTGTTCATCGTGAAATCGATGATGGTGCCGTTCTGGAGGCTGATATACTTGGCATCCTGCCCGCCGATTTCAAATATCGTGTCTACTTCCGGACAGACAAAAGCCGCCGCTTTAGCGTGGCTGGTAATCTCGTTGCGGATGACGTCAGCGCCGAAGAACTCGCCAGTCATGTACCGGCCTGAGCCGGTCGAGCCGGTGCCTTTGATAATTACCCTGTCGCCCAGTTCCTGGCCGACTTCTAAAAGACCCTGTTTCACAGCTTCGATAGGGCGTGAAGCGGTCATCAGGTAGCGGCGGGATAGTACATTATTTTCCTTGTCTATCACCACGACATTCGTACTGATGGAACCAATGTCCACGCCAATGTATGCTTCTATGGGCTTGTCGGTGGTCAGTTTTACGGTCCCGATATCGATGGGATAGTTATCGCCCTGTAAAGGCGGCATGGTCACAAATGTATAGTCATGTTTGGAAATGTAGTCCCGCAGGCGCTTTAAAGTGTCTCCGGGCAATGTATTTTCTTTGCTCACCAGCGCGGCGCCCAGGGCGCCCAGCACGGCGAAGTGCTCCGGGACGATTAAATCCTTCTCTGTAATTTCCAGCACTTCGATTACGGCGCGGCGGATGCCTTTGTTAGCGGCGACGCCGCCCTGGAATGAGACCGGCCTTTCGAGGTCGCGGCCGCGGATGACCTGGCCTTTGAAGTTGCGTATCATAGCGAAGCACAGGCCGGCGACGATGTCGTATACCGGCGTGCCGACTTGCTGGAGATGAATCATATCACTCTTGGCGAAGACGCTGCACCGCCCTGCGACGCGGGGCGGATTCTCCGATTTCAGTGCCACATCGCCGAACTGCTCGATGGGGATACCCATGCGGGAAGCTTGCTGGTCGAGGAAAGAGCCCGTGCCGGCGGCGCAAACGCCGTTGATGGCGAAATCGGACACTTTAGGTAAAGCCTCGGCGGACTCTTTTTTCAGCACGATGAGCTTGGAGTCTTCGCCGCCTATTTCCAGGATGGTTTTAACTTCCGGGTGAAAGCGGGTGGTCCCGGCCGCCTGGGCCGTAATCTCGCTGATGCACGGGATACCCAGCAAATCAGCGATGAGCTGCCCGCCGGTGCCGGTGGCGGCGGCTACCGTGAATTTCTCAGGCGGGTATTGGGCGAGCAGGTCTTCCAGGATAGCCATGACGGTCTCGACAGGCTGGCCTTTGGTGCGGACATATCTCGATTCTATAATCTTACCGGTTTCATCGAGCGCCACTACCTTGGCGGTTACCGAGCCGATATCGATACCGAGCTTCATATTACGGATTCACCTCTTTAAGAATGATCGTGATGCGAGGGAAAAATCAGGAAAACTAATTATTTTAATTATAGCTTGGTTGGGTTGGGGTGTAAACTGGGGGGATTAAGGGGGTGACGTCAGTAACTGGGATAATCAAAAGAAAAACTATAGTTTAGTGGAACGAAAAGTACAGGTCCAGGAGTATATTGAGTGTCCGCATCGCGTTAACCTGCGGCGCATTTTCCTTCTTAGCTTCGAGGCTTTTCTCCAGGTCCTCGCCCAGAACGGAAATCATTTTACGCAGGTCGTCGGTGCCTCCCCTGGTTTTCATGGCCGTAACCTGCCTGATGACATCGGGTTTAGCCACAGCCTTAAGCTGCTGGAGGGCCATATTGATATTAAGTTCCTGCAGCCCGTGGAGGACGCCCCGCACCTTTTTTCCCTGCTCTTCACGCTGCCGCTCTTTGGCCTCATTTACAGCTTTCTGCTGCGTGAACTGCCGGGAAAGACGCATTAATTCGTCTAATCCGCTTTCTTCCTTCGCCATATTATCACTGCCTGAAATACATTACAAAAACTGTCTCTTTTTTAAGTATACAACAAAACCAGGGCGAGGCGGAATGCTGTACGGCTGCCGGTTATTATTGTCAAATATAATTATTTCCTAACAATTACATTGTAAAATATAAAAACATTGTGTAAGATGTGTTACATTGATATAATCATTGATAGGTAGGATTATTGAAATGATATGCCCCGTTTGCAACCAGGATATGATTGTCATGGAATACCGGCAGATAGAGCTTGATTATTGTATCAAGTGCTCCGGCATATGGTTTGATAAGGGCGAGCTTGAGCTTTTACTAAAGACTGCCAATTTGGGAACCACTGGCCTGCCCACCCTGGATGGAGCTGCTAAAGAGACCAGGTCGCACGGACGGCGAAAATGCCCCATCTGCGCAAAAAAAATGGCCGAGGTGCCCCTGGGAGAACCGGCGATAAATATAGACATTTGCCGCCGGGGGGATGGAATATGGTTCGATGGCGGTGAGCTTCAACTGCTGCTGAAGCAGTTTGTACCGGGCCCAAAGGCTAATCAAGAGGCTATACAGCAGATTACGGCTTTTCTCGGAGAGACGTTTACAGGCGAAAAACAGGATAGTGCTTGAGGAGGTATATCTATGCTAGCTTTATGGATCATCATCGCAATAGTCGTCATTCTTCTATTCATCTTCTTGGGAACGTATAATGGACTTGTCAGACTCAGAAACCAGGTTAAAAACGCCTGGGCGCAGATTGATGTGCAGCTTAAAAGGCGGCACGACCTTATCCCCAACCTCGTGGAGACGGTCAAAGGTTACATGACACACGAGCGGGGGACTCTGGAAGCGGTCACCAACGCGCGCAATCTTGCCCAGAAGGGTACATCCCAGGGGGCGGGCGAGCGCGCCAAACTGGAAGGTGATCTCAGCTCTGCCCTGGCGCGGTTGCTTGTCGTCGTGGAGCAGTACCCTAACCTCAAAGCCAACCAGAACTTTTTGCACCNNTATAACAACAAGACCCAGATGTTCCCTTCAAATATCATTGCGGGCATGTCCGGGTTCAAGGCCAGTGAGTTTTTTGAGGTAAAGGCACCGGAAGAGAGGGAGGCGCCCAAGGTCAGTTTCACGCCTCCGTCGCCGCAGCAATAAGCGATTTGTCATTGCGAGCGTTAGCGAAGCAATACGCCCTTTTTAATTAAAACGTCATCCCGACGAAAGTCGGGATCCAGTGGCGGGAAAAGGGGTGGATTTTAACCGAGGGCCTCGCAATAACAGGTACTTTTTGTAAGTCAATACTAAATCTGGTGGTTTTGGAACAATAAATGTGGGAACAGATAAGGTCTAATAAGATAAGGTCAGCCCTGCTGATAACGGGCATGGGGGTACTACTCCTCGTGCTCGGCTATGTCATCGGGCTGTATTTCTTTGAAAGCGCCATAGGCGGCATGATTATAGCGTTAATAATCTGGGGTATCATGTACCTGCTGGCCTACTTTCAGGGCGAGAGCATCCTGCTGGCCGTGTCCGGGGCAAAGAAAATCACCCGCGATGACAATCCGCGTCTTTATAACATCATCGAGGAAATGAAAATAGCCTCAGGACTGGAAAAAATGCCCGATATCTATATAGTGGACGACCCTGCGCCGAACGCCTTTGCCACCGGGCGCTCGCCGTCGAGGGCATCGGTAGCCGTTACCTCCGGTCTGCTCCAGAGGCTTAACCGGGACGAACTGGAGGGCGTTATCGGCCATGAGGTATCCCATATTAAAAACCGCGACGTGTTGCTGATGTCCCTGGCTGGTATTATCCTGGGCACCATCGTTATCCTGTCATGGTACGCTACGCGGGTAATGTTCTTCAGCAGTATGTCGGGAGGCAGCCGAAGAGATTCGAAGTCGGGAGGTGGGGGGGGCGGGCAGATAATTATCCTGGTGGTAGGCATTGTCCTGATGATTCTTGCGCCGATAGCCGCCCAGCTGCTTTACTTCGCTATTTCCCGGAAGAGAGAGTACCTGGCAGACGCTTCTTCTGCTCTGTATACACGGTATCCCGAGGGGCTGGCCTCCGCGCTGGAGAAGATTGCTGCTTCCACCGACCAGCTAAAGAAAGTTAACCAGGCGACGGCCCCCATGTACACGGTCAATCCGTTCCGGGAGAAGGGGAGGGCTGCCAGCGACCTTACCAGCACACATCCGCCCATTTCCCAGCGTATCAGGATTCTTCGCGCCATGTCCGGCGCTTCCCCGGCTGATTATGAAGAGGCTTACCGTAAAGTCAAAGGCGGGAGTGGTATTGTTCCGGCGTCCGCCCTTACCGGTGCCGGCGCTGTAGTCTTGAGGTCCGCCTCCGCGGAAAAACAGCCGGAGCCGGATGATGTCGAGAGGACGAGAGAGACTTCTAACATGCTGTGGCGTATGGGAAAGTACCGCACCGTCGATTGTAAATGCGGCGCCAAAATAAAGGTGCCGCCTTCAATTAAAGAATCAGCCATCAAATGCCCGCGCTGCGGTAGAATACTTGATATTTAACCGGGCTCAACGGCAGCAACAGCAGAGCCCGGGCAAACTCCGGTAAAGTGAATTTAACGCTTCGTTAGCTTGTTAGACAACCATACCGACGAAAGTCGGTATCCAGAGATATTAGGACGGACTGGATTCCGGCTTCCGCCGGAATGGAATGAGATGCGCAATTAATTTCCTATCCTGATATAAAATACTGCCAAGGCTATATCATGCGGCCTGGCAGTATTTTTTATTGCAACTTCATAAACTCTTTGTTCTTCAGGCTGATATCCCCTCCCGATGAGAACGTCCCCACCCAATTCCCCTTGGTAATAGGCAACACCATGTAAGAGGGGTGTTCCGCATCGTGATAGATAGTAATGGTATTGGGCGTCTGGGAGCAAAGATGCTCGTGTCCGACGTCATAAAGGCTTTCCGGCATATCATCGGAACTCGCGATTTTCAGGGCGATACGGTGTCCCGCCTTGAAGAAATGGGCTACCGGATTCATGACGATAGAGAACTGGTAGACCTGCCCCGGTATCAACGGCTGAGGGTTGGTATGCTTATGTACGGGCAGCCAATCTTTTGACAAGTCAGGATCGACTTCGCGGTGTGACGCTTTCAGGTTCCCGCGCGTAATGCAAACCTGTTTATCGGCTGATTCAATGTCCCACAATCCCACAAAGAAATTCATATCGGTGCCTCGGCAGGATGCGCTAAGGCTTACTGTGATAGGCCCGGCGATTTCTGTGTTTTCTACCAGCGGCGCTGAAGAATATTCGAGCTTACCGCGGTTACCGGGAGCATCATCATAAGAAGACGCCTCCGCTTCGTCCCAGGGTTCAAACTCGAGCAGGCTGTGATTATCATGAAGATTGAATGGTATCCAGCGTGTCCCCGGTATGGGAAAGTCATCGGCTAATATCCAATCATTAGAACCCGAGACAAACATCTTTACGGCCGGTTCATCCATAATCCCGGTATCGATATTCTTCAACCAGTAATCGAACCAGCGTAGTAATTCCCAGGACAATTGATAAAAAGGTCTATCTGTATAGGCTGGAGGGAAGAGTAATATTTTTTTGGGCATTTTCATGTCAGGCCAGTAATAGAAGACGCTGGGCCGGTGGGCAGCCCCGCCGAGATAAGCCGGCACTTTAAATTTACTGAAGTCTATTGTCGCGCCGCGCTCAAGCCAGTAATCATTGATAAGGGGCTGTAAGACAATATCGAGATAATTGGCGTTTCCCAGCTTATAGGGATTTCTCAAAGCGTCCATTATTTCCGGCGCTGCCTGGATATCTTTATCCGCCAGGGCATCTGCGATGAGTTTTTCGTATTTCGCCTTGCCCAACTTTTCCAGAAGCACGCTTTTCTCGGTATGAATATCAAAGTTCACTAGAGAAACAAGCCATCTTAAAAAGCCTTTCTGGAGTACGCCCCCGCCCCACCAGAAGTGCCTGTAGTTGTCCCAGAACGTTCCGATAGGCGCAATAGCTTTTAAATGCGGTGGTTCCATTTGCGCTACCAGAGATTGATGGGCGGCGTAATAGCCCTGGCCAATCATGCCTACATTCCCGTTGCACCACGGTTGTTTGGCAGCCCATTCAATAATTTCATAGGTGTCCTGAATTTCTCTTTTACTCAAATATTGAAATACACCGCCGGACTTCCCTGTTCCCCGCACGCTGCCGTATATTAATACGTAGCCTCTCCGCACCCAGAAATCCGCAATGGGAGCCTCTAAAACAGCATCCGGCATGCCGCGGATACGCCGGGACCTGGTTGGCGCCGGCCAGATATGCTGAGATTGAATTTCTTTATTGAATGTAGAGATAGACAGCAGCGCCGGAAACTTGCCCTTGCTTTCGGGCTGAAAAATATCGATATCGATAGTAACGCCGTCGCTCATCTTAACGGAGATGTTACGATTAGCGGCAACAGTGTGTTCTCTCTTTGAAATCTTCCCGGTACCTATTTTAGGGTCCATCAGCAGCCTCCTCAGAGTTCGCACTTAGACTGATTAACTAAATTACTATTTTAGAATATCCAATACATTATAGCAACAACCGCTAGAGACCGCATGTATCATCGGGTAATGTGTCACCGCGCTAATTTTAAAGTTGTCACATGTCGCATATTTCTCCGTAAATCAGTATTTAAAAATACCGGATTAATCCCCGTCTGGAGCCCTGGACACTTTGCAGAGGAGCGCCGTCAGGTCTGGCGAGCCGTACATCGGGTCGAAGTGGTTGTTGCTCGTTAACACGTTCGGGTTAGAGCGGGTCAGCCCGTGGAGCGGCCCCGGGTCTTCCGGGTAGAAGCAATTAGCCGTCGCCATGACCACGCCGGGGTGAATACCCGGGAACAGCCGCGCTCTTTGTTTTATTTTGCCCCGCGGTGATTCTATCCAGGCCCAATCCCCGTCCTCGATACCATACTTTCTGGCCGTGTCCGGGTGTATCTGCATGGTCGGGTCCTGCTGGAAACTCCGTAGCCACGGGATGTTCCGGTACTGTGACAGGAAATAGAACGGCTGCCGATACCCTGTGGACAGGATAAGGGGGTATTCCTTCGCCAGTTCCGGCGTGGAGTAAGGGCTTTCGCCCGGCTCGCGGAAATAGGGCAGGGGGTCATACCCCAGTTTTTCCAGCACGGTGGAATAGAGCTCCATCTTGCCGGTCGGAGTCGGGAACCCTCCCCCCTTTCTCCAGAAGTCTGTCTTGTACTTGTAATATATCTGGTCTTTGCCCATCCGGGCCAGGAACCCCATTTCGCTGAACTGTTTCCATGTGATATTGGCCTTCCGGAGCTGATAGTCCAGCATCTTCTCGACGTTTTCGAACCAGTATTGCGGCGCGACGCGTTTACCGATTTCGTTGAATATCTTGCTGTCCTGCCAGGCCTCGCCGGGCGGGTCGACAACTTTATTGTGCGCCTCTATCATGAAGCGCGGGTGCATATCGTAGATATCATCGATTTCCAGCCAGTGCGCGGCCGGCAGGACGATATCGGCGATTTCCGCCATCGGGCCCATAAACTGGTCGGCGTGGATGAGAAATTCGACGTTGTTCAGCCCCTTTATCACTTCGGTGGTGTTAGCCAGGTGGATTATCTGCTGCCCGCCGACGCTGAACCATACCTTAATAATCGAGTCACCCTTAAGAAGTTGCTTGATGACGCTGTCGGAGTGGGCGGTGCGGGCTGCGCCCATCCGGAAATCACCGGCTCCGACGATGCCTTTGCGCATCTCGTCGGTAATCGGTATTTCCGTGAAGAAATCCTCGCGGAGTCCGGACGCCGGCGGCATCCAGCTCATCATGCTGCCCGGTCTCTCGATGTTCCCTGTCACGCCCAGCAGGCAGATGACCGCCCTTAATGTCTGGCCGCAGTTGGCCTGGCGCTCCAGGGAACTGCCGAACTGGATGCAGCCCGGCGTATCTATGGCAAAAAGGCGGGCGGCTTTAACGATGTCATCGGCCTTGAGCCAGGTTATTTTAGCCGCGCGTTCCGGCGTGTATTCCTGCACCCTTTCCTTCAATTTATCGAAGCCGTACGTCCACTTATCAACGAATTCCTTGTCCCATAGGCCTTCGTTGATGATAACGTTAATCATGGCTAGTGCCAGGGCGGCATCGGTTCCGGGTCTGATCTGTAGCCAGAGAGTAGCCCGGGAAGATAGTGCCGTTTCCCTGGGGTCGATGACAATCAGGTTCTTGACGTGCTTTAGCGATTCCAGGAACCAGACCGCCATCTCGGAATCGGCGCTGCTTATCTCGAGCTGCTTGGCCCAGGATATCGATGTTTTAGGATATTCCCCACCCCAGCCGTGATAATCGCAATAGAGCCGTCCGTTGCCCGTAACCAGTCCGTACAGGCCCAGGCGTGGACTGTGACATACATAGCCTGGGGTAATGATATTCGCGGTGCCGATGGAACGGGCGAAGCGGTGGGTGTACTCGTTATAGCCGCGTCCCGTCCCCTGGGAAACAGCGATGGACGATGCGCCGTACCTGGCGATGGAGTCCTTCATCTTCGTTTCGATGATATCGAGCGCTTTGTCCCAGGAAATTCGCTCCCATTTCCCTTCGCCCCGTTTCCCGGCGCGCTTGAGGGGGTAAAGGAGACGGTCGGGGTGGTTGATGTGCTGGATGCTGGAAAGTCCCTTGGAACACATCGTTCCCCGTGTTGGGGTATCCGGGTTGCCCTCGATATGCGTAATAACACCGTCTTCCACGGTAACCAGGACACCGCAGCCGCCGTGGCAGCTTTTGCAGGTTGTTTTAACAATATTTTTAGTCATATGACATCCTTGTTTGAAAACGATTCTGATATTTGCGACCGGGCCAGCCGTTTCTAGCGGGGCCGGGCGACGAGCGGTTTATAAGCGCCGGCCTTCAGGACGCAGTAGCGCAGGGTCAGTCCGCCGATAATTTCGCAGGTGACGCCGGTGAGTATCAAACTCGCCGAAACTTCCCCGGCAAGGTGAGAAACGAGCGCTATGCCGAGCGGCACGATGATGCCGAGAGCTACAATCCCTATCCAGAAGAACGGGGCTAGATTACCTTGTATCTGCTCCAGCACTGATTTTTTCCCTGTTGTCTCGCGGTTGGCGGCCCTCCACAGATAAATACCGATGAGTAAAGCGTTGATGACCAGCAGCCAGCGGGTGCCTGCCTCGGCGGCGGCCAGGTTGACGTCTCCGCCGTTCAGGGCGATAACTACGGACAACCCGAACCCGCCCAGGACACCGCAGAGGATGAATAAAATCGGCAATAACATTGAGTTCCAGAACGGCACTGCTTTCACCGAGTTAAGGACAAAGCCGGTGTATATGGATACCGCGAAGGCCGCGGCTCCGGCCAAGACCTTGAAGACAATTTCAGCAGTCGAGCCGGGCGCCCAACGCGTCAAGGCCATCTGGATAGCTCCGAACAGGGCGAATGAGAGCACGAAAATGATACCCCTCGAAAGCCATGAAGAGTGCGGCCGGAAGACAATGCGCCAGGCGCGGAGGGGCTTACCCAGGAAGATAAGATGGGCGCTTCCTTTGATACCGGTGATAATCAGCCAGCCGAAGAGCATTCCCCAAAGGCTGTTAAAGTACAGCGAAACCAGGTACAACCCGCCGCCGAGACCACCGGCATAGAATGCCAGCCAGAGGAACAGTCCCCGCCGGTCGATCCACTCGGTCTGGCGGGTGTAGTTAATCATCCATTCGTGTACCTGCATCGTAGCCATTTTTACTTGGAACCTCCTGTGGCAATAGACTCCTGCCGGGTATCCTCGCTCTTCCTCAGCGCCTGGTTAGAACCTATCCCTCTATCGATAAAGTATATCGACGGGTCAGTGTCATATTCCGGATGGAGCTGGAAACCCTCGTTTTCGCGGATGAGTTTACTAATCTCGCTGTCAGGGTCATCAAGATTCCCGAACGTCAGAGCGCGGGCCGGGCAGGTATTGACGCAGGCCGGCGTGGCGTCACGGTCTTTGCCTGGTGTTAATCCTTGCTTCGTCCCTTCGTCAATGCGTTCCACGCAGAAATTACACTTTTCAGTGGTGCCCACCTGGTGTGGGTAGCGCTTTTTCCCGGCTTTCTCGAAGTCGGTCTGGATCCTGCCGGGGAAAAATCCGCGGTCTTTATCTTTAGAGACAAAAGTGCGGTTCTGGTAGGGGCAAGCGATAACGCAGTACCGGCAGCCGACGCACTTGTTCTGGTCTATCATAATGATGCCGTCATTTCTCTGGAAGGTCGCCCCGGTAGGGCAGACGCTGACACAGGGCGCGTTTTTGCAGTGGTTGCACCGCACGGAGTAATTCGAGACAGTAGGACGTTCAATACCGGTTTCCAGCGCCACGAGCCGCGGCCATGAAACGCCCATCGGAAGGAAGTGTTCGATGCGGCACGCAGCGATACAGGCGTAACACCGTACGCATTTAGATAGATTGACGACCATTCCCCATCTCATTTGCATTAACCTCATTAATAAGAATATCATAACACAGATACTATGTCAAATAAATAATCATAATGCGCAGAGATAACTAAAATAGGTTACGCAAAAGATATCGATGTACAATAATATATAGATGATAGCAGAAAGCATTTAGGGGGAAAAGTATCTGGTGGTTGGAAAGGCGGCATTAGATACAGGTCATGAGTAGCTGTTATAGCGTCGGAATTAGTGCTCTTTTCTCAAAGAGAAGTTCGGAATGTTCTTTAGGCTGGCTGGCGAGCCAGGATTCGAACCTGGGTAAAAGGATTCAAAGTCCTTCGTGCTACCGCTACACAACTCGCCAGTATACCCGTCAATATTATAGCTTAAAACACCCCCAGGCACAAAGTCCTTTGACTCCTTTAGCCCAGGTAAAATGCTTACCATTTTGCTTACCACCTTAGAGCTGGCCGGACGTTTGCCATGCCTGACCTGTGAGAGATAGGAATGACTTACACCTAACTCTTTAGCTAACTGTCTTAAACTTTTCTCCATAATCACTACCTCTTAACGGATTATAGTTCACCACTTCAAAAGGGGTCAAGTATATATCTATTACACTTGCTATATACTTCTTATACACCCCCAAGCTGAAACATTTTTAGGTCAAATTTTGGAAACGGCTTTAACCTATAAAAGATAGAATATACTATCTTAAGGGTTTCGCACCTGATAACTGGTTATCCCGAACTTGACACATATTTCACATAATGGTAAGATTTTCTAGTCAACTTGCTTTTCCAGCCTCAATATCTACATGACCTAACGCTTATTGTGCGCCTGAAACATATGTTCTAACTCCCATTATCTACCTATAGCACGTCCTATCTATTGTTTACTGCTGTCCTTGACCGTCCGGTGAATCACCTTGAAGAAAAATGCCCTTAAAATACTTTTACTATCTACAGGCATTGGCAGACGTTTACAGACATTAAGGGGAGTATAGAGGTAAGTGTAAGATATTTTAGGGAAGAGAGTAAAAGCCAAGGGGTTAAACAGGCTCTAGGTGTCCTTTTATATTATTTAAGATACTTGTCTATGTAATTTGTAGAGTTGAGACCTTTAAGTAAATCCTGCCTTGCCTTCTCATACGCATCAGAAAGTTTTTGTTGTTCCAGGGCTTTCAGGCGTTGTTGCTCCTGCCTTTGTAGTTCCTGTATCTGCATCCTGTTAAGTTCCTCTTGCGACTGCGAGGTACGATATTCTTGCTATTGTCTTAGAATGTCATTATATGATGGTTGAGAAATATTATATTGCGCCGGTGGTTGAGTGGCATATTGTGAAGATGCTTGAGTAGAAGATGGTAAGACAGTGTAACTGGCCGACACTTCACCTACAGACACTAATAAGTTTCCAAGTCCACCCTTTATCTGCCAGCTAACGTATTGCTTACCCTGTGCAGGAACGGAAATTTGCTGTTGTGCTTTAGGAATATCATTGAGCTTTAAAACTGCTAGATAACTGCCGGAAGTGCCACCCATATTTGTTACTTCCGCCGTAATAGTTACCGCATCGGTGGGCTGAGCTACCAGTGGAGTGATAACTAAATTAGTGACTGAAAATGAAGCTGGGGCAGGTGGTGTTGGCATATACGTATAAGCTGAGCTAGATTCTGAACAGCTTATGTTAATTACCATCAGACTCACGGCAGTCAAGACTACTATGAGTATTATTAGTGCTCTGCCCTTACCCTGCCTCATAGCCTTGTTATACTCTCTTTAAAGGTCGCTGTCAATTGGTAGTAGTGGTATATGAAATAAGGCTTGGTGGTGGCAATCTTTTCTTCCGGTGTCTGACCAAGATTCACCCGTAATGTCATAAACAAGGTCAATTCCCCCAATAATAAGGGCAAGCCCTACTACTAAAGCGATACCATGCTATAGTTTCATTACAATAAACCTTCCGCTATCACCGAATCACAATATCTTATGCTAACATCCTTACCATCCCCCCGTACTTTCCTCGTGTTCTTGTAGCCAATCCTCATAGGCTTTGTCTTGCGCTTGTTGCTCAGGGGAATAATAGTGAGATTTTGAATAGTTATTATCATTAATCCATGCCTTTGCGCATACAATGATTATAAAGATAACGAGTAAAAGCAGAAACCATCCCCATATACCCGCTCCCGTAACTGGCTTATTCACTGGCGTATCAGTTGACTCAGCAGCCAATTTTGCTTTTTCTTCGTGTGTCATTTCTTCTTCAGGCATTTTATGTACCTCTAGTGACATCCCCGTTATACTCTCCTTTAAAGTCGCTGTCAACTGGTTGAGGTGTGACCGCTTTAAGGCTTATTGTAGTGACATTCTACTGGCCTGTCCCCCCAAACCCGACAATCTTATATGGTCAATGGCGATGACCCCCTTTATAATGTCGTAACACTGTTGCGACATTTTATCCTTGTTGTCGTGGTAGTTATGGGCAGTCAGTAACTATCTCTTAGCCGGTGATTATCCATCCGTAAATTCATGGCTTTTATACTGGAGTAGCTTTACATAATTATGACTTTCCATAATGTGTTATAATTAAGAGTATAGGACACCATGAAGGGGGTAACGATGATAGTCAAATTAAAGGCTATAATCTGTAAGAGATGCGGTTACGAGTGGACGCCACGCCAGACAGTAATTACCAGATGCGCTAGTCCTAAGTGTCGTTCAAGTTATTTTGATAGAGATAGAAAAAAGACTTGACTTTCTCCCCAATTGTGGTAAATTATAGACCTCGGGATGGCTATCAAATCGTAGAGAGAAGGAGGTAGAATATGCGGCTTAAACATCCATGTAAAACAATTGAGTCCTGAAACAGCGCTGTCAACGTACGTTCAGGACTCAAAGACCGAGAGTATTGGCATACCCTCTACCATCTATCTTCTCATAGAATCCCCATTTGTCAATACTCCCTCAAAGCTAAGACCCTAAAAATATTTTGTGCCTATTTGCGTGTATTTTTGAATTGATTTATGGAGAGTTTATAGATGGATGATTCAGAGAAGAAACAAATTCCTAACCTTAAAGACCGAACACTGGTTTGTGTTGATTGTGATACCCCTTTCACCTGGTCAAGTGGTGAACAACTATTCTATGTTACCAAAGGGTTAATTCCCCCTAAAAGGTGTCTAAAATGCCGGACATTCCGTAAGCTCACGATTGACCCTAGAGGGGGTGTTAATCATGGCCAGTAATACAAGTTACGCAATTAAGACCGACCTCAAAAGTTACTTTGAGAAGTGGGACAGTTTGGGCTGGTCATACTTCCCCCTGCCCTATAAATCTAAAGTCCCTGATATTAAGTGGGAGCAATACCAGACACGGAAACCTACAGAGGTAGAAAAGCAGTCATGGCTGGCTGATGAGACTCCCCATAACTGGGCTTTAGTGCTAGGCTCAATATCTAGTTCTAATCCTGATGGTTGCCTGGTGGCTTTGGACTTTGACGAACTGACAAACTATGAGAAGTGGCTCCCGATTGCAGAGGATAAACTCGCCATTAGCAGACTGTCAGATGCTACATTGATTCAGGAGACTAGCCGAGGCCGTCATGTTTTGTTTGATGTTGCCGAGCCTGTTAAAACGCAGATATTCCCTAACGTAGAGATACGTTCGCAAGGTGCATACATTCTAATTGAGCCGAGCGTACATCCAAAAGGTAAAGAGTATAAATGGTTGTCTCCTGAAGGTACAAGGCCATTCACCATCTTAAGTCTAACCGATGTTGGCCTAGACGTTAGCCAGCATAAGCCGGACACCGCCACTAAGGAGAACTGGATAACCGAGGCCATGCAAGGCGTAGGTGAGGGACAGAGGGACGCTATTTGTACGAAATTATGCGGACACTATTTGAAGTCCCAGCCACCGGACATCGTTAAATCAATCCTATACGGCTATGCCGATAGATGCTCACCACCATTAGCCCATGCCACGGTTGACAAGGTGGTGGATAGCATAGGAAAAAAGGAACTCACCAATATAGCTAATGGTGTACGTTCTTATGTATACGAAGTAGATAGTCCTCCTCACGCTGATACAGATACGAACCGTGAGAAAAGCGTGAGCGACTCCGTGAGAAGTGAACAAACGCAGTCCCTGGTTGAACGGATTAAGAACTGGTTAAAAGACAGCACCGGATGGTGCTCCTACGATGACATAGACAAAGACCTTAACTTGAGTCCTGCCGAGAGGGTAAACCGTAGGCAGGTAATTAAGCAGTTCAAGGAAGATAGTATCGTAGAGAAAAACCCGAAGAATGACAAGTTAATTCGGTATATCAATTCAAACGTTAGGAAAATAGACTTCAAAACAGCCACTAAACGAACTCCGCTTGATATTAAATTCCCCTTTGGGATTGAGCAATACTTCAATATGTACTCCGGTAATATCGCCGTAGTAGCTGGCTCACCTGATGCTGGCAAGACCGGATGGATATTGAACTTCATACGTTTGAATCAAGACAAGCACGCTATTTTTTATCAGTGTTCGGAGATGGACAAAGAAGAACTGGCCTCAAGGCTCATGAACTTTGAAGGCATAGAGCTTGAGGACTGGAATTTTGAGGCTGAAAAACGCTCCGGTAACTTCGCCGATGTTATACGGCCAGACTGCATAAATATCATAGACTATATGGAGCTTACGGAAGATGTCTATATGGTGGCCGACTACCTGAAAGCAATCCATGAAAAGCTGGAATCAGGAATCGCCATTGTAGCTTTACAGAAAAAGATAGGCGCACATCTAGGGCGTGGAGCGGAGTTTAGTCTGGAGAAACCTAGACTCTATCTTTCAATGGATGCTGGCCAGACAAGGATAGTCAAAGCCAAGAATTGGGTACGTCCTGACTTCAATCCGAATGGAATGATTATCAAATATAAAATCGTGGGCGGTTGTAAATTCCTGATTAGTGAAGATTGGCATAAACCGCTGGGAGATATTGCAATATGATTAAGATAACTGTAAATTCTTTATGGATAGACAAAGTAGGCATAAGGGATAAGTACGTAAAAGAAGCTGAAGTAAATGGTGAAGGCATTGAGATAACTCATGGCGATGCGGTGATGATTCTCCCAGCCAGCGAACTTAAGTATAAAATAGTTGGGAGAAGTGAACATCCGTTCCTTGACAAGTACAGTAATGAGAAACACTATCTGGTGTATTTTACCTGGCATCCGTCTATACTCCAGCATAGCCTATTGTAACGCCTTATAGTGCTTAAGGCAGTCGTCAAATGTAATCTGGGCGGTATATCTCAAGACCATACTTAATTCGCTCCAGCCGCCCAGATGCATGATATCTAACGTAGATAATCCTTTACGATGTAAATTACACGCAAAACCTCTACGGAAGCTATGGGCGTTGCACTTGATACCAGTCTTATATCCTAGTGTCCTTAACATCTTCTGTACGCCGTTCCAATTAATCCCCCATATATTAACCCTGTGGTGGCCGTTACCGCTTAAGTAGGCCTTGAGTAACCCAGCAGTCTGGTCAGTGAATGGTGCTCTGCGCTGTTTGTTACCCTTGCCTATGATGGTGAGAGTATAAGAGTCCCAGTCTATGTCTTTAATCTTGATGCTGGTTAATTCCGATAACCTTATACCACTATCAGCTAATAAACTAACGATGCACCTATCGCGTAAATTATCCGCACCATTTATAAGCGTGTCTATCTGTGACTCCGTAAGACTTGGGAGTATGCGCTTACCTACCTTGGGAGAGTCCACCATAAGAATAGGGTTATCTTGTACGTTAAGACCATACCCAGACTTGGGTGAATATAGCCACGTATAAAAGGCTCTCAATGCTCTATAATAGGCGTGTTTACCACCAGTAGAACACTTAAGAGAATCAAGGTAATGTGAGATTGATTGACCTGTAATATTGAAACCTACTACGACACCAGCCCTGGTAAGATAGCTCCTATAATACTTTATAGTTAATGGGGAGAGTCCCTGCCGTCTGGACTTAATAAAACTGCTTACCAGACCGCTTTCCAACTTGTATCTAAATGGTGCGTGTGTTGAGGCTAGTTCAAAGTCCTTCGTGCTACCGCTACACAACTCGCCAGTATACCCGTCAATTATAACATCCGTCAGCGTATGAGGCAATTATGCCGGCCGCTTTATAGGTGCTGCTCTGTTTACGGTGCATAAAGAAACTCCGTAATCACCGCATCTGAGATGATGACTACGGAGCTTCGTTCTTTATCTGCTTGAGGTAAAAAGGATTGCTATCGGTTATTATTTCTTCAGAGCGGGTTTCCCTTTTCCGTACATCTCGTCGATCTGTTGCTTCCATTTAAGCGCTCTATCCGACATGAACCGGCGCGTCGGCTGATTCTCGGTATTGATAAGCATGGATTTGATATTCACCCAGGGCACGAACAGGCTCTCCGTGTACCCGCCCAGCATATCGAGCTTTTCATCCCAGTGAACCAGGTTCATCAGTATACCGTGCTCGTCGATGACATCGACAACTCCGATATAGCAGTTTTCCGGCGCGGTATCTGGCATAAGATGAACCGCAATACAATAACCCGGTTGTAGCGCCTCTGTTTTAGCCATATGTTGCCTCCCTAAGACCTGTGCTGCCGTAGCCTATTTATATAATTATTTAACCCGGTTGTCAATAGCCGCTCGCAGGCTCATTCTTAATGTTTCCCTCATAATTATTTATGAATTCTTAAGGCCAGTTTTATCCGGTGTTTATTAATTTTACGCCAATATTTATAACCGGTTGTTAAGATTGGTGAGGATAAGTGAGATTAAGGGAGGTCACAAAATGCAGAACTTCGTTCTAACTGGTAAAGCCAAAACGGTATTTAAGCTCATCGAGCTCAAGGTAAAACGGGAAGAGGAGGAACGCCAGAAGAAGCTGAAGAAGAAATAATGTTATGTTGCGGGCGGTATGAAAGGCCGGGGCCAGTCCGGGAGTTTTTTAGGCGCCGGATTCTCAGGTGCCGGTTTTTTAGGTTCTTCCTGGCTTGGAACTTCCAGCGGTACAAAAGTCCGGAACCTGTCCGCCGGATTTGCAGGCGCTTTAGGTTTTTCCGGTTCTGCCTGAACAGGGGGTTGAGTAGAGGGTTGATTCGAGGATTGGTTTAAAGGTTGGTTATAGTTCCGCCGCCTCTCCGGGGTAAGCCTGGGGATATCGTCATCCTTACCGGATTGTGTAAAATTTAAGTTCGGCTTCCCTTCCTTGGCAGCTTTGGCTTGCATCTGTTTCTGGTATTCCTCTTCACTCAAAGGTTCAGATGACCTTACCTGGTTATTCACAATCGTTATCGTAAAAAACTCGTGGCATTTCCAGCACCGCCGCGGGCCGACATAGTCGGGCTCGACTAACGAAAGCTTACCTTCCGCCTGGCACTTGGGACATACTATAGTTACCATGTTCATACGAGTTTTCCCTCCCACCTTAACTGCCTGTCTTCAGGAAGATAAGGGCTAAATATCATTAAGCACTATAATTTGTTCGTACTATTTTGTCAATCTTAAAGCGTTGGCATTTGCCTGGTGCCGAAGGCCGGATTCGAACCGGCACGAGAGTTACCCCTCAACGGTTTTTGAGACCGCCGCGTCTGCCATTCCGCCACTTCGGCCAGCGCTATCTTATTCTAAGAGAAAACAGGGGATAGCGCAAGGTCGAAAAATGATTTATTACACTTTTTATAAATCAACCTATTTCTGTGCAGGCCGCGACGGTTATTGCGGGGAATCGCTATCAAATGCGGGCCCGTTTGCATCTCCGACATTGTTGTAACCATAAGATTCCCAATAACCTTTAAAGGCGGTATTATCGGACACTTCTATCCTGGTAACCCATTTAGCCCATTTATAGCCAAATTTGCTTTCCGCGACCACCTGGAACGGAAATCCTCTTTCCTGGGGTAAAGTGATGTCATTTAGTTTCATGCCGATAATGATGTTGTTATCGCGGATATATCCCAGGTCTAAAGATGTATAGCCCTCGGGGACATCAGAGGTGTGGAATATTAAAATCTTACCTTCGGGTTTCACCCCGACGCTATCCAGAATGGAAACAAGAGATGGGCCTGTCCATTTGGCCGTGAAGTTCCATCCCTCTACACAGTTCAGATTCATGAGCTTGGACACTTGTGGATACGCCAGTAAATCATCATAGCTCAAGCTCAGAGGTTGGTCTACCAGGCCATCCACAATTAACTGGTAAGTTGCCTTATCAATATGCTGGGTACCGGCCAGAGCGTTATTGTCTTGTTGATTGATGGGGGTCAGTTGTTTACCCATAAATTCCGTGGCCTCTACTTCCCCTCCGATTACGGTAGGGCCCGTTTGAGCGCAAGCGGCCAAAGGAACCAGGACAATGATTATCAGGGCGGCCATCGTCACAAATTTAGCCATCATTTATCCTCCCGGACGAAAATATTCCATATAAACCATTAGTGCCATTAGAGCTGCTCCAATAATAATCAGGATGATGTTGGCCAACCATCCTGATGAAGGTCGGCGGCGCGATATCGCCAGCTTGATATTAATGAGCACATGCGACAGAAAGAAAAAAGCCACCGGCACGTTAGCGGCCCTGTGGATAGCGTCGGCCAGCCTCCGGTCCACCAGGCCGAAGGTAAGTTGGTAAATTACTCCGGTTTGAGTGATGCCCCAGCCGGATATGACAAGGACAGTGATGCCGGCCAGCAGAGCCCAGGCGGACGCCATGGCCAGTTTTTTCAACAATAAATTGGTTTTACTTCTTTGCGGCGTATCATTTTCACTCTTCATTCAATTTATATTATGACTGGAAAATTATGGAAAAGTTATAAAATTCAACCTCGAATAATTACGGAATCATGAAATTTAGCAGTATCAGAACACCGGGCGGTAAAAGAGGGTGAGGTTTACCATATAAATACAGTGTTTATTTACATACCATGTCTATTATTGCTAAAATGACTGCAAGATATGGTTATGGAGTTTAGCTATGGCGGAAAAATATGATTCTAAAACATTAGACAAAAAGTGGCAGCAAAAGTGGGCTGACGATAAGCTTTACGAGGTAAAGGATAATGACCCGCGCCCCAAGTGGTACGCTCTCACCATGTTCCCCTATACCTCCGGCGACCTCCACATCGGCCACTGGTATAACTATGTCCCGGCCGATGTATCTGCCCGTTATAAAAGAATGAGGGGCTTTAACGTATTGCATCCTATGGGTTTTGATGCCTTCGGTTTACCGGCGGAAAACGCCGCCATCAAGCGGGGCATCCATCCCAACACCTGGACGATGCAAAACATCGATAATATGCGCCGCCAGCTCAAGAGCATCGGTGGTATTTACGATTGGAACCGGGAGGTCATCACCTGCCTGCCGGAATACTATAAATGGACGCAATGGTTTTTTACCAAACTCTTTGAACACGATTTAGCCTACCACGGTAAAGCGCCGGTCAACTGGTGCCCTAAATGCCAGGTCGTTTTAGCCAACGAGCAGGTGGAAAACGGCAAGTGCTGGCGCTGTGAGTCCGAGGTCGTCCGGCGCGACCTGGAACAGTGGTTATTACGTATTACCCGCTATGCTGATGAACTGATGGTGCACGAAGGCATTGACTGGCCGGAGCGCATTAAAATCATGCAGCGGAACTGGGTAGGCAAGAGCTACGGCACCGAGATTTCCTTCGCGCTAGACCACCCCGGCGTAACTGAAAAAGAAATCCGTATCTTTACCACCCGCCCCGATACTGTCTACGGCGTCACCTTCATGGCGCTGGCGCCGGAGCACCCGCTCGTGGCTAGACTGACAACTCCGGAACATAAAGCAGAGGTAGAGGCCTACATCGCGCGGTGCCGCCAGTTCACGGAAATTGAACGCCTCTCCACGGAAAAGGAAAAGGACGGTGTTTTCACCGGCGCTTACTGTATCAACCGCCTAAACGGGAAGAAAGTGCCTATCTGGATTGCAGATTATGTGCTGTCATCCTACGGCACCGGCGGGGTCATGGCTGTGCCTGCCCACGATGAGCGCGACTTCGCTTTCGCTAAGAAATATAATATTCCAATTCCGGTAGTCATCTCACCGCCGGACTGGGATGGCAAAGAGCTTGAAGTGGCCTATATCGAGCCGGGGAAAATGGTAAATTCGGCCCAGTTCAACGGCTTGCCCAGCGAGAAGGGCATCGAGGCTGTCTCCATATACCTGGAGGAGAAGGGGTGGGGCAAACGCACTGTCAGCTATAAAATCCGCGACTGGCTAATCTCACGCCAGCGCTATTGGGGCCCGCCAATCCCCATGATTCATTGCCCTAAGTGCGGCATCGTCGCCGTGCCGGAAAAAGACCTGCCGGTAATGCTGCCGGAAACTGCTGATTTCCGGCCAACGGGCGAATCGCCGCTGAAATATAATGAAAAATTCATTAATACCACCTGCCCCAGGTGCGGCGGGCCGGCCAAGCGCGAGACGGACACCCTCGATGGCTTTATGTGCTCGTGCTGGTATTTCCTGCGCTATTGCAGTCCCCATTATGATAAAGCAGCTTTCGACCCGAAGGCCGTCAAGCACTGGCTGCCGGTGGATATCTATACCGGCGGCGCCGAGCACGCCGTGATGCACCTGCTTTATACCCGTTTCTTTATCAAGGCGATAAGGGATATGGGGCTGGTCGATTTCGGTGAGCCTTTTACGAAGCTGTTCAACCAGGGCATTATCATCGCCGACCATCAGAAAATGAGCAAGTCCAAGGGGAACGTCGTCAATCCGGATGTGTATGTTAGCGACCTGGGAGCTGATACCGTACGGGCTTACCTGATGTTTCTCGGCCCCTGGGACCAGGGTGGGGAATGGGACGACAGCGGCATCTCCGGCATGAGCCGGTGGCTCAACCGCGTCTGGAACCTGGCGCTCGATGAATACAGCTCTAAAGGCTCCGGCGGCGATGAAGAGCTTGTACGCCTGACCCACCAGACCATAAAAAAAGTAACCGAGGATGTCGAGAGGCTCCATTTCAACACTATGGTGGCGGCGCTTATGGAATTTTCTAACTACCTGGGTAAAGTCAAAGAATCGGGTAGTGCGTCAGTAAAGGAGTGGAAAACCTCAGTTAAAGCGTTGCTCCTTATGCTGGCGCCGACGGCCCCGCATTTGGCCGAGGAAATCTGGCAGAAGTTGGGCTACGCCTACAGCATCCATAACCAGCGCTGGCCGGATTGGGACGAATCGCTAACCAAGACAGAAGAAATTACTTTAGTGATTCAGGTGAACGGCAAGCTGCGGGAAAGGGTAACTGTTCCTGCTTCTATCTCTGCTGAAGAGGCGAAAAAACTGGCTGCCGACCAGGATAAAGTTAAGCCCTTCCTCGAAGGCAAACAGGTAGTTAACATAATATATGTACCGGGAAAACTGGTTAACATTGTAGTTAAGTGAGGGGACATCGAGGCACGGGACAGAATCCCCCTCTTTCCCCCTTTATAAAATGTGGAGGTTACTTTCTCCCTTTCGTAAAGGGAGACTAAGAGGGATTTTGTATTACCGAATTTTCCCCTTCCTTTAGTAAAGAGCTTGTCCTAAGCCAGCCGAAGGAAAGGGGGTCATGGGGGATGGATTTAAATATCATGAAAATAGCTTTTATCGGCGGCGGCAATATGGGCGAGGCCATTCTGGCGGCGTTAATAGAAAAGAAACTCTGCACGCCCGCTGATATTTGTGTCAGCGACGTCAGTCAAGAGCGTCTCCAGTCGCTTAAAGACAAGTACGGCGTGGTCGTGACGGGAAGCAACAGGGAAGCGGTAGCCGGTAAAGATGTTATCGTCCTCGCAGTCAAGCCGCAAACGCTGACGGAAATTCTGCCGGATTTGAAAGGTAATCTTAAAGCAACCCAGCTTGTATTATCCATTATGGCCGGTGTCAGAATCAGCAAAATAGGGGAGGGTCTGGCGCATCAGCGCATTGTCCGCTCTATGCCCAACACCCCCGCCCGTATCGGCTACGGCGCCAGCGGCTGGACGGCTACATCGGAAGTCACGAAGAACCAGAAAGACAGCGCGCGGGCTATCCTGGGCGCTATGGGTAAAGAGATTTACTTCGACGATGAAAAATATCTCGACATGGTCACCGCGGTCAGCGGCAGCGGCCCGGCCTATGTTTTCCTGCTCGCCGAAGCTTTGATTGAAGCGGCTGTAAAGATAGGATTACCGCGTCAGGAAGCTGAAACACTGGTATCGCAAACGATGCTGGGTTCGGCCCACCTGTTAGAGCAGTCCGGCCAGCCGCCCGCCGATCTGCGCCGCAATGTTACCTCCCGCGGCGGCACGACGGAAGCCGCGCTGAAAGTCTTTGAAAATGGTGGCTTTAGCAAGCTCGTGGAAGATGCCGTTAAAGCGGCCTACAACCGGGCTAAGGAGTTGGGAGAAGCGGCGAAATCTTGACAAAACAAAGCTAATACCTCTATAATGTAATATTAATTGCTTGGAACAGGCCGACTTTAAAAGGTAGGCCGGGCTGGTTAAATAAGGCAGCGGTAAAGACCCCCGGGAGCCTAGTCCCGCGGGTCTTTTTTGTTACCTGTAGCTGGTCCAGGAATCCCGGAGGAATCTGATGAAAATGAAAATCTACACAGGTATTATTTTGACTATTTTACTGGCGGGGCTGCTGGGGACAACAGCATGCAGCGGAACAACCAGCGGGCTTACCCAGCAGCAGGTTGCTGTGACGAGCGGAAATTTGACGCTCAGCGTGTCAGGCAACGGTAAAATTGCGACCTCCCGTGAGGCCCGGCTGACCTTTGGCAGCGCCGGTAAGGTCAGCAAAATAGTCGTCAAAGAGGGAGATAAAGTTAAAACCGGCGATGTTCTGGCGAAGCTCGATACCCATTCACTGGATCTCGCTCTCAAGCAAGCGCAGATGTCTCTGACACAGGCAGAGGGTACGCTGATGCAGGCGCAGCTTGCCCAGCGTAATGCGGAAAATACCCTGGAAAACCTGAAGAACTCGGGAAATTCAACGAAGCTGGCGCTTTTAAATGCGCAGATAGCCCGTGACACGGCGCAAATTAATTTGAATGCCGGTATCACGGCAGTTGACTATACCGCTGTAGCAGCCAGCCTCAATGAGGCTAAAACCTGGTATGAATATGTTCAGCGCATGTCGCAGCAGACCACCGGCAATGTAGATACCTGGATTCTCGCCTTCGACCGCGCTAAAGAGCAGTTAGCTACCGCGCAGGCGGCCTATGATAACGCGCTGGCCGGCTATGATACCAATCAGGTCAATCTTAAGAAAGAGCAGCTGGCGGCAGCGGAGCTTTCCGTTGTCCTGGCGCAGAAAAACATCGATGACCTTGGGAAAAATGTCGCTCTGCAGGAAATGCAGGTTGCGTCAACCGCCCAGACGGTTAAGCAAGCCCAGCAGGCGGTGGATTTGGCCAACCAGGCTCTGGTAGACGCCCAGAAGCAGCTTGATGAGGCGACTATCGTTGCCCCGTTTGACGGTGTGATTGCATCGGTACTGGCCAAAGAAGGTGATAATGTAGCCTCGCCTTCATTGTCGCCGACGCCGATAATCAATATAGTCAATCCTGATTTCCTTGAGCTGGTTATTGAAGTAGATGAAATTGATATACCGTCGGTCAAACTGGCGCAGGAGGCGGCTGTCAAGGTGGATGCTTTGCCCGATAATGTTTTCAAAGGTAAGGTTACCGCCGTGTATCCCGTGCCGGTAGAGGTGGGGGGTATCGTCCTCTATGAAGTTAAAATAAGCCTGGACGTACCGGATGGCTCTGGAATCATGGTTGGTATGAGCGCTTCGGCGGATATCGTATCAGCGAAGCATGAAAATGTTCTTATCGTACCGAGCCGGGCCGTCACCAAAAACAGCCGGGGACAATCGGTAGTTAAAGTGAAATCTGATATTCAAATTCAGGAGAGGGTGGTAGTGGTCGGTCTGGATGACGGGATAAAGGCTGAAATCGTCAGCGGACTGAAAGAAGGGGAAACGGTCGTCGTCGAGGTAAAGGCGTCATCATCGGGCTCCGGCCTGTTCTAGAGATGGATGATGTCTATAATAATGCAGGTTAAAGATATGATTGAACTGGAAAAAATAAGCAAGATTTACCAGATGGGCAAGATAGAAGTTCCTGCTCTTAAAGAGGTAAGCCTGAAGGTACAGGCGGGCGAGATGGTAGCACTCGTCGGCGCCTCCGGCTCGGGCAAGTCTACGCTGATGAATATCATGGGCTTTTTAGACCAGCCCACCTCCGGGAAATATTTTCTCGAAGGGGAAGATGTCAGCCAGCTCAACGATAACCGGCTGGCGGAAATGAGAAACCGGAAGATAGGTTTTGTCTTCCAGAGCTATAATCTCTTACCCCGGACAGCGGCTGTAGCCAACGTGGAACTGCCGCTTATTTACGGCGGCGCCAGCCAGAAACGTAAACGGGCGCTTGAGGCGCTGGAGCGGGTCGGCCTGAAGGCGCGCGCCAACCACAAACCCTCGGAGCTTTCCGGCGGCGAACAGCAGCGGGTAGCCATCGCCCGCGCTTTAGTAAACAATCCCTCTCTTATCCTGGCCGATGAGCCTACCGGCAACCTGGATACCAAAGCCGCTAACGAGATTATCCAGATATTTTGCCAGCTTAACCGTGACGGTATCACTATCGTGATGGTCACGCACGAGATGGATATCGCCGCCCAGACCAAACGCATCGTGCGGCTCCTCGATGGGCAGATTATCGAGGACAAACTTACCGGGGCGAAAACGTGTGAACCACCGGAACCAACCAGGAGTTGAACCGTGAAAATAATCGAGTCATTTTTTATCGCGCTGCGTTCGCTTAATGCCAATAAGCTCCGCTCTTCACTTACCATGCTTGGTGTTATCATCGGCGTGGGCTCGGTTATAACATTAATGTCGGTAGGGCGGGGGGCGGAAGCTTCCATCACGTCTTCTATCACAGACATGGGTACCAATCTGATTTATCTATCCTCGAAGACGCCCGGTGTCCAGGGGATGATGTCCATGGCCAGCCCGGCCTATAGTTTTACGATGTCTGATGTTCAGGCGATTGCCGAGCGTGTTCCTTCGGTTATAGCCGTGGCTCCGACCATAGAAAACTATGTCGAGGTGTCCACTGCCAGCGACAGTACTCTCGGTATTGTCGAAGCGACCACGCCGGAATTCGAGACGGCGCTTAACTATCCCACCGCCGAGGGGCAGTTTATTACCGCAAAGAATGTCGCCGCTATGGATATGGTAGTGGTAATAGGGAATAAGGTAGCCGCAACCCTGTTCGGTACTGATAGTGCTGTTGGGAAAAAGATCAAGGTAAACGGGCGCCAGTTCTCCGTCATCGGGGTGCTGGAGAAAAAGGGCGGCCAAATGATGGGCGTCAGCACGGACTCGGTGGTCATCATGCCGATAACCACATATCAGTCAAGGCTTTTTCCGGGCAGGATGGTAAGAGGAGAGGATGCTATCCAGCAGCTTACTGTCCAGATATCAAACACTAATGTAGCCGATATCGTATCCGCGGACATTACCACGCTATTGACGCAGCGTCATCGTATCACCGTAGAAGGTAAAGAAGACTTTCAAATCATGACCCAGGAGCAAATGCTAAGCGCGGTAAAGCAGGTCACTTTAATATTAACCATACTTCTTGGATCTATTGCCGGTATCTCGCTGATAGTCGGCAGCATCGGCATTATGAATATTATGCTCGTGTCGGTGACCGAACGTACACGGGAAATCGGTATCCGTAAAGCCGTCGGCGCCAAACGCAAGGATATCCTCCTCCAGTTCCTTTTGGAGGCGGCCATGTTAAGCCTTTCCGGTGGGATCATCGGCATCATTGGAGGATGGAGCGTATCATGGCTGATTGCTATAGTCTCGAAAGCCCTCGGCTATTCGATTCCGTCTGCGGTAAGTGTCGGTATCGTTCTCCTGGCCATTATTGTCTCGGTATGCATCGGTCTTGCCTCCGGCGTTTACCCGGCCATGAGGGCCGCCCGGCTGAACCCCATTGACGCCCTGCATTACGAGTAGTATAATCTTGAAACACCCGTAAGCGAGGTCACGTAATGAACTGGCTGGATATCGTTATTATTGTGCTTATCGTCGTTCCCGTCTTTTTTGGTTTAAAGGCTGGGATTATCAAGATGCTTTTTACTTTAGCCGGGGTAATTGTCGGCGTGGTTCTGGCTGGCCGTTTCTCCGATTCATTAGCCGGGATATTGTCGTTTATTTCTGACCCTGGAATAGCTAAAGTCGTAGCCTTTGCCATCATCCTGATAGCCGTAATGATAATAGCTGTGGTACTGGCTAAGCTGATTAAATGGGCTCTTTCTGCGGTCATGCTGGGCTGGATTAACCATCTGGGTGGTGCTATCCTGGGATTATTCCTGGGGTTCGTCTTTTGCGGTGCGGTGCTGACCATGTGGATAAAATTCCTGGGTATCAGCGATGTCTTTAATCAATCTTTACTAGCGGGATTTCTTCTCAACGGCTTTCCGATTGTATTGGGTTTCCTGCCTTCCGAGTTCGACTCTGTACGCTCATTTTTCCAGTAGGGCTGTAATCACCGGCGAAATACCCCACCGACACGCACCATACAGTACAGGAACAGCCAATCAGTTAAATTCTGAAGGAAATACAAAGATGAGGCGGGACCCTCTCCGATTGAAAGAAGGACCCGTCTCATGCTGTTATTAGACCTGATTTTACGTTATTATTTTCTGGGATGGGCCGGGTCAGGCACCGGGGCGCCTACCGGGCAGACTTCCGCACATCGGGAAGAATCAAAGTGTCCTACGCATTCGATACATTTCTTGGGGTCGATTTTGTAAGACGTTTCTCCCTCGCTGATAGCCTGGACCGGGCATTCCGGCTCGCAGGCTCCGCAGCTGATGCATTCATCCGTAATCTTGTAAGCCATTCAATCTCCCTCCTGAATATTTACTGAACGCTCGAAAAAGACAGGTAAAAAATATAGACTTTCTTGATTCACTAACGTGAAGGGGTCACGCCCTTCCTTTTCAGCGCCTCGACGACATGTTTGGGAACAAGTCCGCTGATATCGCCGCCCAGGCTGGCGACCTCTTTTATCAGGCTGGCACTGCAGAACTGGTATTGCTGACTGGCCATGAAGCAGACAAGCTCCAAATCGGGGGAGAGAAGCTTGTTCATCATCGCCATTTCAAATTCCCATTCAAAATCACCGACCATTCTTAAACCGCGCACCATGACCTTGGCGCCTACCTCTTTAGCGAAATCAATGGTGATATTGGAATATGACCTGACCTCCACTTTTTTCAGATGGGCCACGGCGCGGCGGGCCAGGTCTACTCTTTCTTCCGTAGAGAAAAGGAGGCGTTTATCAGGCGTGGCAAATATACCGAGGATTACTTTATCGAACAGAGTTGAAGCCCTGGTGGCGATATCAAGATGCCCGTTGGTTATCGGATCAAAGCTGCCTGCGTAAAGAGCGGTAATCAAGGCCTGATCTCCTTCCGGTATATCGAAATACAGCTATCACCATGCCGGTGTTCTTTAATCATCTTTATACAATCATAGGTCGGGCTAAGGGTCAACCGTGGTGAATGAGTCACTACTACCGTAGTGTTTGTTCCGACTAGCTTTGAAGCTGCCAGCTGTTCAATGACGGTACCTATATTGTGGTTGGTATAGGGAGGGTCCATCAATATGATATCGTACTCCTTGTCGAGAAATGAAATCGCTCGAACTACATTGCAGCAATAGACCTTGGACTGTGCCGCCAGCTGTGTTGTCTCAAGATTCTCCTTGATTATACCACAACACTTGGGCACGATTTCAACAAAGTCCACCCAGCCGGCGCCGCGGCTCAGCGCCTCAATACCCAGGGCGCCGCTGCCGGAAAACAAATCCAGTACCTCTGCCCAGCCGTTATCGGTATTTTCCAGGATAGAAAAAATAGCGCCGCGTACCAGGTCGGTGGCTGGTCGTGTCTTCGTTCCTGTAGGGAACTTTAAATGGTGTCCCTTGGCGGTGCCCGCAATAACTCTCATAATAGGGGGTAATTCTTGAAAAAATATCCGGCGATGAAGTCGCCAGTATCAGGATAGCGGGATAGTCATAGGTTTGTCAAACAGAGAGTTCGATATTCAGTATAATGCGATTCGTCATTGCGAGACCATTCCCCGCTATGTCGTCCTTCCTTATACCCCTCTCCCTTGATGGGAGAGGTACCAAGGGTGAGGGTGAAACTCTTGCATAGCCGTGAAAGCAAAGCAATCTCATAGACGGGGTTTAGTACAGCGTTAGAGATTGCCACGTCGGCCTGACATGTCGGGACTCCTCGCAATGACAATTCTTGTATCAGCAACGGAAAGGCTGCGGGCGAAAGAAGCCCGCAGCCGCTTTTATATCAGTGTTTAAATCTACCTTCCGTAAGGGAAGGCTTATAACTTGCCCTGATACCTTATGCTTATTTAACTTTAACTAGCCTTGCCGTAAACCTATTGGAAATGTCGCTGCTGCCTTGCCGGCTCGCGAGACATATCGTTGACAGGTGGTGCAATATCTCTCCGCTTACTGAACAGCGGGCGGCGCAGGAAGGAAGGCATATCCAGCTCCTCTTCGGTCTTCATGTTCTTGAGGATGTTGTTAAGCTGCTGATCTTCCTCATTGGCTTTCCCCATTCCCAGCTTGGCCTGGAAGCCGGTGGCTATCAGCGTAATCGTTATCTCGTTCTCCGTGGTGGCGTCATTGGCCACACCGAAGATGATATTCGCCTCCGGGTCAACAGCCTGTTTAATTACCTCGGCTGCCTGGTTGACCTCGAACAGGGTGAGGTTGCTGCTGCCGACAACATTGAACAGAACGGCTTTTGAACCAGAGATAGAAACATCCAGCAGCGGGCTGGCCAATGCTTCCTTGGCGGCATCGATGGCGCGGTTCTGACCGGAACCTTTACCGATAGACATCCAGGCTGGCCCGGCGTCTTTCATGATGGCCTTCACGTCGGCGAAGTCGAGATTGATCAGCCCCGGCACCAGGATGAGGTCGGAGATCCCCTGGATCGCCTGTCTCAGCACGTCGTCTGCCGCCTCGAACGCCTGGAGCAGTGTGAGGCCGCGATCGACCGACAGGAGGCGCTCGTTCGGAATCGTGATGACGCTGTCGACGGACTGGCGAAGCTCGGCCAACCCTTGTTCGGCCTGTCGGTTTCGGCGGCCCCCCTCGAAGATGAACGGCTTGGTCACGACGGCGATGGTCAGCGCACCGATCTCGCTCGCCAGGCTCGCCACCACCGGAGCGGCGCCAGTGCCCGTGCCGCCGCCCATGCCGGCCGTCACGAAGACCATGTCCGCACCGTCGAGGACCTCGAGCAGGCGCTCGGTATCCTCGAGGGCGGCCGCGCGACCGACGACAGGATCCGCGCCGGCGCCGAGTCCCTTGGTCAGCTTCTCCCCGACTTGCACCTTGATGGGCGCGTGCGACATGCGGAGCGCCTGCAGGTCGGTGTTGGCGACGATGAACTCGACGCCGGTGAAGCCGGTTCGTACCATCCGGTTCACGGCGTTGCTTCCTCCGCCTCCCACGCCGATCACCTTGATCCGCGCGCCCAGGCGCCGCGGGTCCTCGCCAAGTTGGATCCGCAGCGAATCTGCGAGAGCGTCGCTGCCGGGGATCAGGTGCTGCACGTTCGCCATTCACGCCTCCAGGTCTCGCGCCGTCAGGTAACTACGGTTCGTTCGTGGATTTCTTGCCGGGCGCCGGGCGCCCCGATCCGCCGGCAGGTCAGGGTCGTCCGGCCCTGCCCGTCTGCGCCTTCAACATCCGCGGCCGGATCAATGCCAGCCGCGTCCGGAGCGGCATCCGTGTCACGGTCCCGTCAGGAAGCCACGTCTCGCCCCGCGCGCCGGTGCCGCGCTCGGGCGGCAGCGCCGGCCGGCGCTGGTCGAGAGGAGTCGTGCGCGTGGCGTGCACCATCGGCGATTCTCGATGTTGACTCATGCCCAGTTGCGCTCCATGACCTACTGGATGAACTCCTGCCACCACCGCTGGAACTTTCCGCTGAACGCCGACCACAGGCCGCTGCCTTCGGCCGGAGTTTCGCGCAGTGACTGCGCGTGAGCGCGCAGCGCGAGGCCGACGGCCGTGGCGAACGCCGGGCTGTTCACGTGATCCACCAGGCCCCCGCCGACGCCCGTGGGCATCCCCCGCCGAATCGGCAGGTCGAAGATCTGCTCGGCGATCTCCGGGAGGCCGTCGAGAATCGCCCCGCCGCCGGCGAGGACGATGCC
>PLLL01000083.1 GCA_003141235.1 Dehalococcoidia bacterium
CCTTATCTCCGCGGCGGCCGTCTTAGGCCTGATATATGTCTACGTCAATTTTCTTCTTCTGCCGCAGATACATAATACAGCAAAGACCTATAATGCGGTGAGCAAAGTTCGCAGTGCAGTCAGCGCAGCCGAGCGTGATGTTTCCGGGACCGGCGCTTTGAAAAAACAGGTCGACCAATACCGCGACAAGATCGATAGCTACGAGCGGATGCTGCCGGTTGAGCAGGAGGTACCGAAGCTCCTGGAAAACCTCTCTGGTATGGCAAAAGAGTCGGGCGTGAAGATAGTCGGTATAACTCCGCTCCAGTCTAAGCAGGAAGGTGGACCGGAACAGATATATCAGGAAATACCGATACTCATAAGCGCAAAGTCCGGCTACCATGAGTTGGGAAAATTTTTATCCGGGCTGGAGAATTCCGACAGGTTCATGAAGGTTGCCGATATACACGTCAAAGAGAACAAGTCAACGCCCAAAAAACACGATGTAGAGCTTTTGGTACTGACTTACGTGTTATTGAGGAACAGGTAATATGGCAGGAAAAAAAAATTACTTAGGTCTTACTCTGTTCGGCCTTGCAACGGTGGCGCTTGTTATCGCGGCCTCTTCGGGAGCGGAACAATTTCGATATGATCCGCACGGCAAACGCGATCCGCTTGTGCCGTTGATAGGCCAGGAAAAGTCAACGGGGGAGGTTACTTTCGCTGAAATTGCCTCTGTGGACGACGTTAAGCTGGAAGGTATAGCCGGCGTTGTATCGGGCAATAAGACTGCTATAATAAACGGCGAACTTGTAAAAGAAAATTTTAAAGTAGGGGAAGTCGAGGTTAAAAAGATCATGAAAGATTCGGTAGTGCTTAATATCAGCGGTACGGAATATACCGTCAAGATGTCTGAAGAAGGAGGCANNATAAAAATGGCATGATCCTTTTCATATTAATTCTATTATTTTGTTTAAGCGGCCCATTATTTTCGCAGGATAATAAACCGGCAACTCCAGCTGAGAAACAGGAGGCAGCCGCGCCGGAGGAGTCTCAGAAACCGCAAGAAAGCGTAGCGCCTGTTGCCAATCCGGTGCCGGAGAAGGCTGCGAGTGAGACGCCAGCCGCGGTGTCGCCGGAGAAGGCTGCGAGTGAAACGCCGGCCGCGGCTAATCCAGCGAATCCGCCTGCCCAACCTCCAGCGGAAGAGAAGAAGGCTGAGGAGAAGGCCGAGGAAAAACCTGCGGCGGTCGAGCCCGGCAATGTTACGGTCAATTTTAAAGGAGCCGACATCAAAACGGTCCTTGCCTATATATCGGAAGTATCCGGGGTGGATATTGTGCCGGCTCCCGATGTCAAGGGCGTGGTCGACCTGAAATTGACGAATAAGCCGTGGAAGGTGGCGCTCGATATAATCTTGAGGAATTACGGGTTCGCTTACGAGAGGGAAGGCGATATAATCAGGGTCGTTACCGTAAGCCAGCTGAAACAGGAAGAATTGGCGTCCCAAGCTTATAACCTTAATTACAGTAAGTGCAAGGACATAGTCGATTCCATAAAGAATATCGTGAGCGAAAAAGGCAAGGTGACGTATGACGAAAGGACGAATACCGTCATCGTTACGGATATCCCGACGAACCTTTACAAGATAAGCCAGATAATATCCAGGCTTGATAAGAAGACCCAGCAGGTCCTGATCGAGGCAAGAGTGATCGAGACGACGCTCGACGACAGCGAAAAGCTCGGTATAGACTGGAATGTCAAGATAAGCGCGTCAGGTGCAAAGAGGCCGATCACGTTCCCGTTTGAGCAGTTCAAGTCCGGATTTGGGAAGGACCAAACAGGGCAGAATTACTTCCCGCAGGTCCTTACCACTAGTCCGCAAACAGCAACGGTTGNNAGACGACTTTCCATCCATCGAAACCGGCATCATGGCGTTTCCGTTTGCCACAAAGGACCAGTTCACGTTCGGGACGCTCGATTTTACGCAGTTCAGCGCTGTTCTGGAGATGCTGAAATCGAGATCAAATACCGACGTAGTATCAAATCCACGAATAGCTACTCTGAACAACCACGAAGCCCTGATAAACGTCGGCCAGACGCTTAACATGCCGAAATACGAGAGGAACTCTTCGACCGGCAAGATGGAAATAACCGGATATGACCCGCATGACCTGGGGATCATACTTAAAGTTACGCCGCACATAAATGATGTTAACGAGATAGTTGTGGACCTGGAGCCCATGATAACCGACCTTCTTCGGTATGACACTCTCGACGCGACAAGCGGCATAGTGGCGCCCGTATTTTCCATGCGCTCGGCCAAGACCCAGGTCATGATAAAGGACGCTCAGACGATCTTCATAGGCGGCCTCATAAAAGAGAACAACGTCGATACACGGACAAAACTGCCGTTTATCGGCGATGTCCTGAGCGATGTCCCTTACCTGGGATTGTTATTTTCACATAAAGCGACGACAAAACAGAAAACCGAGCTCATATTTTTCATAACGGTCAATCTGATGTCAGGTGATCAGGAGATTAAGAGCTCGCCCAAGTCCGAAAATATTTACTCTCCGGCTTTCACGATGATGAAGACGCCGGAAAAACTCTCTAAGAAAAAGGAAAATACGAGATAAAGATAAAAATAATATTCCAGAAGACCGCGGATATGCGGTTTGTTTCGCATCTCGATTTGATAAGGTTATTCCAAAGGGCCCTGCGTAGGGCCGGCCTTCCCGTTACAATCACCAAGGGTTTCAGTCCGCACCTCAAAATGAGCATAGCCAGGGCGCTGAAATTGGGCCTTGAAAGTGATCACGAAGAAGCGATAATTTGCATGGACGAGCCCGTAGAGGCGGGAAGGGTCATAAAGCTTTTAAACGAACAATTGCCGGAAGGGATAAGGCTGACCGGCGCCGAGGAGATAGGTTAGAATGCAGAGAGAGATATTCATAAACATAGCGCAGCACGAAAAGAGAGTGGCAATATTAGAGAATAAGCGCATAGAAGAGTTTTATGTAGAGAGGCCGGATTATGTGAACCTCGTCGGCAACATCTACAAGGGCAGGGTGGAGTCCGTCCTGCCCGGTATGGGCGCGGCCTTCGTGGACCTGGGGCTCGAGAAGAACGGTTTTCTTTACGTGGCCGATGTAGTAACCGGTGTCGCAAGCTACGAGAAACTTCTGGAAGAGGGTTCCGACGAAGAGATAGAGAAGATGGAGAAACAGAAGCCTCTTCCATCGATAACCGAACTTCTCAGGAAAGGCGATGAGGTCGTGGTCCAGGTGGTGAAGGAGCCCATCGGCACCAAGGGTGCCAGGCTCACGACGCATATAAGCATACCGGGCAGATTCCTCGTATTAATGCCGTTCGATAATCATATCGGCCTCTCCAAGAGGATAGAATCGAGACAAGAGCGGGACAGGATACGCAAAATAATCGAAGAGCTGAAACTGCCGAAAGATATCGGCTTCATAATCAGGACGGCCGCTCAAGGCGCCAGCCAGAAAGACTTCTTCAGAGAGTCACGGTACCTCCTGAACCTCTGGCAGCATATAAAGGCGAGGGCAAAGAGGACAAGGCCTCCCCAGCTCATACACCAGGAATATGACCTGGTCCTCAGGGTTGCGAGAGACATATTCACCAGCGACGTCGCGAAATTAGAGATCGACTCGAGAGGTGATTTTAAAAGGGTATCGAGGTTCCTGCGGATACTCGCCCCTCACCTGAGGCCACGGTTAAGGCTCCACGATGAAAGGACCCCTCTCTTCGAAAAATTTGACATAGAAAAACAGGTGACGAAGATCTACGACAGGATCGTGCAGTTGAAGTCGGGCGGATACCTGATATTCGACCAGACCGAATCGCTCGTCGCGATCGACGTGAATTCTGGAAAATTCGTCGGGAAGCGAAACTTAGAGGATACCGCATTCAAGACCAATATCGAGGCTGCCGAAGAAGTGCCGAGGCAGCTTAAGCTCCGCGATCTCGGCGGCATCATCATCATAGATTTTATAGATATGGAGATAGCCGATCACAGGAGGACCGTCTTCAAAACGCTGGAGAGGCATCTCGAGAGCGATAAGGCAAAGACGAAGATCCTGAACATCTCGAGCATCGGCCTGGTCGAGATGACCCGGCAGAGGATGAGAAAATCGATCGAAGGCAAGAGTTACCAGAAATGCCCTTACTGCAACGGCCGCGGCATAGTCAAATCCGTTCCCACGATATCTCTTGAGTTGATGCGTAAGCTGGAACACTTCCTCATGGAAACAAAGTCAAGAGATGTCTTTGTTTCGCTTAATCCGGAAGTTGCATATTATGTATCCGCACCGGAACGGAATATGGTAAAGCCTCTCGAGCGAAGGTTCAGGAAGAATATACGCGTGATAGAGGACCCGAACCTTCACATCGAGGATCTGAAGATCGAGCAGAAGTGAAAGCCCAAAGTGAGTTTCTTAAGGAGTGCATAGTTGTATTTATTATCGCGGTTTTCGCGGCGGCACTCTATTCCTACACCCTCGGCTTCGGCTTTGTATGGGATGACGACCATCTAATCGTAAATAATCCATATATCAAAAACGCTGAATATATTCCCGCATATTTCGTAACGGATATGTGGCGCCTATCCGCCTCGCCACGGCAATCTCTATATTATCGTCCATTCTACATGGCCCTCTTTTCCCTTGAATACGCAGTCTGGGGATTAAATGCGAAGATGTTCCATCTTATTAATATCCTGTTCCTTACACTGGCGTCGCTGCTTCTTTATTCGTTTATCAGGGATATCTCCGGATCCAGGACGGCATCTCTTTTATCGGCGCTCCTTTTTATATCACATTCCGTTACGGCTCAGGCCGTTAGTTGGATAAGCGCGATAACGGAGTTCATGGTTTTAATATTCTTATTATCGGCATTTATCATGTTTAAGAAGGCTATGGATGCCGTATCTGAAAAAAAGCGTATTATCCTATATGCAGGCTCAGTATCGATGTTTGCATTCGCTCTCTTGTCCAAAGAATCGGCCATTTTTTTTATACCTCTATTGATGTGGTATGGATATTGCGTTATATCAAAATTCAACCTGAAGACGTTATTCAAAAATATAAAAGATTATACCCCTTACGTACTTGTCTTATTCCTTTATGCGTGGACGCGTAATTTTGTTTTCGGGCCGTTAGGCTGGGTGTGCGTGAGGGATCCTGCAGGCCTTCCGTTGCCGACGACGCTCTTGATGACGTTTAAAAGCATCCCGTTCTATGTTAAATCGATGATATTCCCGCTTGGGATAGAGATCCAGGCATTGAAGATACCGGTTGTCCCCCCGCTGGATTTTGCGGGTGCGGCTTCTGTCGCGGCCCTGGCTCTATTTTTAATATGGTATGTTTTGAAATACGGAACTTCGCGTAAAGATGAGGTATTTTTTCTTGGATGGGCGGCTATTGCGTTCGTTCCTATTTTATTAACTGCTACGCTGATGGGTTCCAGGTTTTTAGTCTTTCCGATCGTAGGTATTCTTGCTTTCCTGTCTCTATTCTTTACGCGCTTGACGTTCAAGATGCCGCCGGTTCGCAAGGTTCTCTGCTATACGGCATTCGCCATAGTTTTGGTTCTCTGCGCCTTTTCGTCTTACAGATCGACTCTTTGCCTGAAAGACGACAGGGCGCTTTTAAAGATGATGGTGTCAAATCACCCGGAAGACGCCGATGTGCATTACAATATCGGATATTTATACAGCAAAGATGATAACCTGAAGCCGGCCATAAGCGAATATAAGGAAGTGCTTCGCATAGACCCGACACATAAACGGGCAAGGTTTAACCTCGCTCACGCATATTACAGTTTGGGAGATATGGATAAATCCGCCGCAGAATTTAAGGAGCTTCTAAGGCAAGACGCCTCAATGCCGTATGTTCACCAGGCGTTGGCCGTTATCTGCGATAAAAAGGGACATCGTGAGGAGGCTATAAAAGAAGTGAAAGAAGAATTGAGCCTTAACCCTCCGGATTATCCGAAAATGCTCGAATTTTTGGCATATCTGTATGAAAAGGGCGGGCAAGGAAACGAGTCGACGAAGATTGCGCGTTTGGCAATGAGAAGATGCGCTGTCCGGGTCAGCAGATAAGAGGGCATTATGTGGAAAATACTGCTTTTAGCCGTTCTTGTCGCCGCGATAGTCTTTGGCATCCCGGCTTTCAAGAAGGCCTGCCAGACAGACCTTAAGTTAAATACGAAAGTCGCCGAACTGGCCGAAAAAGCAACTTCCGTGCAAAAGGGCGCCGTCCGCAATCTCGAAGAATTCAAAAAGAAATATGAGTCCGGTAAGGTCGAGAATGCAAAGGATATTTCCCCGGAGGAGAAACCTGTCGAAGGAATAACGATCTACCTCAAGCATGGAAGCGTAATAAGCGGGAAGCTCATCGCGAAGCGCGAAAATGAATATGAAGTGGAATCAAAAGGGAACAAATACGTTTTACTCAAAAGCCAGATCGATCACGTAGAGTTTAAGGACGCGAGCGCTGCGCTCTGGACGTATAAAAATAAAATTGTCGTCAAGAAGACGAGCGGGGTAATCCTGGACGGTGAGATCGTCGATGTGGATAAAGATAAGATAACGATGGCTTTTAACGAGGGCGGAGGCAACATGGAGATGGGTGTTGACAGAAAAGATATCGACCACCTCATCGCTTCGCCCGTATGCAATAAGGAGAGCGTGGATACGGAAGAGCGCCTGAAAAAACTTTTTCCGAAGATGTCGGTATATAAAAAAGATAATTTCACTTTACTGACAGATGCCAACCCGGTCTGGATAAAGCACTATACCAAAGAACTGGACAATCAATTCACGGAAATATATATGAAATTTTTCGGCCTCTTCAAGAATAGAGCGCAGGAGGGCCAGAACTTCGTGATACTTTTTGATGACCCCGCGGATTATATCAAATACACCGTCGCGTCTCTCGGGCCGATGTACGCGTTGGGTTATTTTGACCCGGACGACAGGACCCTCTTCATATATAACGGATGGGGGACCAGGTTCGAAAAACTATACCGTGATTACATAGAAGGTATCTGCAACGCCATCGATGAACACGCGAAAGGCGAAAAGGCAAAGCTCAACGACGGCGGCTGGCAGATCACCGTCGAGGGTTACGCTAAAGAGCAAAAGGATGTCCTGTGGAAATGGTACGACCTGCACAAGAGGATAGCTCTTGACGAGACGTTCGAAGTAATGCGGCATGAGTTCACACACGAGATATTCCACAATTGGGGCCTGCAGGGCGTTGTTACCTCGAGGCCGCCTGTCGATAAAGATAAGATGGCCGCCAAAGAGAAAGAGATATTGGATGCGCTGGAAAGTAAGAACCAGGAAAAGATAGAGGACGTCTTCAAGGACCTCTACAAGATGAAGAAGAACTATTATGAAGACCTTGAGATGAGTGTATCGAATTCCTGGCTGGCGGAAGGGATAGCCGTCTATTGCATGACTTCTCCCATCGGAACGATCAACGAGCGGTTCCTTGCCGGATACCAGGAGATGAGCGATAAGAACAGGATAAATCCGCTCGAATTCATTACAAATTTTAAAAGGGGAAGCTTCTCGGGCCTCAATTACCAGTCCATGCTGGACGGCTACGCGGAGAGTTGGGGCTTCACTAAATTCCTCATGGAAAAATACCCGGCCCAGTTCATCGACTATCAAAACCGGATGGCTGACCGGCTGATGCAGAAGAAGATAGCCGAAGCGTCGGAAGACGACTTTAACCTTCTCTTGAAGTGCCTGAATAAAGACCTGCCGGCCCTGGAGACAGAATTCAAGGAATACATGACCCATTTTGACAGGGTGGACGACCCTATGGTCAAGAGGGTGCTGGAATACGAGCGGATGTACGACGAATTCAGGAACGTCCATGAAAGGCGGCAGAAAGATTATATATACTTCAAGTAAGTTTAAATCACTTGACGGTAAAATTTGCATATGCTACTATAACCGTCTATTTCAATAAGGAGGTATAAGATGTACGCGGTAGTTGAAACAGGCGGTAAGCAATATAAAGTGGCAAAGAACGACGTAATATTGGTCGAAAAACTTAAACTCCCTAAGGCCGGCGGTGATGTGAAACTCTCCAATGTCCTCCTGGCAAAGGAAGGCAATTCCATCCATGTCGGCAATCCTTATGTCAAGGGCGCGGCCGTGATATGCGAATCATTAGGCCAGGTAAGGCTGAATAAGGTTGTGGCCTTCAAGTACAAAAAGCGTAAGAGCGAGAAGAAGAAGATAGGGCATCGCCAGGCTGCGACGAAACTTAAAGTAAAAGAGTTAGAGATACCGAAGGGGTAAAAAATGGCACACGTAGTTAACGGCAGAGACGGCCAACCGAAGCACCTGGGAGTGAAACGTTACAACGACCAGGTCGTGAAAGCCGGGAGCATATTATTGAGGCAGCGGGGTATGCAGTTCAAACCCGGCCGCAATGTGGGTACGGGTAGAGACCATACGTTATTCGCTTTAGTGGACGGCAAGGTGCGTTTCGCGCCCAATAAGGTCGTCAGTATAATTCAAGCCAGCAAGTAATGTTCATAGACGAAGCCAGGATATTCGTAAAAGCCGGCGATGGCGGTGATGGATGCCAGAGCCTTTACCGTGACAGGGTCAACCGGATCGGCACGCCCGACGGCGGGCCGGGCGGAAACGGCGGCAATATAATATTCGAAGCCGACGGCAATATCCACACCCTCTTAGACTTTCAATTCAGACAACATTTCAAGGCGGATCCCGGTTTAAACGGCAGCTCCAACCACAAGAAGGGGCACTACGGCAACGACCGGCATATTAAAGTCCCTCCCGGAACAATAATCAGAGACGCTGAAAATGGCCTGCTCCTGCGTGATCTTGCGCATGCGGGCGATAGCGTAATAATAGCTAAAGGCGGACAGGGTGGCCGGGGCAATTCACGGGGCCGCGAGGCGACGAAAGGCGCGGCGGGCGAAGAGAAGACCGTGAAATTGGAGTTAAAACTGATAGCCGACGTCGGCATAATCGGATATCCCAATGCCGGCAAGTCCACGCTTATTTCGAAGATCTCGAAGGCTCGGCCCAAGATAGCGAGTTATCCGTTCACTACCAAAGAGCCGGTCCTAGGCATGGTCAGGCTTTACGATGATCTCAACATCCTCGTTGCGGATATCCCGGGATTGATGGAAGGCGCTCATGAAGGCCGCGGACTGGGCCATAAATTTCTGAGACACGTCGAGCGCACGAAGACGCTTATACATCTTATAGATATTGCCGCGACGGATTGCAGGGATCCGTATTCCGATTACGTAAAACTTAATAAGGAATTGAAGGAATATTCCAAAGAGTTGGCGCGAAAGCCGCAGATCGTTGTCCTGAACAAGATCGATTGCCCGCAGTCGGAAGAGAACCTGAGGGCATTCAAGAAAAAGATGAAGACGCGAAAGTTCCTTAAAATATCTGCGCTTACGGGAGAGGGGATAAGAGAACTGCTTATCGCCCTCGGTAAAAACGTGAAGTAGCAGTATATGATGAACCCAGCACCTTCTATGGAAAGTGCTGGGTGTGGGAAGAAGGTGCTGGGTGAAGAAATATAAAAGGATCGTAATAAAAGTCGGAACAAAAGTGATAACGGCCAAGGACCGGACACTCGACAAGGGCCGGTTGAGAGAACTTGTGGGCCAGATATCATGCATAAAATCGAACGGCATGGATGTGATACTGGTAACGTCGGGCGCTATAGGCACGGGCATGGGGCTTTTAGGCATAAAGAAGAGACCGGCCGAACTTGTCGAACTGCAGGCGACAGCGGCCATCGGCCAGAGCCATCTTATGCATTTTTACAGCGAGTATTTCCATTCCAAAGGCTATCGCGTGGGGCAGATCCTGCTTACCCGCGAAGACTTTGCCGATCCTAAAAGATCCGGTAATATCAGATCCACAATAGCAACTTTGCTGAAACACAAGGCGGTGCCTATAATAAACGAAAACGATACCGTCGCTACCGACGAGATAAAATTCGGAGATAACGACCAGCTGGCGTGCCTGGTGACGGAGTTGTGCGGGGCGGATAAATTGATCCTTCTCACCGACGTCGACGGCCTCCTGGACGAAAAGCGCCGGGTCGTCTCTGTGATCAGGAAGATAACCCCGGGGATATTGAAATTGAGCAGGTCCGGTGAATGCGACCTTGGCTCGGGCGGGATGATGACGAAATTATTGTCTGCTCAAAAAGCGGTGAGATCCGGGGTGGAATGTGTGATAGCCAACGGAAAAAGCAAGGACGTGCTGATAAAGATACTGGCCGGGGAATGCGTGGGCAGTACTTTCAAGGTTGTGGCACGTTCGAAATGCGGAGATATCAATAAATGAAAGATCGGATGATAGCCGCGCTTGCGCAAAAAGCAAAAGATGCATCGAGAGAATTAGCGCTCGTCGATACGAGGGCCAAAGACAAGGCGATCATTGCCATGGCAGGCGCTTTGAGAAAGAACGTTTCGTACATAATACGTGAAAACGCTAAGGACATTGCGCTGGCTCGAAAGAAATCCCTCTCGTCAGCTCTTATAGACAGGCTCACCTTAACCGAAAATAGGATCCGCGCGATGGCGGACTCGCTCTCTCAGATCGCTAAATTGAAAGACCCGATCGGGGAAGTTATCGAAACCCTGCTTAGGCCTAACGGCCTATTGATAAAGAAAGTAAGGGTACCGATCGGGGTCATCCTGATAATATATGAATCGCGGCCCAATGTTACGAGCGATTGTATCGGGTTATGCCTGAAATCCGCGAATGCCGTTATCCTGCGCGGCGGCAGCGAGGCGATCCATTCGAACATAGCGATCTTCAGCGTGTTGAATAAAGAGGCGCTTAAATACAGAATTCCCGAAGGCGCCATTTCAATCATAAAAGATACGGACAGAAAGATAGTGGACGGCCTCCTGCGTAAAGAAGGCACGATAGATCTCGTAATACCGCGGGGCGGCGAATCGCTCATAAGAGAGGTAGCTAAAAAATCGAGGATACCCGTGATAAAGCATTACAAGGGTGTCTGCCACACCTATGTCGATGCCGGCGCCGACTTGAAGATGGCCGCGGATATATGTTTCAATGCAAAAGTCCAGAAGCCGGGCGTCTGTAATGCTATGGAAACGATGCTTGTCGATAAACGGATAGCGCGGGCGTTCCTGCCTTCCATGATCAGGCGCTTTCAGAACGCGGGAGTAGAGATACGCGGCTCTGAAGAGGTGAAGAAGCTGGTCAAAGGCGTTAAGCCCGCTGCCGAAGCGGACTGGTATACGGAATACCTCGATCTCATCCTTTCCGTTAAGGTTGTAAGCGGTATCGACGAGGCGATCGCTCATATAATGAAATACGGCTCATATCATTCAGACGCGATCGTAACCTGCAACAAGAAGCATGCCGCGAAATTCCTGAGCGCGGTCGATTCCGCATGCGTCTACGTAAACGCCTCGACGCGCTTTACGGACGGCGGCGAATTCGGCAAGGGCGCGGAGATGGGGATATCTACCGATAAGATACACGCGAGGGGGCCCATGGGGCTCGAAGAGCTGACGTCGTATAAGTACATAGTGTACGGCAACGGCCAGGTGAGGAACTGATATGAGGATAGGGATACTGGGCGGGACGTTCAACCCGATACACATAGGGCATTTGATCCTGGCCGAAGAGGCGCTTTCAAAATTGAAACTTGATAAAGTGATATTTGTCCCTACTTATATTCCGCCGCACAAGCATGTCGAGGGCGGCGTAAAGCCCAATGACCGCCTCAAGATGGCTGAGTTTGCCATAGAGGATAACGGCTCGTTCGAAGTATCGACTTTTGAGCTCGATTCGAAGAAGAAATCCTATTCCATAGATACGTTAAAAGAATTCAGGACTGCCTATGGCGAGGATGCCCAGCTCTTCTTTATAACGGGATCGGACCTGCTCAAGGACCTCTTCTCATGGAAGAACGTGAACGAGATATTCAAGATGTCCAAGTTCATAGTGGCGAACAGGCCGGGATATCCGGTCAAGGACGTCCCTAAAGAGGCCGAAACGGTAGTGATAACTCCGATAGAAGTTTCTTCGGAAGATATACGCAAGCGCCTCAAAGAAGGCAGATCCATAAGATATCTGGTTCCCGAAAAGGTCAGAACCTACATAATCAAGCATAACCTGTATAAATAGGTCCAAAATTTTCAGGAGAAAATTTTGGAGAGACTCGCCCTTGACCTTAGGGCGAATATAGTGTATAATTTTACCAATTTGAAGGAGGTGAGATTAATGGCAGAGATAGGATATTGCGTAAAGTGTAAAGCGAAGAAAGATATGAAAGATACACAAAAAGTAACGATGAAAAACAAGAGACAGGCGATGAAGGGGAAATGCACCACGTGCGGCACCGGCATGTATAAGATAATAAAATAAAAGGAAGGTTCTATAAAAGCTAAGAATCTGGCGCTGGCCATAGCCGGCGTCGCCTCGGACAAAAAGGCGCTCGACATTGTCATTATAAAGATGAAGAAGATGTCGAGCGTCTGTGACTATTTCGTCGTAGCCAGCGGTACTTCCACTACTCACGTCAGGGCGCTATCCGATAACATAGCAAGAAGCTTGAAAGAGAAGGGCCAATCGCTTCGGCACATCGAAGGCGAGCGGGAGGCCTCTTGGATATTATTGGATTTTGGCGACGTGGTCTGCCATATTTTCCTGAAGGAGACGAGGGCGTTCTATGACCTGGAAGGGCTCTGGAGCAAGGCGCCGCAGGAACATTTTGAAGAGCCGAAGCCCAGGAAGCGCGTTGTCCGTAAGAGGGCAGCAAGGAAAATTAAACCAAAGAGAACGAAAAGAACCAAAATTTAAACCACAATGCAATATGGCGGAATCGAAAAAAACCTCGCTTCGATCATCGAACGGTCTATAACGAAAGTATTTGCGGACCGCGGCATCAAACCTTCCTTATCCCGCGAACTCAAAGCGGAATTAGAGATACCCAAAGATAAAAGCCACGGCGATCTGTCGACGAATGTAGCCATGCGGGCCTCACGGCTTGCCAGGCTGGCCCCTCTTGACCTTGCGGGCCTTCTTGTACCTGAACTCCAAAAGGCGCTGGCCTCCTCAGAGATGAAGCTCGCCGTCGAGCGCGTAGACGTGAAACCGCCGGGCTTTGTCAATTTTTTTCTGAGTAAAGAGTATCTCTGTAAAGTCCTTCTTGAAATAAACCGCGAGAATCATAACTTCGGCCGCGCAAGTATCGGCAGGGGTATCAAGCTTCAGGTGGAATTCGTGAGTGCCAATCCTACCGGCCCGCTTACGATAGCGCACGGCAGGCAGGCCGCCATAGGGGACTCGCTCGCTAATATCCTCGAATTTTTGGGATACAACGTCACGAGGGAATATTACCTGAACGACGAGGGCACCCAGATGGATATACTCGGCAATTCCATAAGGGTCCGCTATTTGGAATTGTTTGGCCCGACAGAACCGTTCCCGTCGGACGGATATAAAGGCTCGTATGTCATAGAGATCGCTAAAGAATTCAAAAAGAAATACGGCAATAAACATTTAAACGCCAAAGATATAAAGGTATTCCGCGAATTCGGATTACGCTGGATACTGAATGATATAAAGAAAGACCTGAAAGCCTTCGGCGTCAAATTCAATGTCTGGTACAGCCAGAAAGCTTTAAGAAAATCAGGCAAGGTCGAACGCGCGATGGCCCTCTTAAAAGAAAAGGGCTATATATATGAGCAGGATAACGCCGTCTGGTTCAAATCGACCGCATTCGGCGACGATAAGGACAGGGTTGTAAGAAAATCCGACGGCAGCCTGACCTATCTTGCGCCAGACATAGCTTATCATCTCGAGAAATACAGGCGCGGTTTTAAAAAGATCATCGATATCTGGGGGCCCGACCATCACGGTTACGTGCCCCGTATGAAGGCGGCCATAAGGGCGCTGGGTTTTACGGAAGATTCGCTGTCGGTTCTGATAGTGCAGCTTGCAACGCTCTATAAAGGCGGACAGGTCGTTTCGATGTCGACGAGGGCGGGTGAGTTCGTGACCCTGCGCGAAGTGATGGGTGAGGTGGGCAAGGATGTGTCGAGGTTCGCTTTTCTGATGCGCAGGATATCGAGCCACCTCGATTTCGACCTCGATCTCGTCAAAAAAGAATCGTCGGAGAACCCTGTCTATTACATCCAGTATGCGCATGCCAGGATATGGTCCATAATGGAATACTCAAAACGCAGCCATATCGCCGCGTCCAGGTTCGATTCAAAGCTTTTGAAAGAGCCCGAAGAGCTTGAACTCCTGAGGGCGTTAAGGCAGTTCCCCCTCATCGTGGCACTTGGCGGCAAGGCGCAGGAACCATATGTAATATTGCAGTACCTTCAGGACCTCGCAACTTCATTCCATTCCTTTTATAATAAGCACCGTGTCGTGACAGACGACGTGAGCCTGACTAAGTCCAGGCTCGTCCTGGTCGGATGCGTCAGGATAGTCCTGGCGAACGGTTTGAAATTACTCGGTGTTTCGCTTCCTAAGAAAATGTAGCATTAGATTATTCTTCGAGCGAGCGGCGAAGCCGCGAGTCGAGAAGTTCTCGACTCGCCAGACTCATACAATAGCTCGCTCGAACAGTAACGCGTTTATTGCGCTATGTTCAACTCGATCAAGATCTACACAAACGAAGACCTCGATGTAGAGTCGCTCTCGGTCAGCCTCGTGAATTACGGTTACCGTGCCTGCAAGCGTGTGTCCGAAGAGGGCGACTTTGCCCGCCTCGGCGATACGATCACCATATACCCCGTCACATTCGAATATCCGCTCAGGATCGAACTCCTCCACAATCGCGTCGAAAGGATAAGGTCCGTCGACCCGATCACTTACGAGCCCGTCGGAGAACATACCGTCTGCATAATACTTCCTATTACAGGGATAGTGCGCAGGCGGATACGGCGTAAGGAGCTGGGCCTGGTCGAAGAGTCGCCGATAGATAATTTTGTGGACATCGAAGCCGGCGACTACGTCGTGCATATCGAGCACGGCATAGGAAAGTATCTCGGCGTCGAGAAGATAAAGGTCGATAAAATTTATATCGACCATCTCGTGATCGAATATGCCGGCGGCAGCAAGCTCTATGTGCCGTTCGCGGACCTGGATAAGTTACATAAGTACCTAAGCTTTGACGCCTCCTTCGGAGGCAGGCGCCTGCCGAAACTCAATAAGCTCGGCTCCAAATTATGGAAGAGCGCCAAAGAGCGCGCCAAGAAGGGCGTCTACAAGGTTGCGGTGGAGCTTCTGGAACTGCAGGCCAAGCGTTCAGCCGTTAATGGCTACAAATTCTCCCCCGATACGGAATGGCAGCTCCAAATGGAAAAAGATTTTTCGTACAAGGAGACGCCGGACCAGATAAGATCCGCCGCCGATGTGAAGAGAGACATGGAGAGCCCCAAACCGATGGACAGGCTTTTGTGCGGGGACGTCGGATACGGTAAGACGGAGGTCGCCATGAGGGCGGCCTTCAAGGCCGTCATGAACAATAAGCAGGTCGCCATCCTCGTTCCGACGACCATACTTGCCGAACAGCATTTCAATACGTTCATCACACGGATGAAACGCTTCCCCGTAAAAGTCGAAATGCTATCGCGGTTCCGGACTAAAGAGGAGCAGGACGGGATAATAAAAGGCCTCTCCGGCGGGTCCGTCGACATAATAATAGGGACGCACCGTCTTATATCAGGCGACATAAAGTTCAAGGACCTGGGGCTCGTGATAATCGACGAGGAACAGCGTTTCGGCGTCAATCATAAAGAGTTCCTGAAAAAGATGCGGCAGGAGGTGGACGTTTTAACCTTAAGCGCCACCCCTATTCCCCGCACCCTGCACATGTCGCTGGTAGGCGTGCGCGATATGAGCACGATGGAGACGCCGCCGGAGGCGCGCCTGCCGGTGAAAACGTATGTCGCCGAGTATAACGACCACCTGGTGCGGGAAGCCATTTTACGGGAAATGGAGCGCAACGGGCAGGTATTTTTCCTGCATAACCGGGTGCAGAGCATCGGCATGGTGGCCGAAAAACTGCGGGAACTGGTGCCGGAACCCCGCATAGCGATAGGCCACGGGCAAATGCCGGAAGACGAACTGGAAAAAGTGATGACCGCTTTCACGCAGGACCAGGTGGATGTGCTGGTCTGCACGACTATTATAGAATCGGGGCTGGACATGCCCAACGCCAATACCATTATCGTGAACAAGGCGGACAAGTTCGGCCTGACGCAGCTATACCAGTTACGCGGCAGAGTGGGACGCGGCGCTAACCTCGCTTACGCTTATTTTCTCTTCGATAAAGAGAAGCGCCTGACACCCATCGCGCATAAACGTTTACGCACAATTTACGAGGCGACGGAACTTGGAGCGGGCTACAGCATCGCCATGAAAGACCTGGAAATCAGGGGCGCGGGCAATTTACTCGGGACAAAGCAGAGCGGCCACATCACCGCTATAGGTTTTAGCCTTTACACGAGACTGCTGGCAGACGCGGTGGAGGAGCAAAAAGCCCTGCGCGCCGGGAAAGCGAAGCCGCCGCCCCGTGTCCCCCCGCCCACCGTCGACCTGCCGCTGGACGCCTTTATCCCGGAGAACTACATAGCGGATGTGGATACGCGGCTGGAGCTTTACCGCACCCTGGGGAACGCCGATGCCGCGGATAAAATTAATGATATTGAGAAGGAATTTAACGACCGCTTTGCTNNAGAAGGAATTTAACGACCGCTTCGGCACGCCGCCGCCGGAGGTGGCCAACCTGCTGTACGCGGTAAGGATTAAAGGCCTAGCGGCCAAAGCGGGTATAGAATCCGTTTCCACGGACGAAGGCCAGATTGTTATCCGGCGCTTTGGCGAAATCCCCTTTGATGCGCAGAAACTCTCCCGTCTAATGCGCGACGGGATAGCCGTGGGCCGCACGCAGATAAGGATTAACTATAAGAAGATAGGGAGGGGGTGGAAGGGGGTGGTGGAAAGAGTATTGACAAGTTTAGTAAATTAGTAATATACTAACTTCATAATATATTAGAGGACAATTTGAAGATAGCCCGAACTGAAAGGTTTAAAAAAGCCTGGGAAAAGCTAACAAAGGGCGAGAAAACGTTAGCCCTGAAATCTATTACGAACTTAGTAAGGGACATCCGACATCCCGCTCTGAGAGTTAAAAAGATGAAGGGGGTTGAAGGCATCTGGGAAGCCAGGGTGAGCCTTTCGCTAAGAATGACTTTCCAGATCATGGGTGATACAGTTTTTCTACGAAACATAGGACGCCATGATGAAACAATAGGCCATCCATAGAGGAGATAAAAATGACAACGTACAGTAAAGTCACCAGACACGGGCAGGTAACTCTCCCTGCTTCGGTTCGCAGAAAACTTGGGATAGAGGAAGGGGATTTAATCGAGATTCTAGTAGATGATGATAAGGCTATTCTCCTACCCAAGAAAATTATTGATAAGAGCCAGGCTTACTTCTGGACAAAAGAGTGGCAGGAAGCCGAAAGAGAAGCCAGCGCAGATATAAAAGCAGGTAGAGTCAAGACCTTTGATAATGCGGAGGAGTTACTAAAGGATTTGGGGTAAGTACTGACATAGGATGGTAGAATTAAATATAAAACCGTGGTTACGAGGAGGAAAGACACATGAACTCATATTATAAATACAAATATAGTGTTACTGTATCAACTAATGACGAGGCAGTCCTTCATTGTTTAAGGAGTTTGAGTATGTTCGCTCAAACTACTGGCTTGAAAACAACACCATGTCTTGGAACAGGAGCGAGAGAGTAGAGACGTGACGATAACTGTGTTACATTTCATTTTTCACAACCAGACTATAGGCAAAGGTTCTTGAAAGAATCGCTGCGGTTACTTCCAAAAGATTCATGGAAAAACGTTGAAGAAAAGGATGATGACCCACCAACTAAATAACATCATGAGTATTGAAATGGCGCTAACCTCTCTTTTCCCCGTGTGCTATAATAAGGGTTAACAGGGAGATAAGATTATGTTAGTTAAAATAGAAACCTACTTTGACGGCGAGTTCTGGTGCGCCCGCGGCATCGGCGAGGATATCTTCACGCAGGGAAAAACACTGGACGAGTTACATCAAAATATTAAAGAAGCCGTAGCCGTTCATTATGGTGAGGAGCAAATCATATGAAATTAAAAGTAGTGTTGGAAGCTTCTGATGAAGGCGGTTACACGGTATATGTCCCCTCCCTCCCTGGCTGCATCAGCGAAGGGGATAACGAGGAAGAAGCCTTAACCAACATCAGAGAGGCTATCGAGCTTTACCTTGAACCGGTTGAGGACGACGAGTATATCGGTGAGAGCAAGTCCGTCAAGGAATTAGTGGTGTGACCGAGATACCGAGCCTTTCCTACCGCAAGGTAGTCAATGCCCTTCAGCGCGCCGGTTTTGTGGTTATCAGGCAAAAGGGCAGCCATATCCGGCTTATCAAGCGCACATTAGATGAAATGCTTAAAATAACCGTTCCAGCCCACCTTCCCGTTAAAAGAACCACCCTCCGAAAAATCATCAAGGACGCCAGGCTTTCTGTCAAAGATTTCAAGAAGTTGCTCTGACACGCTACCTCCCCCCTTTTCCCCGCGTGCTATAAAATGTCATTCTGGCGGGGGGCAAAATCTCCCTCCTGTCCCTCCTTTCCAAGGAGGGACGTCAATACCCCTAAGTAGAGGTAGAAGGCTGAGCGTGGATTCCAGCTTTCGCTGGAATGACAATCGGGTTTATATTTTCACTCCCCTTTCTTAAAACCATATTGTTATAGAATTGTAATCCCCATCACATTTACTTTATAAAAAAAGTGCTATAATTATAATTAACATAACTTTTTCCAGAATAAATAAAAGGAACGCCTTATGAAAATATTAATGGTTTATCCCCAGTACCCTGTGACTTTCTGGAGCTTCAAACACTGCTTAAAGTTTGTTTCCAAGAAAAGCAGCTTTCCGCCCCTCGGGCTTTTGACCGTGGCCGCGATGCTCCCTGCCGAATGGGAGAAAAAGGTCGTGGATATGAACGTAACGCGCCTGATCGATAGCGATATACAATGGGCGGATTACGTCTTCATCAGCGCCATGGGCATCCAGAAAGATTCGGTCAAAGAGGTCATCCGGCGCTGTAAAGAGCTTGGCGTTAAGATTGTCGCCGGCGGGCCGCTCTTTACCATGGAGCCGGAAAATTACAGAGACGTTGACCACCTTGTCCTCGGCGAAGCCGAAGCTATTTTACCCGAGTTTCTGACCGACCTGGCAAACGGGTGCGCCCGCCGCGAATACAAGACTACAGCGAACCCGGACATCTGCGCCACGCCCCTACCGCAATGGTCGCTCATCAATAAGAAGCACTACTCGTCCATGAGCGTGCAGTATTCGCGCGGCTGCCCCTTCAACTGCGAGTTCTGCGATATAGTTTTACTTAACGGGCACCGCCCGCGCACGAAAAGCAAAGAGCAAATGCTGGCCGAGCTCGACGCACTCTATAACGCGGGCTGGCGCGACGGCGTCTTCATCGTCGATGATAATTTCATCGGCAACAAGAACAAACTAAAGGAAGAAATCCTGCCGGCTATCATCGCGTGGCGGAAGGGTAAAAAGCGCCCCTTCGTGTTCAATACCGAAACATCGATAAACCTGGCCGACGACGACGAACTCATTAAGCTGATGGTTGAGGCAGGCTTCAACGCCGTCTTTGTCGGTATAGAAACCCCTAACGAAGAGAGCCTGTCGGAATGCGCTAAACAGCAGAACCAGAACAGGGACTTGCAAGCCGCCGTCAGAAAGCTCCATAACTGCGGACTTGAAGTGCAGGGCGGCTTCATCGTCGGCTTTGACAGCGACCCTCTCTCCATTTTTAAAGCCCAGATTAACTTCATCCAGAAAAGCGGCATCGTTACCGCCATGGTCGGCCTGCTTAACGCGCCCCCCGGCACCCGACTCTACCAGCGTTTGAAGAAAGAAAACCGCATCATCGGCGACTTTGACGGGAGCAACACGGAATGCAATTTCATCCCGAAGATGAACTACCAAACCCTGGTCGCCGGCTATAAAAACATCCTCAATAACATCTATTCCTCCAAACAATATTACGAGAGGATAAACACCTTCCTGAAAGAGTTCCATCCCAACAAAAAGAACCGGGGTAATTTTAAAATGGGACATATCACGTTGCTCGGAAAGGCATCCTGGTTTTTAGGCATCTGGGGAAAAGGAAAAAGGTATTACTGGAAGCTCATGGTGGGCACGGTACTAAAGCGTCCCCGGTCCTTCCCGGTAGCGATGAAACTGGCTATCTACGGCTACCACTTCCGCATGGTGGCGGAAAAATATGCCGCCAAAACGATAGGTTTGCGGAAAACGAAGACGTTACCCGGCTAGAGCTAAGGAAATTTCCGGCGTCGTCAATATATCATTGACTAATTCTTTCAAATAGATATACATTATTAGAAGAAAGACTTGCGAGGGTTTAAAAATGTTAAGAAAGATTCTTTGTTTAATCTTGGCTATATCTTTAATAAGCGTCACGGGTTGCGCGCTGGTATCCAAGGCGCAGGACACAAGCACGACAACACCGGCCAGTGTCAGCGCAGTCCGGGAAGCTAAAATCGGCAAGACATGGCTGATGAAGCAAATGGAAATCGACCTGGATAATGAAGCCTCTATCCAACTGACACTGAAAGACGGCGATAGTGTAGAAGGCTACTTTTACCTGGAAAAAGGCGATAACGTGGGTTTCAATATCTCCGGCAGTTCGCCGATTTACACGTCTAAATCAACGGACACCGAGACCTTGCGCATCACATCCGACAGGTTCTCCTTTACCGCCAGTCAGGCGCAGGGGATTGCCTATACGCTGACTTTCAATGGCGGCTCAAACGTGAAGACCGGGACGACCGTCTTCATAGAGATTATTTACCCGGTCACCGGCTTACTGTATGTTCCCTTCGGGACTAAATAACCGGTATACCAATATAACAGGGGAACACTTTGACGCTACTATATGATAAAGTCACGGACGATACACCTTTATATTAAGTCAATTCTGTTATCCATTAAATCAATTCTATTCTCATTCTCCAGAAAGTTGAATATTCATAGCGCCCTGGCACTGGCCGGCATGCTGGGGCCAGTGCTGGTGACTTCCGGCGACCTTACCGCAGCCCTGAATACTCCCAACTACAGCCTGGTTCACAACTCCATATCCAGCCTGGCGCTAACGACTATCGGATGGCTGCAGACCATCGGTTTTTTGGCTCTCGGCCTGCTGGTAGAGATATTTACGGCGGGCCTGCTTTTTAACATTAAAAGATCACAGTGGTTTCATCTGGGTATCGCCATCTTTGTTTTCTTCGGCTTCGGGATGCTGCTCATCGGCGCTTTCAACACCGACCCGGTGGGAACCACACATACCATTAAAGGGACAATCCATGGTATAGCCGCCAGCACCGATTTCTCACTTTTCGCCGTCGCTCTCCTGGCTCTCGCGCCCAGCCTCAAGTGGGACCCTAATTGGCGCCCTCTGTATCGATATTCGCTGGCAACCAGCATCCTGGCGGTGCTCCTTGGGGTAACATTGCGGTTTTTTAAAGACGGAAGCGGTTTGTTCGGCCTGGTGGAAAGAATCCTTGTCGCCAACATGGTACTCTGGGTCGAAGTGGCTGCCATCAATCTCTTCCGGCTTTCGCTGAAGCGGAACCCCCAGCTTGATAAAGAAGCTCAAATCGGCTAGACTATTAATAGGAGTATTATCATGCCAATATATGAATATCTTTGCTCAGAATGTAAATCAAAATTTGAACAATTACGTCCGTTGAGCCAGTCCGATAAAGCCGCCGATTGCCCCCACTGCCACAAACCCGCCCGGCGGAAGATGTCTACCTTCGCCTGCTTCAGCACGACCGTGTCCGGTGTACCTACACGCGTCGCCGGCACCAGCGGCTCTTCCTGCGCAAGTTGCGGCTCCGGCAACTGCGGCACCTGCGCCTCATAGCGGCCTCACCCCCAACAAAGACCTCTTTGACACCCCTGGCTGAAAGCTGTTAATCTTTACTGTAAATAGCTTTGAGGCAGGTGACCGCCATCAATACCGCTATACCGGTAAAAGATACTCAGAAAAGCATCGGCTTCCGCTGGATATATGTCGTATTTCCCATAGCGGTGCTGCTCATCGCTATCGTTATGTCCGCCATATTTTACGGAAAGCTCCCGCAGGAGACAGCTTACCGCTTTTCCGGCAGCGCGCCGGTTAGCTGGCAGTCCCGCGACACCGTCCTGGTTTGGGCGCTGGGATTGCAGCTCGTTTTTGTACTGCTCTCACTGGCTATCACCATATTTATCACCGGCGCGGCCCGGCGCATACAGCTGACTGAGACTCCCCTGAACCGGATGGTCTTTGCCATCATCGGCAACCTGGTGGCCCTGCCCCAGATCATCATCGCCTATGCAATGCTGGATATTTTCCTTTACAATATATATGAAAAAACCCTACCGGCACTCTGGGCTTTCGCCCTGGCGGTAATGGTGGTGGGGGGCATTGTCCTGACGGTGCTATTTGCCCGGGCAGTATTACAATCACATAAGTTAAAAACAGTAAATATTTCAGGGAGTGAATCTGATGTCAGAAAATAAACCCGGTAAAGTTACTCTGGAAAAGCTCGTTTCGCTGTGTCAGCGGCGCGGCTTTATCTTCCCCAGCAGCGATATCTACGGCGGCCTGTCCGGCTGCTGGGATTACGGGCCGGTGGGCGTGGAACTAAAGCGCAATATTAAAGAGACCTGGTGGCGCAATAATGTCCGCGAGCGCGATGACATCGTCGGGCTGGAAACCAGTATCCTGATGAACTCCAAGGTCTGGGAAACCAGCGGCCATATCAAGAGTTTCTCCGACCCGCTGGTAGATTGTAAGAGCTGCCACCAGAGATGGAAAGCCGATGACCTGACCGAGAATAAATGCCCTGCCTGCGGCGGCGAGCTTACCGAAGAGCGTATGTTTAACACCATGTTCAAGACCTTCGTCGGGCCGGTGGAAGAAGAGGCTGCCGTCGTTTACCTGCGCCCAGAGACAGCCCAGGGCATGTTCGTGAACTTTGCTAACATCCTCAATACCAGCCGAAAGCGCCTGCCCTTTGGTATCGCACAGCAGGGCAAGTCCTTCCGCAATGAAATTACTACCGGCAACTTTATATTCCGCAGCCGGGAATTCGAGCAAATGGAAATCGAATTCTTTGTTAAGCAGGGGACGGATGAAAAGTGGTTCGAGTACTGGGTGAATGAACGTCTCAACTGGTATATCAAACTCGGCGTGAAGAAAGACCACCTCCGGCTGGAACAGCACCCCAAGGAAAAGCTGGCGCATTATGCCCGCGCCTGTACCGACGTCGCCTATCAATTCCCCCACGGCTGGGCGGAGCTTGAGGGCATCGCCAACCGGACAGATTACGACCTGAAGGTGCATAGCGCCGCCAGCGGTAAGTCGATGGAGTATTTTGAAGACGAGACAAAGGAGCACTTTATCCCCTATATTATCGAGCCTTCGGCGGGCGTTGATAGAGCGATGCTGGCCATCATGTGCGACGCTTATGACGAAGAACCGGATAAAGATGAAATACGTGTAGTTTTCCATTTCCACCCGGATATTGCGCCGATTAAGGTAGCGATACTGCCGCTGAGCCGTAAAGAAAACCTGGCGACATTCGCTAAAGACGTGTACACCACACTGCGGCCCTGCTTTACCACGCAGTACGATGACTCGCAGAGCATCGGGCGGCGCTACCGCCGCCAGGACGAACTGGGCACGCCCTACTGCGTCACGCTGGACTTCCAATCGCTGGAAGATAACATGGTCACAATCAGAGAGCGCGACAGCATGAACCAGATACGCGTGCCCATCGCCACGTTAAAGAGCATCCTGCTCGCCAAGCTGGCCGGGGAAGATTTCCTCGTCCTGCCGGAAGGCGGTAAAAAGGTGGAAAAAGAAGAGAAATAGCTTTTTAGGAAACGATTCCATAGCTGATTAGCTTTGAATCGTTTTTAGAGTTATGTTAAGCTAAGGTAAATGAAATACAAAGCCGTTATCTTTGACCTTTTCGGGACGCTGGTGGACATCTTTGACCGGGCGGGTTACTACAGCGTCCTGAGGGAAATGATTTCAATTCTCAAGGCCCCGCATGATGACTTCGTCAGACTATGGCAGAGCACTGACGAAAAGCGGGCTACCGGTGCTTTCCGCACCATGGAAGAAAACCTCGTATATATCTGCCGCGAGCTTAACGTGCCCGTTAAAAGCTCTCAAATAGCTTTAGCAAAATGGACCAAGTTTGACTACGTAGCTTTGTCCCTGGCACCTAAACCGGGCGCCCTGGAAACGCTGGCGCAATTGAAAGCGGCCGGGTACAAAATCGGCCTTATCAGCAACTGCTCTACCGACCCGCCGGTCATATGGCCGCGTACGCCCTTTGCGCCGTATTTCGACGCGGCTATATTTTCCAGCACTTCCGGCCTGCAAAAGCCCGACCCGCGTATATATCAACTGGCTGCGGAAAAGCTATCGGTTAAACCAGAGGCCTGTCTATATATCGGCGATGGGGACGGCAACGAGCTGACCGGCGCCGCGCAGGTCGGCATGAATCCGGTTCTCATCCGCAATACGCGCGAAGATAGTATCAACGCACTACATTCGGAAGATTATCAGGGGGATAAATGGGATGGGGCGGTTATCAACTCGTTAAAAGAAGTGCTGGAACTGGTGGGGTAAAAATACTAAAACATCAACCGATGTTGAGAGCGACCAAGGTCATCCCCACCGCGTTATAAAAAGCGTGCATCGCCATCGTGCCCCAGAGCGACCCTGTTTTATAGCGCACGGCACCCAGCACCAGTCCGAAGATAAATATCGCGCCTAATGAGGAAACGCCATAGCCCGCGTGTAACCCAGTCCAGATAAAAGACGTCACAATTATCGTGCCGATAAGTCCGAGCCGGGAACGCCGGAAACCCTCGAAAAGAAAGCCGCGGAAGATTAATTCCTCACAAATCGGGGCAAGAACCACGACCATTATCCAGAGCAATACCGGCCAGACACTGGTGTTATAAATATCGACCAGAGTCTTCGTGTCATTCTCTTCGACATGAATATAATTACTGCCCAGAGTCGACAGCGCCAGGTACGCTGCGGTAATCAGCACCAGCGTCAAGAGCGTCTTCCAGTTTATCCGTTTTAAGCCCAAGTATTCCGCGATACCGGCGCCACCCCTGGCTTTGATAAAAGCGAGAGTCAGACCTGCCGCCGCGGCGTAAGCAACGATACCGGATATCGAAACCAGCAGCCCCATATAGGAATTGATTAAATCGGTAAAAGCCTCGATGGTAAACGCTGCATCCATTTTGAATAAAGCAATTGCAACCGCCAGGATTACCACAACGACCACCATCACCAGGAATAACCCAATTATTATTACCGCGCCGAATCCGGCGGTAGCCCAGCCACCCCAAACGCGCTTGGCGGGGGGCGGAGCCGGCAACCCGGGAATTATTACGTTCATATCGTTTATCATACTGCGCAATATTATATACGAATACAGCAGGTAAGTCACGTAATAATGCGGAACGGTTCTACTCATTCTTAGTTGCTAATTAAAAGAAAATGTAATTCCTCTCCCTCGATGGGAAAGGCCAGATAAGGGTGAAATCCGTGTATTACCCCTCACTCTAACTCTCTCCCACAAGGGGAGAGAGTATTTTTTTTCAACTAAGATTAAGTAAAACTATCTGAACTGGCCTTGGCGCATGAATTGTATTAAAATAGAGCATCATGAAAATCATTCACTTTGCCGACCTGCACCTGGGCGTCGAGAACTACGGGCGCATCGACCCGGCTACCGGGCTGTCCTCGCGCCTGAGCGATTTTCTCGCGGCCCTAGATGAGCTGGTGGACTACGCTTTAGCGGAAAAAATCGACCTCGTCCTCTTTTGCGGCGACGCTTACAAGACCCGCGAACCCACCCAGACCCAGCAGCGGGAGTTCGCCCGGCGCATCAACCGCCTGGCTACCGCAAATATCCCGGTATTTCTCGTCGTCGGCAACCACGATATGCCTAACGCCGTGGGGCGCGCCACCGCCACCGAGATTTTCGATACCCTGGCCGTGAAAAATGTCACCGTAGCCAGCCGCCCCGGTACTTATAACATCCAGACTAAAGGCGGCGCGGTACAGATTACCGCCCTGCCCTGGCTAAGGCGCAGCGCCCTGCTCAGCCGGGAAGAAACTAAAAACCTTACCTTGGAGCAGGTCAACCAGCAGATGCAGGCAGCCCTGGCGCAGGCCATCAGCAATCAGGCCGCCGCCCTTGACCCCTCCCTACCCGCGATACTGGCCGCCCACGTCTCGGTGGGCGCGGCTAAAGCCGGTTCGGAGAGCATGATGGCCATCGGGCAGGAGCCGGTATTGCTACTGAGTAACATCGCCCTGCCGGCCTTCGACTACGTCGCCCTGGGGCATATCCACAAGCGCCAGGTCTTAACGGAAAATCCGCCGGTTGTCTATTCAGGCAGCCTGGAGCGTGTCGACTTCAGCGAGGAAAAAGACGAAAAGGGTTTCTACGTGGTAGACATCGAGCCCGGCGCCGCAGGACGGAAAGTCACTTACGAGTTTCACCCCGTTAAAGCGCGCCGCTTTCTCACCATCGACATCGCCCTGGAACAGGCCGACACCGACCCGACGGCTATAGTGCTCGGCGCTATCTCCGGTCAGCCAGAGGCCATCAATGATGCCATCGTACGCCTGAACATCAGCCTGCCGTCACCAATCGAAGGGCAGCTCCGTTATCACGAAATCCGTGAAGCCCTGAACCCAGCCCACTTTTTTACCATCGCGCGGGAAATACAGCGCGAGACGCGCCTGAGACTGGGCAATCAACCCGCCGGAGAGATAACACCGCTGGCCGCCCTCAAAGCGTACCTGGAAACGCAGAAAGTACCGCCGGAACGTCAGAAAGTGCTGCTGGAGTACGGGGAGAAGCTGATTAATGGATAAGGAGAGCCAGTAGTTGCTGATACATTTAGCGGGTTACTATCATCAGCGATTTCTTTAATGTATAATTAGATAAACAGGCTCAACGATATGATAAGTATAGTTATCCCGGCCCTTAATGAAGAAAAACTCCTGCCCGACTGTCTCCGGTCGTTAAGAAACCAGGACCACGCCGGTGAGTACGAGATTATCGTCGCCGATAACGGCAGCACCGATAATACTGCCGATATTGCGAGGCAATTCGGCGCCAGGGTTATAACCTGCAGCGAGGAAAAAAGCGTATTTTATGCCCGGCAGGTCGGCGCCGATGCCGCCAGCGGCGATATCATCGCCCAGGCCGACGCCGACACCGTCTATCCCGAGGACTGGCTGCGGCGGATTGCGGAAAAGTTCGCCTCCCGTCCGGAGGTCGTAGCCATTACCGGCAGGTTTGTCTACAGGAAATCACCATGGTGGGCCGGATGCGAGTACTTTTTAAGGCGTTTCGGTAACTGGATAACTTCCCTCTTCGGACCGCCGGTAGTAATTTCCGGGGCGACTTTAGCCTTCCGGCGATGGGCTTTTGAATCCTTAAATGGTTACCGGGGGCTGACTTACTCCGCCGACCAGATAGGCATAACCAACCGGTTAAGTAAACTCGGGAAGGTTATCTATGATAAAGATCTATACGTCATAACATCGTCGAGAGCGGTACAAAAACCTGTTTATGTAATAATCAGGGACCTTTTTGGGCATCTTTCCCGCTGGGTTTTATTTTCCATAAGGGAACAGATGAGATCCGCGCACAGATTCACCTGGAAAACGCGCCCCAGGCGGTTGGCTACCTCGCTGTTATCAATACTGGTATTTGTGGTCTCTTTTAGTTCCTACGGATATTTTTCACCGTCGTCACCGGTTTTTGGTAAGGTCTACGCTGAAGAAAACACTAAGAACAAGGTTGTCGCGCTTACTTTTGACGATGGCCCGAACGAGCCATATACTTCACAAATCCTCGATATTCTCGCCGCGAATAATATTAAGGCGACTTTCTTTGTTATCGGCAAGAATGTAGAGCTGTATCCCGATATCGCCAAACGCATTATCGCCGAGGGAAGCGTCTTAGGCAACCATTCATATAGTCATGATGCCAACCACGCGCTCACGGAATTTGGCGCCAAGGACCTGGAAAAGAATCAGGAAACAATATCTAACACTCTGGGTGTTCTACCCTACCTTTACCGCCCGCCGCACGGTAAAAAATCTCCCTGGGAGCTTCAAGCCATCAAGAAACTGGGCATGATTGAGGTTACCTGGAGTGTTTCAGCGAACGACCAGCACATTTTCGCCGTTTTTGGTCACCCGACTCCGGAGATATTTGCCCGGGAGATTGTCAAGGGCGTGGACCCAGGGGCAATCGTACTCCTGCATGACGGATACGGAACGCAACATGATAATGCCAAGGCGGATAGAAGCCTTACAGTGAAAACGTTACCGCTTATTATCGCGCAACTTAAAACGAAGGGATACAGCTTTGTCACGGTTCCCGAACTGCTCAACGTACCGGCCTATATAGGAGGGATAGTTGGAGCACTTCCTGTCTCAAGTTCTGCAGCTAACCGCTAATTTTAACCCCCGGACAGCGGCTTTTTTATTTCTTCTCTGCGCTATCGGTGAAATCGGCATGGGGATTCCTTATGTACTGGAAAGCATATGGCTGCTGGCGGGCTATCAACTCGGGAACGGTGTGCTGTCGCCTCTCCAATTACTGGGCCTGTGGCTGGCCGTCCTGGCCGGCCGGCAGACCGGCTCGCTGGCACTATACAGTATCGCCAGGCTGGGCAGTTCGCCTCTGGCCAGGCTTTACAATAAGTTCACCAGTTCCCGATTCTGGCCTAAAACGAAGGTAAACACTAAAGCGTTCAGCCGTATCAACTTCACCTCTCCCTTTTCGATAGCATACGGCAGACTCATAGGACTGCGGTTTCCTTTAATCTTTATGCTGGCGTATAAAAAGAAGCTGGCCGCGGCAATGCTGGGAGTCTTACTCTCCAGTGTGGTATGGGATGCGGTATATATTACGCTGGGAGCTACGGTGGGGCGGACAACCACATTAAAGCCCATCCAGATGCTCCTGGTTTCAATTGCCGGGCTAACGCTTATCTATCTGGTTGTATTTATCGTGCGCCGTCTGCTGAAACGTTCCAAGCCGGAGAGCTAACTATCCGCTACGTGGAAATCTCTATCAGGAAAACCAGACTCCAATTATTTGGCAGGTACGGGGGCAGGTTGGTTAGGGTCAGAATATTTATCCTTGGCGTCCCAGTAGAATAAAGAGGTTATTACCGCGACCGACGTTACGGTTATCGCCGAGAAAGTATACATCGTGTTGAAACCATACTTCTGGATGAACCATCCCATAACAGGAGCAAAGATAGCGCCCGTGTACTGCATGGTGGAATAATAGATACCGTATATTGTGGAGCGGTTTTTCGCCGGTGTCTGGCTCATGATGAAGACTTCGGTCACCGGCATCCGGATGGCCGCGTTCAACCCCAGGATAAACAATATGGCGTAGAAACCAAACCCCATAGTGGCTGACTTAATACCGAAGATAACCAGACCGCTGATAATGGCAGTGGTAATAACTACCTTAACGCTGCCGATACGGTCGGCAATCCAACCGCCTAAAATAGGGCCTCCGGCGAACCCGGGCAGGTACATTATTGATAGCAGCATCGCCGCATGGGCATTGGTAGCCCCCAGGACATCAACCATATAAAGCGTCAGGAAAGCGTTAACGGACATTCCCGCCCCGCCGCCAACTACCATCATTATCAGATAGGCTATCAACCGCCGCTTGTAGCCGGGTTGCGGCGGATTTTCACTGGCTATCCTTTTACTAGCCGCATCGGCGTGGCCTTTGCCACCCCGCTGCGTCAGGTAGCTATAGAATATTATGCCAAAAATGGCGGCGGGTATCGCCAAGGCGATGAAAGGACCACGCCATCCGAATTGCGGCAAGGCGGTCATAATAAGCCCGGCGATTATCGGCGCCACAAAAAAGCTTGAATTACCGCCGACAAGATGGAAACCAAGAGCCCTACCGCGCTGATGCGGTTCCACCGAAGCTAATATCAGCGGCGTCGAGGCCGGATGGTAACCGCCGGTCATCAGCCCCATCAATACCAAGAAAACCAATAGCATGATGTACGTCTGTGAAAGGCCGACGAGAATACCGCCGACCGCCACGCCGAGAGTGCCGATGGCAATCAGAATCGCCGGTTTAATGCGGTCGGCCAGGAACCCTGAAGGTATCTGCGCTGCAGCGGCCGATATTGAGAATGCAGAAGTGACCAACGATGACTGGGTATAGCTCAAACCAAATTCAGTGCGGATTGCAGGTAAAAGCGGGGTGGGCAGCGCCGTCAGCAGGTGATGGCCAAAGTGGGCCATGATAAACCACGGCAGGGAAGTCCACATGAAAGAACGAGGTTTACGTTGAGGTTCTGTAATCAGCGTATCCTTTCGAGACCATCATCCACTAAAGGCAGGTGGATTACCGGTTATTTTTAAAACGCGAGGAGATAGATTTGCTTCTATTATAGGGTCTTACAGAATAAATTACAATTTTACTTAAGCAGGACTATAAGGACTATTGACAAACTAAATATGACATGTTACGATATATCGCAATAGACTTAAAGGAGATATATTATCATGTTTCGCAGGCCATTTTCCCAATTCCCGCCGCACCAGCGGATTTTTGAAAAAGGCGACCTTAAATATATCATCCTCAATCTTGTGAAAGATAAACCGAGTCACGGATACGAGATAATGCGCGCTTTGGAAGAATCATTCCACGGTTTTTACACGCCCAGCGCCGGCAGCGTCTACCCTACCCTCCAGATGCTTGAAGATATGGGATACGTCGGCTCTTTAGAGCGCGACGGCAAGAAGGTCTATACCATTACCGAAGAAGGTAAAAATTTCCTGAACGAGCGGCAGGATGTCATCGATAGAATTAACAGCCAGATGAAAGACTGGTGGGGCCCGCACAGCCATGAGGATTTTCACGACACCATGCATGAGCTAGGCAACCTGTGGCGGCTCATCGGGCGCAGGACTAACCGCCCGGGGAACGAGAAATGGGCCAGCATCAGAGATGTCATTGCCCGCGCCCACAAGGAAATAGAAGACATCCTCGGCAAAGACTGATCCCCCAAATATCTACTTGCGCGGCGGCTATTTTTTCTTAAGCACGCTCGGGTCGCCGGGTTTCGGCGCTCCGCCCAAGGCAGCGGAACAGGCATCGGCATAGCGCCAGGCAGTCCGGTAATCCATATTATAGATTGAGTTGCAGGTCACTTTAACCAGCGCCGTCGCCTCCGAACGCATTCCGCCGATTTTTTTGGCCAGTTCTCTGGCTCCATCCATCAGCTTTGCCGCAGGATAGACATGGTTTGCCAGGTTAATGCGGTGGGCTTCCTTGCCATCGATAAAGTCAGAGGTACATATAAGTTCGATGGCACTGGCTACTCCGATCCGCCGCGATAAATTGGTCGTAATGGCAGCACCGCCGATACCGCCCATGTTCTTCATGTGCAAATCACCGATCTGGGCGGTTTCCGAGACGAGAATAATATCGCAGGCCAGAGCCAATTCCAGGCCTCCGGCAGAACATACGCCGTCAATGGCAGCTATCGTAATCTTGGGGCAGCGGGCTACAATCTCCCAGAAAGCGCCGTCCCCCCTCCTCTCGCCGGTAGTAATTGCCGCCATCGCTTCCAGGAGAGGTAGTGGAGGCAGAAAACCTTTTTCCATAATGTCCTTGAGGTCAGCGCCAGCGCAGAAACAGGGACGGCCGTCCGGCCGCGGCGCCCCGGTGATAATCAGCACATTAACTTCTTTGCTATCGGAAATATCATCGATAACCTTTTTGATTTCCTCAACCGTCTGCTTCCCTATTGCGTTCAAGCGCTCGGGTCGGTTCAGAGTGATTACTGCATAACCTTCACATTTTTCGTATTTAATAGCTTCGTATGGCATAATAATTCCTCCCGATTTCGTAGGTTTTTAAGGTTGGATTTTTAACCAGACCGTAAAATTATATAATGTTTCACCCGCGATAAACAAATAGCGGGATGTCATTTTATGTAAACTTCTATATTGCACAGCCAGGTAAAACAAATTATAATGAAACCTGAATCTTTGCCAGCTTAAGATAGCTTAAACGCAACCCAAGAAAATAAAATCAGGGAGGGCAACATGGCCGTCGCTTTAGAAGGAATTAAGATATTAGACATGACGAATTGGTATGCAGGCCCTTTCTGCACGCTGCTGCTCCGGGACCTGGGCGCTGAAATTATTAAAGTGGAAAGAACGGTCAAAGACGGCGGCGAAGGGCCGCGAAAGAACACCCCGGCCACCAAGGCCGAAGAAAGCGGGGCATTCATCCAGTTGAACCGCGGCAAAAAAAGCGTCACGCTGAATACAACTTCGCCGCAGGGGCGTGACATCGCCCGCAAGCTGGCGCAGAAGGTGGATATATTAATCGAAAATTTCACCCCCGGCGTCATGGACAAGCTCGGCCTAGGCAGTAAGGAACTCTGCAAGCTGAACCCCGGGCTGATTTACGCCTCGAACTCCGGATTCGGACATACCGGCCCGCGCCAGTACGATGTGGTCTTCGATCCGGTGGCGCAGGCCATGGGCGGCATTATGAGCGTAACAGGCTACGCCGACGGCACGCCCACTAAAGTCGGCGCACCCATCGCCGACCTGACGACCGGCATCTTTACTGCGGTGGCCATCCTGGCGGCTTTACAGTACCGGAACAAAACAGGCCAGGGACAGGTCATTGATATGTCTTTACAGGACTGTGTTTTCCTCCCCACGGCCATGTGGTGCGGCCCCAGTTACTTCCTGGAGGGGCGGGTCCCCCAGCGCTTTGGTAACGGCGATGAGTGGCTGACCCCGGCCAACCTTTACCCGGCAAAAGACGGCTATGTATATATCGCCGCCCCCCTGCTGGGACAGACGCAAAACGTTTTTAAGACCATGGGTCGGGCGGATTTATTAACCTCGCCGCTCTGCGCCGAAGGCAACATCCGCATTAAACACAAGCAGGAAATCGATGAGTTAATCGGGGAATGGACAAAGACGAAGACCGTGGCGGAATTACTCGAAATGCTTAAAAAGGCCGATGTGCCCTGTTCGGCGGTGCCGGACTTCGCCCAGGTCTGTAACGACCCCCAGATAAAAAACCGGGAGATGGTCATTGAGGTAGAGCAACTGCTTTCGGGTAAAGTTAAAGCGGCGGGTTCGCCGTTCAAGTTCTCTAAAACGCCGGGGAATATAAAGTTCCCCGCGCCCTTCCTCGGCGAGAATAACGTAGAGATATACAGCGACATGCTGGGATACTCCGAGGCGGAAATGTCCAAGCTGGCCAACGATAACGTGATTTAACAGCTTATCTTAAACGGCTGCGGGCTTAACCGACGTTAACGTCATATCGATGGTGACGCTCATTCCTGCCCTGGCTTTTTTCTTCATCTCGATGAGTTGGGACCTTTCAGCAAACCAGAAAAGCGTCATAATCGTTTTGACCTGCCCCTTTTCCATGTCGTCGCCCAGTTTAAGGTCAGCGGCGCCCAACCCGCCCAGAGCAACTCTAACGATAGCATCCTCTTCTGCGCTCGCCAACAGCGGTATGCGCCGGTATCTTTCCTCGGAATGAAAAAGCGTCTGCAGAGACTCCTGGTCTCCTTTATCAACATCCTTGCCTAATATCAGTTTAACACTGGCAAATCTTGTCATCGTCTATCCTCTCTTCGCGGCATTAATGCGGCTCATTGACATCAGGCGATACCATAAACGTTTTAGAATCGCTCCAGTCAAAGACCATGTACGCCTCGCCCGACTTGTCCCTGGGGAAATTCCAGAGGGAAACGAACTCGCAGACTACCCCGTGGGTGCTCAGCGGATGGATGAAGAAGAAGTAGTTGCCATTACCCTGGCCGGTGTTCAAGAGCGGCTTGGGGTCTACCATGTCGAAGCCGGCCTTCTCCCACTGTGTCCATAGCTCGTGGGTCTGGTCGCGCTGGACGTGGAATATCATATCGTAGTACATGGACTCTTTGCCCCGGCGGGACAGCGTCTTGCGGATGGAGCCTTCCGGATTCAAAGCGTGATAAACACTGATTTTACTATCATTAGCGAACTCGTACATGTGCGCGATAAACTGGTTGCCACGCCGGTCGTCCACAGGAGGACGGTCTTCCCCCTCTTTCCGGCGGGCTTCGCGTGAGAGAAGCGTGGCCCAGACTTGAGTTTGTTTTTTAAAATCCCCGACCGAGACAACCGGGGTTTTTAAATCCACTCTCGGCCGGATGATTTTTTCTTTTATCTCCATCACCTCGAACCGCTGGGGGGTGTCGTTATAGATCACTTCCGGCCACATCTTTAAAGTGTGGTAGGCCTTGGTGGCGAATTTGACAGGGACGCCCGGCGGCGCGCTTTCTTCCAACCAGAACACGGCTTCAGAGAGCTTGCCGAAATAAGTTGGTTTGGAGACCGGCCAGCCCATACTTTTATACTGTTCGTAAGTCTTCTCGAATTCGTCCTGCCCCATGTGCATCTGGATGTGATGGATGCCCTGGTCGTATTTCTTGAGGAATTCTCCCATCCGGCCCGTAGTACCGCGCGGGGTAAATATCCCGAGGGCGAGCGGACGGGTCTTGAGCCAGTACCCGTCTACCGTTTCAGTATCGTCTTTCAATCCCTTTAGTTTGATAACTTCGGCGACATTATTGGTGCCAATTAACTTTAAATAAGTGGCTAAAGCCGCATCGGCGTCTTTGACAACGATGTTTATGCTGGCTAATTCCATAGTGATGAACTCCTTTCTCAGAGTTATCCCATTCTACATCACATCCATTATAGAGAGGCTGGCACCAATTGACAAGCTGAGAGTAAACAGGGTATGATTTTACTGGCAAATTCAATGTTCTAAGTAGAAGGAGGACTTCAATGGATTTGGGTCTTAAAGGTAAAACGGCTATCGTCACCGGAGGCGCCTCCAACATCGGCAGAGGTATTTCCCTCACTTTAGGCGCGGAGGGCGCTAACGTCGTTATTGCCGACCTCGATGAAAAACAGGCGGCGAAAACAGTCAGCGATATAAAAGCCGCCGGCGGTAAAGCCATAGCGGTAAAAGCGGACATCACCAAGCTAGATGAAGTGGAAGCCATGGTAAAAAAGGCGATCGACCAGTACGGCAGGGTGGACATCCTGGTTAACAACGCCGGCTGGGACGCCTTCGCGTTCTTCGTTGATACCACTCCTGACCTCTGGGACAAGATTATTAAAATCAATTATGTAGGCATGATGAACTGCTGCAAGGCCGTGCTGAAGCCCATGGCGGCGCAGAAATCCGGCGCTATCGTCAGCATTAGTTCGGATTCCTCACGCGTCGGCGGCCCCAGGGAAGCAGTCTATTCAGGATGCAAAGGCGCTATTAACTCGCTAACCAAGACGCTCGCCCGCGAGAACGGACGTTTCGGTATAAGGATAAATGTGGTCAGCCCCGGCGCGACTCCCCCCAAACCGGAAGATATCGGTGAGAAGAGCATGCATTTCGGAGTAGCAGGGCCAGCCGACTCTGAAGAGGGGATGAAAGCGCTTTTGAGGCTGTATCCGCTGGGCCGTGTCGGAACGCCAAAGGATATCGGGAACGCCGTAGCCTTCCTGGCCTCGGATGCCGCCAGCTTCATTACCGGTCAAATACTCAGCGTCAGCGGCGGCTACAGCGTAGTTGGATAAAGCACATTTTATTAAGGAGAATATTGAGTTATGGCATGGACTAAAGAGTGGACTAAAGTAGAAGGCTACTGTTCCGACCAAACTATTTATGAGAAGAAGTACTACCATATGGGCGGCGTAGCCAGGGTAACCCTGGCCAACACCAACCCGAAGGGACTGAACTTCATTAGCCCCAGAGGGATGAGCGAGATGTGCGCCTGTTTCCGCGAAGCCCGCCTGGATGACAGCATCGGGTGTATCGTCCTGACCGGAGCCGGAGACAAGTCTTTCTGCGCCGGCGGAGACCTGCGTGAGGAAGGGGCCGCGAAAAAACCGAACGATTTTCAACAGATGACTGATGTGCATCAGAATATGAGATTGGCCGGGAAACCGATTATCGCGGTGGTCAAAGGTTATGCCATCGGCGCCGGAAATCATTATGCTTATCACTGCGATTTGACCATCGCCGCAGATAATGCCATCTTCGGGCAGGTTGGCCCCAAAGTGGGCAGCCCGGCCAGCGGCACGGATGTCTCTTATCTATCACGCATCGTCGGGCAGAAACGCGCCCGCGAGATGTGGATGCTCTGCCGCCGTTATACCGCCCAGCAGGCTTTGGCCTGGGGTCTGGTCAACTTCGTCTTCCCCCTGGATAAAGTTGACGAAGAAGTGGAAAAGATAACCCTGGAACTCCTGGAGAAGGTACCTACTTGTCTCAAGGTCGTCAAGGCCAGCTTCGAAGAAGAGCTGGAGGAGATGCCGCATCACACAATAGACTATTGGCCCACCCTCATCAACCCCACCTATTTCGGGGGTTCGGAGATGCGGGAATCCATGCAGGCATTCATGGAGAAGAGAACGCCTGACTGGGGCAAGGTAAGAGGCAGGCCGGACAATTTTAAATCGGACAAGTAAATAAAACGAATCAGGCCATCCGGTCGTGTTTAATTGAAAGCGACGTCCTCACGAAATCCCGGGGGCGTCGCTTTTATATTCTTGTTTAACAGAACCCGAAAATATAATATACTATTAAATGCCAGTCAGTGAATTAAGGCCGGTAACCGGCTTTCTCCGCCTGAGCATTTTCGATGAAAGAGTGAGTATATACCAAACCCCCTTACGCGAATCCGGAACCTACGTACTTTTGAATCTCTGGGACTGAGAGACTACCGTTTACTCTGGGCGGGACAGCTAACTACTTCGCTGGGTCTCTGGATGGACCAGGTCACCCGTACCTGGCTTATTTACCAGCTTACCGGTTCCTCATTACAGTTAGGCTTCGTGAGCGCAGTCCGGGGGATACCGCTGCTTCTCTTTGGCGCGATAGCGGGGGTAGTCGCCGACCGCTACGGCCGTAAAGCGCAACTTGTCATCGCTCAGGTGGTTAACGCGATACTCAATGTGACACTGGCGACGCTGGTGCTGACCCACACAGTGCAGCCGTGGCACGTGTACGTCACCGGTTTCCTCGCCGGAACGGTGCAGGCCTTCCAGCAGCCGGCCCGCCAGGTGCTGATTAACGACCTGGTAGGCGAGAAATATCTGCTCAATGCTATTTCCTTGAACTCTGCCGCTTTAAACCTGAGCCGCAGCGTCGGTCCGGCTTTAAGCGGCCTCCTTATCAGCGGTATCGGCGTGGACATGTCTTACTATGCCCAGGCCTTCCTGTACGTTGTGGCGACGGTATGGACGGTGCAGATAAAAATCCCCGAAACCAGACAGGCTACTGTTTCCTCAATCGGTTCGGGCACACAGTCGTTTTTCGCCAGCACTAAAGAAGGTTTCGCTTATGTAATTAAAAATAAACTGATTCTGGCCCTGATGGTACTGGGGCTGGCCCCCATGGTGCTGGGTATGCCTTTCATGAGCTTGATGCCCATGTTTGCTATTAACGTATTTGGCGGCGGGTCTGAAATACAGGGCTTATTGCTCGGCATGACCGGTGTCGGGGCCCTCCTCGGCGCTTTGACGATAGCCTCGCTGGGCCGGAAACAGGGAAGCGGTAAGCTGATGATGATAGGCGCGGCGGGCTTCGGTTTGAGCCTGATATTATTCTCGCGTTCACCGGTATTGTGGCTGGCGGCCGTGTTCATCCTGATTGGAGGCTTCAGCAATAGCAGCTATACCACCCAGGACCAGACCATCATCCAGACACTGGCCCCCGCCACGCTGCGCGGCCGGGTACTGGGCATCTACCTGCTAAACCGGGCCTTAACGCCGTTCGGCAGCTTACTGGCGGGGTTATTAGCAAACTTTCTGGGGGCACCAACGGCCGTCATGTACATGGGATTATCCTGTGTTTTATTGGTGATTGGTATCAGGATTTTTGCCCCAGGCATCTGGCACCTGGACCTGGAGCAATATAAAAAATCGCAGCAAGCAAATAACGGTTATTCGTGATAATAAATGGAGCCAGCGAGAGGAGTCGAACCTCCGACAAGCGGTTTACGAAACCGCTGCTCTACCACTGAGCTACGCTGGCTTGAGAAATCCGGTTATCTTCTTCCCCACCCCGAACCTCACCGCCTTCATAATAGCATAACATTCCACGGTTTGGATTGACAAGTTACTGCTTAAACACGGCATTTTTCCGCTTTCTCCAGTGTTACCTTGGGCTTAAACTGAAAATTCATTTTTTGGACTGATTATTACCCTATATGTTAATGTAATTATTATTGTTTAAGTGCCATTTGTCACTAAACTTGACACTTTTATAGCACAGGTGTATTATTACACCTGAAAGCTAGGCACGGTTGGAATTCCTTTACCAGAGTAATTCCATTAAAAACGGTCTTGTCTTCTGGAAAAACGGTTACGGAGGACTTATATCGCCGATAAGAAAACCTTAAAAAGTAAATTAAGGAAGCTGACAGGAAGACCTTCATCCCTGAGCAGTTGAGACCAGAGCTATGGACAAGAAACGAAAGGAAAAAACGGTACTGATTATTGAAGATGAAGTCGATATCCGGAGCTTTATAGCCCGGTTGCTGCAGCTTGAGGGTTATAAGGTGCTCGAAGCCAGCGACGGCACCGCAGGTATGGAAATTATCAGAGAGAATCCCATCTCCCTGGTATTACTGGACTTACGGCTACCCGGCCCCGACGGATGGTCTATCCTGCGCGAGATAAAACGTAATCCGGAGTTATCTAAAATACCGGTGGTCGTGCTTACGGCCATCGCCGAGACAATGCAACGTAAAAAAACATTGCGGATGGGCGCTACCAGCTACCTTGTCAAACCTATGAGCGCCCATAGTCTGAGCATGAGTATCGCCGATGTTTTACATGAGAAAAGCCATCGGTACCAGGCGGTAGCAAAAGAAGCCTCCGGAGCAAATTAAGGGAAGCGGTTAAATTCCTGATGCCCTGCCGCCCATCCCCTGCCGTGAAATATATTCTTTTACTCTGCGTTTAAAAACGCTTCTTTCCAGGAGGACGCGCCGTCCGCATTTTAAGCATTTGAGACCGATATCGGCGCCGAGCCTGACTACCTGCCAGTCATAGCTACCGCAGGGGTGAACTTTCTTAAGCCGGACGACATCACCGAGATTTGTTTCCTGTAACATCCCGCACCCTCACGAAGCGGAATCGGCCAGATAGCTATTAATCCGGTCTCTCAGTTCACGGGCGACCTTCCTGGCAGCCGCGGCAAAGTCCTTCCCTTTCGAGGCATATAATATCTGGCGCGAGGAGTTGATAATCGTCCGCTGCCGGCCGGCGTCAGCGCCGTATTTAACCACCAGCGAGAGCTCGCCGCCCTGCGTACCTACACCGGGTATCAGTAACAGCATATCCGGATACCTCTGCCGCATGAGCTTCAGTTCTTCGGGATAGGTAGCGCCTACCACAAGCCCCAGGTTGCCGTGCTTATTCCAGCTATTGACCTTCTCCGCGACGATTTCAAAGAGCATCTTATGCCCACCCTCAACCTCGCAGGAGAGCGATTGGAAATCCACAGCGCCGGGGTTGGAAGTGCGGCAGAGAATAATAACGCCGCGGTCTTTGTAATCGATGAAAGGCTTCAGAGAGTCGTAGCCGAGGTAAGGACTGGCCGTCGTGGCATCAAAATCATAATATTCAAAAAGGCTGCGGGCATAAGCGCCGGCGGTATTACCGATATCGCCGCGTTTGGCATCTATAATGACCGGGATATCACCGCCGATATAATCTCTGGTGCGTTTCAGGGCGTCCAGGCCTGCATTACCCTGGGCTTCATAAAAGGCGATATTAGGCTTATAGGCGCATACCAGGTCGGCGGTGGCATCGATAATCGCTTTATTGAACTCGAAGATGCCCATCTCCGCCAGCAACAACGCCGGGTCAGTATCGAGTCCCACGCAGAGCAGGCTCCGGTTTTTCCGGCTGGCCTTGGCCAGCTTCTCGATAAAGTTCATCGCTTTCTCACACTACAATTTGAAACAAGACGCAATAATCCGCCGGACGGATTAACCTGTTAAAACCATCAAGTTAAATAGAAACTTCGCTCATCGGCGATTTCAGGGCTTCCGGAGGGAGCATGTTGGTCAGGATTTTTTCCATGGCCATGGTGTGACAGCAAAGTCCCCATTTTGAGAAGAAGTTGCAGGTGCAGCGCCACTTACCGTCTTTAAAACTGGTGTCATAGGTATCATTTTCACCACGGAACTTGACTGAAAGTTCGTTGAAGGTAACCCGTTCTGTTTCCAGGGCGTAACGTTTGGCTTTTTCTATTTTACCGATCAAACTGGACTGCATCATCTCTACCTCCTCAACTAAAAAAGCACCGTCTCTTTTGAGTCCGGTGCTTCATTTCTCGCCTTTCAAGAAGCGACAGGATAGTCGGATTAGCAGAATCTCTCTCATAGCGTCTCCATTGTACTCCCTTTTTTTTAATAAGTCTATAGTTTATTTGGGTCATTTAACATTCAGTTTTTTACCAGCTACCCCTGAGCCGTATCAGTACGGACACCCTTGCCTTACGTCTGCCGTCTGACCTATGATTAATATAATCGGCAAATAGATTCATTGACAGGTGGTTAAGCTAACCCTATAATTTTATTAAGGTGCTGTTTTGATTACTCCGATGCGCAAAAGCAGAATAGGCGTACTTACCGGCGGCGGTGACTGCGCCGGATTGAACCCTGCCCTCAAGTGGGTGGTCAAGACGGCTATGGATGAATCGCTGGAATGGGAGCGTGGCACCCGCTACGAAGTGCTGGGCATCCGGGACGGGTGGAAGGGTCTGGTAAGCGTCGACCTGGCCAGCCCGGATACCGAAGGGCACATCTCGCCGCTGAACCCGGAAATCGTCCGGACGTGGGACAGGTACGGCGGGACAATGCTGGGCACATCACGCTTTAGCCCCTACGACCCCAAGAATGACTGCTCCAAGCAGTTGATTGAAAACATTGAAAGACTGGGGCTGGAGGCGGTCATCGCTATCGGCGGGGACGGCACACTGGCCATCGCTACCCGGCTAGCCAGGGAAGGCGTCAACGTTATCGGCATTCCTAAAACTATCGATAAAGACCTCCCCGAGACCGACTATACCCTGGGATATGAAACCGCCCTTAATGTAATCGTCGAAGAGGTGGACCGGCTCCGGACAACCGCCGGCTCTCACAAGAGGATATTCGTCGTCGAGACCATGGGAAGAGAAGCCGGCTGGCTGGCACTTGAAGGCGGGGAGGCCTGCGGGGCTTATATTATTTTAATCCCGGAGTATGATTTTTCGCTGGATAAGGTAAATGAGCTCGTCATGGAAGGGCGAAGGGCCGGCACCAGGTACGAAATCATTATCGTGGCCGAAGGCGCTAAACCGGAAGGCGGCACTGAAATCGTCAGGAAAGAAGGGGTGGACAGCTTCGGGCATAAAGCCCTCGGGGGCATCGGCGAGGTATTAGCCCACCAAATCGAAGAGGGAACCAAAATCGAAACCCGCAGCGTGGTACTGAGCCACCTTCAGCGCGGCGGCGCTCCGTGCGCTTACGACCGCCGGATGGGGAGATACTTCGGTATTGCCGCCATCGACCTTATCGTTAATAAAAAATACGGCAACATGGTGTGTGTCCACAACGGCAGTATCGGCTACTGTCCGCTGGAAAAAATATACGGTCGTCTGAGCGTGGTCGATCCATCTACCCAGTATGACTCCGACCGGTATAACGGGCGCCGCACAATATTAAATGGGGAGAAGAAAAGTGTCCGAGCAAAAAAAAGCCAAAGAAAAGTTTAATGTAGACAATCTGATTGAGCAGGCTGTTTTCGGGGCCGATTCCGGAGCTAAGGAAGAGGCAAGTCGCCAGATAAAGAAGGCGGCGCTCGACGTGGGTATTTTCCCGGCCAGCATCCAGGGCCTTTACGAGGCCGCCGGTAAAGGTCTTTATCACGGCATTACAGTGCCTGCCATCAACATCAGGATGATCACGTATCATGTCGCCAGGGCGATATTCCGGGCGGCCATGAAAGATAATGTCGGCGCTTTCAGCTTTGAGATAGCCCGCTCCGAGATAGGTTATACTAAACAAAGCCCCGCGGAATATGCTACCTGCGTCCTGGCAGCCGCGGTGAAGGAAGGTTTCCGGGGGCCGGTCTTCATCCAGGGGGACCATTATCAGGTCAGGCGGGCCATGTACCGCGAGAACCCCGCCGCGGAACTGGATGATATTAAAAAGCTCATTAAAGATTCGATAGAAGCCGGTTTCTATAATATCGACATCGATGCTTCTACCCTGGTCGACATTTCCAAAACCGATCTATCAGAACAGCAGGAGAAAAATTCACAAGTTACGGCGGAAATGACCCGCTTTATCAGAAGCATCGAGCCGAAGGGAATTACCGTATCCGTGGGCGGAGAAATCGGTGAGATAGGCAAGGGCAATAGCACCGTAGAAGACCTCCGGGCTTTTATGGATGGCTACCTCCGCCAGCTTCCCAAGGGCATCAAAGGGATCTCTAAAATCAGCGTACAGACCGGCACAACCCACGGCGGCATCGTCCTGCCTGACGGGTCAATTGCCAAGATCAGCATAGATTTCAATACGCTGAAAGCACTCTCTAAAGTATCCCGGGAGGAATACGGCCTGGGCGGGGCGGTACAGCACGGCGCCTCTACCCTGCCCGATGAAGCCTTCGACATGTTCCCGAAGGTGGAGACGGTCGAGGTACACCTGGCTACCGGGTTCCAGAACATCGTCTACGATAGCACCTGCTTCCCCAAAGAACTGCTGGAACAGATACACCGCTACCTCGATGTAAATTGCAAAAATGAGCGAAAAGAAGGCGAGACGACAGAACAGTTCTATTACAATACACGCAAGAAGGCTTTCGGCGATTTTAAAAAGGAACTCTGGCACCTGCCGGAGGCCATCCACCGCCAGATAATGCAGGAACTGGAAGAACGCTTTACGTTAATGTTCCACAAGCTTAACGTTAAGAATACGGCTGACCTGGTAAAAAAGTACGTTAAATAACCTGCCCGGTAAATAGTTACTCATTCATCGCGCTGGAATAATAAAAGGCTGGATACTTCCGTGTGGAAAATATCCAGCCTATCTTAAACATTCCTTGAATGTACCGGCTTTTATTTCTTGCCGATTCTGAACATTTTGGTGCCGCAGGACGGGCAAACACCCTGCGTGGCCGGCTTGCCGTTCTTCATGGTAATGCCTTTTGCATTGCTCATTTCTTTCTTGGCGCGGCATTTTACACAATATGCTTGCATGTTTCCTCCTTCCCTCAAAGCTATTTGCTATAAACAATAAACCAATTTTACGCTCATGTCAAGAGGCGCCCACGTACAAATACCACTTTTTTGTGCCTGATAAATAAATTTTGTTATAAAAATACGCTCAGACAGGCACAAGTAATTTCTTTCCCTCAGCCTCAAATACTATAAAGACCACGCTTGTGCTATAATTTTATATCTAAATAGATACAAAGAGGGTTTACCAAATGGCTAAGACTAAAAAGACGGTATTTGTTGATGGACAGCATGGCACTACCGGTCTGAAAATACATGAGCGGCTGAAGGGCAGAAAAGACATTGAACTTATTGAAATACCCGAAGAAAAACGCAAGGACCCCGAAACCAAAAAAAAGCTGATAAACGAAGCGGACATTGTTTTTCTTTGTCTGCCGGATGACGCCGCGCGCGAATCTGTCAGCCTGATAAAAAACAATTCGGTTTGCGTAATAGATGGATCAACGGCCCACCGCATCACGGAAGGGTGGGTTTACGGCCTCCCTGAACTCAAGAGAGAACAGCGAAAGCTGATAAAAACATCCAAGCGCATTGCCGTACCCGGCTGCCATGCCACCGGTTTTATCTCAATGCTTTATCCGCTGGTGGCTAAGGGCATTGTAGCGCCGGATTACCCAGTAACCTGTCATGCCGTGGCAGGCTACAGCGGCGGCGGTAAAGCCATGATTGCCGACTATACAAAGGAGAATGCACCCGACTATATTAAAACCCCCCGCCCCTATTCGCTGGCGCTGAACCATAAACATATCCCTGAAATGACCAAGTATGCCGACCTGTCCCGGCCACCCATTTTCGCGCCAACCGTAGTCAACGTATATAACGGCGAAATTATCTCTATCCCGCTGGTAGCGAGCTGCCTGAAGGAGCAGTTATCAGCGGCGGACATCAGGGAAACGCTGGCGGAATATTATGCCGGGGAACAGTTCATTAAAGTAATGCCTTATCCGGCGGACGACTATCTGAAAAACGGCTTCCTGACATTTACAGACTGCAACGATACAAATAACCTGGAGATATTCGTCTTCGGAACCAAAGAAAGAATTCTAATTTCCGCGCGTTATGACAACCTGGGAAAGGGGGCATCCGGCGCGGCGGTACAGAACATGAATATTGTGCTGGGGCTGCCGGAAAGTACCGGGCTGGAAGGCGTGACGGGTTAACCCCAACAACAGGGGTGTCATTACATGAGAAAGCATACCTTACCTAAGTTATATTTAGCTCATTCATAGAGATTGCCACGTCGTCCCGATTNNTCGGGACTCCTCGCAATGACAGTCATCGTTTATATGCCTATTTCGCGGTTTCGCTTTCCACCTTCTCCCTATAGGCCTCCATTAACTTACGTGTAACTGCGCCCGGCTTTCCCCCGCCGATAGTTACCACCTGGCCGCTTTCATCACTAAAAGCCGTTACCGGCATTATCTCTATCAGGGCGTTAGTCATGAAAGCCTCGTCGCACTTCCTGATTACCCCTATACCCACCGTCCCTTCACTAACGATGATGCCGAGGCTATCCGCCAGTTCTATTACCACTTCCCGCGTGACGCCCGGTATAATACCGCTGTTCAGCCCAGGCGTCACCAATTTAGAATCCTTCACAAAAAAGATATTACTGCCGCCGCCCTCGGCGATAAACCCGTCGTCATTCAGGAGCAGCGCCTCATCCAGCCCGCGCCCGGCGGTTTCCATCCTCGCCATAACGTTGAGCAGGTAGTTAATCGATTTCATGCTGGATACTACAGACTGGCGGCTGCGGCGCACCGAAGCTATGCCGACTTTAAAACCCTCATCGTATTTTTGCGCGGTAAAAGGCGTGTAAGGCACGGCCGTAACCACTATATTGGGCGCGCCGCCGGCTTCCACCCAGGGCAGAGCTGCACCATCGCCGTTAGTGACGGTCAGGCGCACGCGAGCATCTTGAAGTTCATTCGCTTTTAATGTATCCAAACAGGCTTTTTCCAAATCCAGTTCCGCCACCTTTTTCCCCAGTCCGATGACTTCCGCTGNNATGCAGCCGTTTTATGTGCCGGTCTAAAAGAAACAGCTTACCGTTATAAGCGCGAACCGTCTGGAACAGGCCGTAGCCATAAAGGAAACCGTGGTCAGAGACGGAGATGTGGGCTTCTGAACGGGGGACAAGGGTGCCGTTGATGTAGATAAGCTCTTCCAAAGTAGTACCTCCAGCGTAAAGCTAAATCAAAAATTAGAAATCAAATCTCAAAAACACAAACCAAAAATCAAATCTTTTATTTTTAATTTGTGCTTTTGATTTTTAATCTTTGATATTTGATTTACCATGATAATGTGTATCTCAGCTATTATTAACTTGTTGCATACCTAAAAAATTGGTTAGTATTTCATGTCCCAGTGGCGTCATGATGGACTCGGGGTGAAACTGGACGCCTTCCACAGCGTTACGGCGGTCCCTCACCCCCATAACCACCCCATCCTTTGTTTTAGCCGAAACTTCCAGCGTTGACGGCATCGATGCGGCATCAATCACCAGCGAGTGATAGCGCCCAGCCACCAGCGGCGAAGGCAGGCCGCGGAAGATAGTCCGGCCATCATGATAGACGGCAGACTCTTTACCGTGCATGGGAAGGTCAGCGCGCCGCACCAGCCCGCCGTAGACATAGCCAATGCACTGGTGACCCAGGCAAACACCCAGGATAGGTATTTTACCGCGGAAATAACGGACTACGTCGTTGGAGATGCCCGCTTCCAGCGGCGTGCACGGGCCGGGGGATATAATAATGTGACTCGGCACCAAGGATTCAATCTGCTCCAGCGTTATGGCGTCGTTGCGATAGACCACAGGCTCCTGCCCCAGCTCGCCGAGGTACTGTACCAGGTTATAGGTAAACGAGTCGTAGTTATCTATCAGCAGAATCACGCAGTTTTCTCCATATCATCAGGTGATGCGAGGTTAAGCGCTTTCATCAGCGCGCGGCCTTTATCCAAGGTTTCGATATATTCCGATTCCGGCTCCGAATCGTAAACGATAGCGCCGCCGACCTGGAAATAGGCCTTGCCGTCTTTAATAATTATCGTCCGGATAACGATGTTTAAATCCATATCGCCGCTGAAGCTGAGGTAGCCCAGCGAGCCGGTATAAATACTGCGGCGGGTCGGCTCCAGTTCATCGATAATCTCCATAGCGCGCACCTTGGGAGCGCCAGTGATAGAGCCGCCGGGGAAAGTGGCTTTCAGCAGGTCGATAATGCCTTTACCCTCGCGCAATTGCCCCACCACGGTAGAGGTCAGATGATAGACGGTGGGATACGTTTCAAGGATAGCGAGTTCGGTGACCTTTACCGTGCCGTAGCGGCAGACGCGGCCGATGTCATTCCGCTGGAGGTCGACAATCATGATGTTTTCAGCACGGTCTTTGGCGCTCTTTATCAGGCTTTCAGCCAGCGCCTTATCCGCTTCGGGAGTTTTACCGCGCGGCTTAGTGCCCTTAATAGGGCGCGTTTCCACGATGTCGCCGCGCAATTTAAGAAAGCGTTCCGGCGATGCGCCGACGATGCTGACGCCATCGAAGTTAAAGTAATTGGCGAAGGGGGCCGGATTGATCTTGCGCAGCCGCTTATAAAGCTCATATGGCGGCGTATTTAATTCGGTATCAAAGCGCTGGGAAATGTTTACCTGAAAAATGTCTCCGGCGCAGATGAATTCGCGGGCTTTAGCCACAGCCTCCAGATAGGCCTCATGGGTAAAATTAGGCTTAAGACCAGCGCCTTTTACCATAGCCGACGGAGGCATATCCGATGGAGGCGGAGCCATCATAATCCGGCTTCTCAGCTCTTGCAGCCTTTCTTTAGCGCGGCGGAGTCTCTTTTTTTCGTCAAGCTCGGGAAAGCCAGTAGAGATAAGGTAGGTCTTACTCTCCAGGTGGTCAAAAGCCACTACGGCGTCATAGAAACCCAGGTAACATTCGGGAAGCTGTAAATCATCGACGGCTCTTTTCGGCAAGCGTTCGATGAAGTGGCATAAATCGTAGCTGAAATACCCTACCGCGCCGCCGGTAAAAGGTACGCTTGCCTGGCTGCCATCGAGCGTATAGATTTTAAGAAATTCGCCGAGGATATCGAAGGGATTACCGCGCCTGACCTCTTCTTTCCCGTCTTTGATTAAAGTAATGCTATCGCCGCGACTCCGCAGCACGAGGAAGGGGTCACTGCCCATGAACGAATAACGTCCCAGCTTTTTAGCATCCATACCGCTATCGAGGAAAAAGCTGAATGGACGCGGTGCGAAGGCCTCGAAGCACCACGCGGCGTCCAGCGCCATGAATAATTCTTCGATAATGGGATAACGTGTTTTCATACTGCTCTTGATTATATACAGGAGTCGTAAATATGTTAAAAATCGGTTTTATGCGGCGGCGCGATGGAAAGATGGGAAAACGATGAGTTCTTCGTGGCGCCGTGCCAGTGTTTTTCCCCTGCCGGGATATAGATTGACATACCGGGCGTGACGGTCACCTCTTCTTTTTCTGTAGCGACAATCCCCTTGCCTTTAGTAACGTAAATAATTTGCCCGGCGGTGTGGGTGTGGAACACGTTCCGGGCACCGGGGGCGAACGTCATTTCACCCATACCAAGGTCTTTGGCTACATCCGGCCCGAAGAAGAACTGGGCGGATACCTTTCCCACGAAAAGCGGATTGTCTTTTACTTCTTTGATCTCTACATCAGCGGGATTAACTACTTTCATTTAGTTTTCCTCCTGATTTGCTTTACAGCGATAGTATAGCATTTATAACTCCGGCTTTTCCTGTTGCCTCTTTACCCAGTCTCTGCTATGCTTCTAAAAAGCAATAGCCATGACAAACCAAAAAGCGACCCTGTTTCGCCGCCGGGATTATGTCAAGATAACTGTCTTCGGCTTTGCCCTGACCGCTTTATGGCAGAGCCTGCACAGTATTATCCTGCCGCTGCGGCTACTCGATATCGTCCCGGAAGCGCAAAAGAACACCTACCTGGGCTGGCTCACCTTTTGCGGGCTATTACTGGCACTGGCTGTCCAGCCCATCGCCGGAGCCATCAGCGACCGCTCCGGCTTTAAATGGGGACGCCGCCGACCTTTTATATTAATCGGAAGCATTATCGCGCTGCTGATTCTCCCCGGCATCGGTCTCGCCGGCAGCTTTGCCGCTATTTTCGCCGTTTACTGCCTGCTGCAAATAGCTACTAATACCGCGCAGGGGCCTTACCAGGCCTTTATCCCCGAATTTGTGCCGGAAAACAAGCACGGCGTAGCTTCGGGAGTCAAAGCCCTGCTGGAGGTTGTCGGCGGGGTATTGCTCGTGTATCTGGCCAGTCTTTTCATGGGCCGGTATAGCGCCGGAGAAGGCAGCCGGTGGCTATGGCTGGTGCTGGGTATACTGGGACTAGTCCTGCTGGCTGCTATGCTGGCAACCGTCCTTTTAGTCAAGGAAACTCCAATCATTAAAAAGAGCCGACGGATTCCATTTACAACGGAGTTACTCCATACTATCCGCGAAGCTATGGCCAACCGCGATATCAGGTGGTTTCTGGTCTCCCGCTTACTTATCTATATGGCTTTCACCACTATCCAGCAGTTCGCCCTATACTTCCTCCGGGATGTCATCGGCGTAGCCAATCCCGCCGAGGCGACAGCGCTTTTTTCCATCTTCGGCGTGGCGGGCATGCTGCTGGTGGTCTGGCCGGCCGGCTACCTCTCCGATAGAATCGGGCGCAAACCCATTTCCATTGCGGCGGGGCTGCTGGGGGCACTGGGCATCGGCATCTTCGCCCTGACAAAGGATTACTCAATGATATTGGGGGCAGCGGTAATCATCGGCATGGCCATGGGGGCGTTCAACAGCGCTAACTGGGCGCTGGCTACCGACCTGGTGGCTAAAGGAGAGGAGGGGCGCTACCTGGGTATCGCCAATATGGCTACAGCCGGCGGCGCCGCCCTGGCGCGGGCTATCGGCCCGGTGATAGATTTCTTTAATAACCGCAGTCCATTATCAGGTTATAACGTCATGCTGCTGGCCTGCGTGGCTTACTTCGTCATTGGCGCGGCGCTGGTTTTTAAAATCAGGCGGCGGGGATTAGCCGAACCAGGGTAAAGCCTAAAGCCCCGGCAGCGCTCTAATAACCGCACTTGTTTTTCGACCCTTTTACTGGTTATAATGAACCGTACCGGAAGGGAGGACATATCATGCCGTCTTATGCCTTTTTTCAGAATAAAATAATCCCTCTGGAAGATGCCAAAATAGGGATAATGACCCATGCGTTGCACTATGGCACCGCCATTTTCGAGGGCATCCGGGGCAACTGGAACGCCGAGAAGAAACAAACCTACATCTTCCGCATGCGGGAGCATTATAAGCGATTGGAAAACGGCTGCAAGGTGCTGAAAATCAAGCTGCCCTATACCATCGACGAAATCTGCGAAAAGACCATAGAGCTGGTGGCGAAATGCGGTTTCCAGGAAGACGCCTATATCCGGCCTTTAGCTTATACCAGCACACAGGTACTGGGCGTGCGCCTGCATGACCTGGAGCATGACTTCTTCATGTTTGTAATACCGTGGGGACGTTATCTGGATGTGGACAAGGCCCGGTGCTGCGTTTCATCATGGCACCGTCCGGAGGATAATGTAATTCCGCCCCAAGTTAAAGCCTGCGGTGTCTATATTAATAACGCTCTGGCTAAAACGGAAGCCGTCAATAACGGCTACGACGAGGCTATCATGCTCTCTCCTGACGGCCATGTTTCTGAGGGGACCGGCGAGAACCTTTTCCTGGTCATCGGCGGCAAGCTGGTGACGCCGGCTACCACTGATAGTATCCTCATGGGTATCACCCGTAATACTGTAATCGAACTGGCAGAAAAAGAGCTGGGGATTCCGACGATTCAACGGTCTATCGACCGCGGCGAGCTGTATACCGCCGATGAGTGCTTCCTGACCGGCACCGCCGCCCATGTGACGCCGGTGTATGAAATCGACCAGCGCACCGTCGCCGATGGAGAAATCGGGCCGATTACAGCGAAGATACAGGATATCTACGCTAAAGTGATACGGGGCAACCACCCCAAGTATATGCACTGGTGTACGCCGGTATATAAGAAGTAGTTGGTAATTAGTAGTTAGTAGTTAGAGGGGCGGGTTTAAAAACCCGCCCTTTTTTTTATGAGATTGCTTCGTCCCGATAAAATCGGGATCTCGCAATGACGGTAGATTAGCGGTCAAATGCTTTTAGCTTTGTTTTTTACATCTGTTTACGGTTTCGTTTCGCTTGCTATCTTGATTCTTGATATGCAGAATTTTTTCGCATCATCGTTTTTCTCAGCCTCTGCCATTTCTAGCAGATCTTCTCTAGCCATTGGTCAGTAGGAAGCAATTGACTCATAAATATTCATTCTTGAGTCTGGGTCTTTTTCGTTTGTTGCTAGAGCTTTAAGTCTTTTGATTTCGAGCTTAACGCTTTCGTATGACATTTCAACCAACCTCCAAAATATTTGCTGTCTTAATTAGTTTAGCTACAAAAAAATCCTCTTTTCTACCTCTTGGAGCCGAGGGCCCTACCTTTTAAGTTTCAGCCGACCTGCCTGATAACACCTATGACCCGTCCTTGTATCTCCACGTTATCAGGTGAGGCATAAAACGGTTTCATCTGGCTGTTGGCAGGTTGGAGCCGTACGCGGTCTGATTCTACATAGACCTTTTTCAGCGTGGCTTCCTTTTCCGCCCTGAGCCATACCGCGGCCATTTCTCCGTTTTCTACGTTGTTGACCTGCTGCATGAGGACAATATCACCGTCGTTAATCAAGGCATCCACCATGGACATGCCCTTCACGCGGAGGGCGTAGACGCCTTCCCTACCGCGCGTAAGTTCCGGCGAAACCCCCATCGTCTCCGAGACGGCGGCGACATCCCAGGTATCAGGGCCGGGCACCGGAATCGGCGCGCCGGCAGCAATCGTGCCGATGACAGGTACTGCCACCATCGGTTCGGAATCAGACGTTTTCGTCAGCAGCTTAATACCGCGCGACACCTCAGCATGGCGGCGGATATGTCCTTTGCTTTCCAATATATTGAGGTTATAGTCAACCACCGAAGTCGAGCTGATACTACACCCAGCCTGGATATCTCTTATTGAAGGCGGATAGCCTTTATCGGAGAGAAAACGGTCGATATAGCCGATAATGCGCCGCTGCTTGTCAGATAGCTTCTTCATACCATCTCCCGTGGCCGGTGAAAAGTGTAACGAACACCTGTTCTATAATATATAACAATAGAGGTTGGCTGTCAAGAGGGTGAGTTCTATGTGGCTTAAGGTCAGAATACAATTAGTGGAAGCAACGTGGATTCCCGCTTCTGCGGGGGTGATGTGAGGTTATTTCTCGTTGCCGTTGCAGAATTCACCCTTATGCCCGGCGGCTATGGTCTCCAGCGCCAGCTTATCCATCTCCAACTGCACGGGTATGGGATAATCGCCGGTGAAACAGGCCAGGCAAAAATTATCCTTAGGCAGGCCGACGGCTTTAATCAGTCCCCCGATACTTAGATAGCCCAGGGTATCGGCCCCGATATATTCACAGATTTCCGGAATGCTTTTCCTGGCGGCAATGAGTTCCCCCCGCGTGGCCATGTCCACGCCGAAAAAGCACGGGTATTTAATAGGGGGCGCACAGATGCGCATGTGGATTTCCTTCGCGCCCGCTTTACGCAGGATTTTAATTACGCTGGGAGTGGTCGTGCCGCGGACGATGCTATCATCGACTACCACCAGGCGTTCGCCCTTCAGCATCTGGGGCATCGGATTGAACTTGAGTTTTACACCCAGGTCCCGGATATGCTGGTCCGGCTCGATGAAAGTACGACCCACATAACGGTTCTTAATCAGTCCTTCCGCGACGGGTATGCCGGATTCCTGGGCATACCCCGTGCCGGCGGCGGTAGCCGAATCGGGCACTCCGATGACCAGGTCAGCGTCAACGAAATGTTCCCGCGCCAGCCCCGCCCCCATCGCCTGCCGCGCCGAATAGAGCAACCTCCCGTTAATTACAGAATCGGGCCGGGCGAAATAGATATACTCAAAAATACACAGCCCCCGCCTGCCCGGCTCCCCGGGATAGCTCGTCACCCCGTTTTCGTTGATAGCGATAACCTCACCCGGCGCAACCTCCCTGACGAAATTGGCGCCGATATGGTCGAGGGCGCAGGTTTCCGAAGCTACTACCCAGCCGTGGTCGATAGTGCCCAGGCATAGCGGGCGCACACCGAACGGGTCGCGGACCGCGTACAGCCCCTCCGGCGTGATGATAACCAGGGAATAGGCCCCTTGAAGCCGGCGTATGGCATGTTTAATCTTCTCTACCCAGTTATTGCCGGGAGAAGAAAGTATAAGGTTAGCGATGACCTCTGAATCAGAGCTTCCGCGGAACTTATAGCCCAACGCGACGAGCTCTTCATAAAGATGGGCGGCGTTAACGATATTGCCGTTATGAGCGATGCCCATAATACTGCCATCGTTGCCGACGATAATCGGCTGGGCATTGACGGCCCGGCTGGAACCGGTGGTCGAATAGCGGTTATGCCCGATGGCGATATGTCCGGTGAGGGGCCTAAGAGTATCCTCGGTGAAGACGTTAGCAACCCGCCCCATGCCCGTGTAAACTCTAATTTGTTTACCATCAGCCGTGGCAATGCCGGCGCTTTCCTGGCCACGGTGCTGGAGGGCAAAGAGTGCGAAAAAGGTAAGACGGGCTACATCTTCGTTGTGGGAATAGACACCAAAGACTCCGCAAGACTCGTGCAAGATTATTCTGCCCCTAATCTCATCTTGAATGACTCCGCAAATCTAATTATAGCTCTTTTTACGTCTGAGGGCAATTTGTCTGGATGAAAGTATCAACTGACAAATAACAAGTAACAAGGGGGAGGGGATTTGGATTCTGACCTGCGCCAGAATGACGTACCTATGGATTCACCCTCACCCTTCCCTCTCCCATCAAGGGAGAGGGAGATATTGGTTAGATATATCTTCCGACGGCTTTGGCAATCGTCCGCAGCTCTTCCATGAGGCGCGTAAAATCCGATATAGAGAGCGACTGCAAACCATCGACGAGGGCCTCCTTGGGGTTGGGATGTACCTCGATGAGCAGGCCATCGGCGCCCGCCGCTACCGCCGCCTTGGCCATAGCCGGCACGAGCGAATAATGTCCGGCGGCATGGCTGGGGTCGACGATGACAGGCAGGTGGCTGGACTTTTTTAAGACTGGAACCGCCGAGATATCCAGAGAAAAGCGGATGCTGTCCTCGAACGTCCTGATACCCCGCTCACAGAGAACCACCTGATTTTTCCCCTCCGCCAGGAGGTAGTCCGCCGCGGTGAGCCATTCGGTAATCGTGCAGGCGAAGCCGCGTTTCAGCACCACGGGGCGCTGACTTTTACCGGCGTTGGTCAGCAGGGCGAAGTTCTGCATATTGCGCGAGCCTATCTGGAGCATATCGGCATAGGTTGCCACCATCTCGACATCATAGGGGTCGACGACCTCGGTGACCACCGGCAGCCCGTACTTATCTCTGGCCTTAGCGAGTAATTCCAGCCCCTTTTTTTGAAGTCCCTGGAAGCTAAAGGGAGAGGTGCGGGGTTTGAAAGCGCCGCCGCGTATGATGCTGGCGCCGGCGTTTTTTACGCCCTCTACCGCCTGCATGAGCTGTTCTTCACTTTCTACAGCGCAAGGACCGGCCATGACAATGATACGCTCACCCCCGATTTTCACCCCGCCGCAATCGACTACCGTGCTTTTTTTCCTGAACTCCCGGGAGGCGAGTTTGTACGGCTTCATGATACGGGTGACGCTCTCCACTCCGGGGAGAACGGCGAAAATGTCTTTATCAATCTGGCCGGTGTTGCTCCCCAGCAAGGCCACGACCGTCTTGTCCGTACCGATATTCAACTGGACATCTAAATCCATCGTCTTGGCTTTCTGTACCACCGCGCCGACCTCTTCTTTAGTGGCGCCCTTCCTCATTTCAACAATCATGGTCTTTTACACCAGTCCTTTATAAGTTGAATGACTCCCTATTATTGATAATACTAGAGCGTTAACGGAGCGTCAAGCTCATGACTGGATGTTGTTCGTCATTAATAAATATTGCCCCTCTTCATCGCAGGGTGTAGGATAGTAGCGAATATAGCAACGTAAAGGCGAAATATGATACACAAGATAAACATTAATACTCATACCCGGGTGGAATTCCAGGAAATCACCGGCGCAGTCAGGGATATCGTCGAATCCAGCGGCGTACAAAGCGGCGTCTGCTATGTCTTCGTGCCGCATACAACGGCCGCCGTGATGATTAACGAACATGCCGACCCTGACGTGGCGGAAGACATCGCTGCGCAGCTTGATTTGATAGCGCCCCGGCATAACAAGTACCGGCATGCGGAAGGCAACTCCCCGGCGCATATCAAGGCCAGCCTCATCGGAGACTCCAAGGTAATATTTATCGAAGACGGCCAACTGGTGTTGGGGACATGGCAGGGCATCTTTTTCTGCGAGTTTGACGGGCCGAGGCAGCGGAGCCTGATGGTAAAGATTGTGGCGGATAAGTAGTCAGCCGTTCAGAGAGTTTAAATACTCTTTAAGCCAGTCGAGGGCAGCCTCCGCGGCGCTTTGCTTGTTTTGCGCGCGGTCACCGTGGAAATCATATTTACGGCTAAAGACCTCGCCTTGATACGCCAGCCCGATATAGAAAAGCCCCACCGGCTTGCCCGGCGTGGCCCCACCCGGCCCGGCGATGCCTGTATCGGCCAGGCAGATATCCACCGAGAGAAGCTTTTCCCCGCCTGCCGCCATCTCCTCCGCTACCTGGGAACTTACTGCACCGTATTTCTTAAGCGTAGCCGCCTTGACGCCGATAACGCTAATCTTCACCTCGTTACTGTAAGAGGTCACCGACCCCTTATAATAGTCGGAGCTGCCGGGTACAGCGGTCAACAGATGCGATATCAGCCCGCCGGTGGCGGATTCCACCACTCCCAGGGTCAACCCTTTCTGTCTTAATAAGTCCCCTATCTCGTATTCCTGTCCGGCCATTCAGATATACCTCTCTGTCAGCGTGATACTTATAACCAGGGTAAAACCTGTTTCTTAATAAAATCGAAGTTTGCCGCTACCTTCGCGGCACCGGCGACTATACCCATATGACCGGGGAGTAAATATTCGATATCCAGAAGCGAAAGCGCCTCAATGGACTTCTTTAAATCATCGGCGTTACCTTCGGGAAAGTCAACACGGCCGGTATTCATTTCAAAGAGCACATCACCGCAGACCAACACTTTAAGTTTCCGGTGATAAAAACAGACGCATTCCGTCGCATGCCCCGGAGCTAAAATCAGCTCCAATTCTATATCGCCGGCGTTCAGTCGGTTATCCAGTATATAATCCGCTTTGAATTCCTGCGGCGTCAGCCCGAACATCCTGGCGCTGTCAATGACCCTAGCGCGGTAGTTTTCCTGCTGAACAGGGTGTAAAGCTATTTTTGCCCCGGAGATGTCTTTAAAAGCCTGGTTGGCGGCGCTATGGTCAATATGAAGGTGCGTATTAACGATAAAACCGATTTCTCCTGGTTCGATGCCGTCCTGATGCATATCATCCACCCTCACTGCCAGAAACTCCGGGTTGCCGGGGTCGATGATAACGCCGGGTTGGCCGGTAAAAACGTAAGTATTACAGTCGAGTTCACCCTGCTCCGGGTAGAAAAATAGATTATTTAAGAGTTTCATGCTATATTATCTCCGAACGATTAACTTTCAACGTTGGCTACTATTGATTATATATCATTAAGCTTATGACGAAAAATCAATTAAGGAAGTACTATCATCAAAAGGCAAGATAACAATCCAGGCGTAAAAAGCCCCGGCGTCAATAACCGGCTGCTACAGGTAAAAGTTCATCCCGGCGCCAGCCGTAATGAGATTACCGGTTTTACCGGCGGCGTGCTTCAGGTAAAAATCGCTGCGCCGCCGGAGAAGGGCAAAGCCAATAAGGAACTTACCGGCTTTCTCAGCCGGTTACTGGATGTAAAAAAGACTTCTATATCTATTATTAAAGGCGAGACAGGCAGGAACAAGCTTATTACTATTGAAGGGCTGACTCCCGACGAAATCATTAAACGCCTTACCGCCTGATTNNATCCGAATGTTACATTTTTGTGAAAGTTACACCGTGATTCGTAACATCCTTGTTATCATAAAAGATTAAAGTAATAACAGTACTTTCGTTAACCATGTGAAAAACGACATCTATCCCAATCACTTGAGGTGATATATAATAATATGAATATGTTTTCACTCATCCGTCACCGTGACGGCATTAAGGGTAAGGTGGAGGTAGGACATGGCAAAAAACCATGAAGAAGTGTACCCGGTGTACTTCACTACCGGCGTCGTAGCCAAGTACTGCGGTGTAAGCAAAGTTACCGTTTTAAGATGGATTGAAAAAGGCAACCTGATAGCCTTCAAACTGCCGGGAGGCCAGAACAGGATACACCGGGACGATTTTTTTGCTTTTGCCAATAAACACGGTATCCCTGTCAAACGCGACCAGATGAAATAAACCGCCGAATAAGCTTTAAACTATCCTGCTACCATCAAAGTAGGCACCTCAAGGTAACAACTTTTCAGACAACGACCAAGCTGTTTTCTTTCAATAAACTCCCTCTCAATGGCTGCCTGTGACATATATGTGAGTTTTTCCAGTTGTCCTGTGACATCAGTGTGACACCGCTTTCATATACTACAAATGCACCAAACACCGCTAACGCTGAAAATGCTGATGGAGCCAGTTGTTAATTGAAAATAGAACCTGTTTACGCCGTCAGCACCTCAATAGTAAGGAGGGTCATCTTGCATAAGGTATCTGAGCAACGGACCCCGGAATTCATCTCGGTCGGTTTTATTGCTAAAGGTTGCGGAGTAAGCAATACCACCGTTTTGCGGTGGATCAGCGCCGGGCAACTGCCGGCCTTCAGGCTCCCCGGCGGCCACTACCGTATCGAGAGGAATAACTTCTCTGAGTTCCTGACCAAGCACAGCATCCCCGCGCTAGACAAATAATCCGGGGGAAAAAAGTACGGGGATTTTAAGCAAATAATTAAAAAGCGAGGTAGCTGCTTATGAGTTGATTAAACAAAACGAGGCGTGAAAAAGTACTTAAATAACGTTTCAGGAGGAAATACAATGCACAGGTTTTTTAAGAAAATCAACCGCGAGAATAAAGGCTTTACCCTGGTAGAACTACTCATAGTGATAGCTATTCTGGGGATACTGGCGGCCGTCGTCCTGCCCAACCTTACCGGGATTACCGGTTCAGGGCAAACGGAAGCTGCCAAGACTGAGCTGGTTACTATCCAGACAGCAATAGATACCATGATGGCCAGGCAGAAAATATCCTCAGTTAACGCCACGTCGACGGCCACCACCGATATGTCAATATTCCCTACCGGAGACCCGCTGTACCCGAATTATCTGAGGACAGCCGCCACCAAAGGCACTTATACCTGCAGCGCTACCGGAATGGTTGCTCAGGCAACGACCGGTTATTAACGACACCGGCATCCGGCACAAAACAGGAACATATAGCTGATTAATCAGGTTAAGCGGCCTCGCAACCTGATATAAGGATCTGGCAAAATGACGAATGCTCTGAAAACTAAAAAGGAACTTGTTCAAGAGCTTGAAGAAGCCCTCAAACGCCTCTCAGAGGCTGAGCGGGTAAAGGTATCGCCGCGGGAGTCGGAAGGAATGTTCGCCAGCATCTTTCGTTATAGCCCCATAGGTTTCTCTCTTACCAGGTTGCGCGATGGCGTCATTATCGAGATTAATGACAGCTATACCACTTTTACAGGTTATACGCGCGAAGAAATCATCGGCCGCAAGGTGGATGAACTCAACATCTGGGTCAATCCGGCAGACCGCGAACGGATGCTGAAGATGATGGGCCAAGGACGAGTAATTAACGAGGAGTTTTACCTTCGCGTGAAGTCCGGAGAAATACACCCCGTGTTAATATCCGCTGAAAATATCAATGTCCGGGGTGAAGATTGCCTGCTCGTCATGGCATTGGACATTACCGAGCGGAAACAAGCGGAAAAAGCTTTACGCGAATCAGAGCAAAAGTACGCCGGCCTCGTGGAGCATGGAAACGACGGCATACTCATCATTCAGGACCGTGTAATTAAATACATAAACTCAAAACTGCTGGATATCTTCGGTTATTCATATGAAGAAGTAATCGGGAAGCAGTTTATCAACGTTGTAGCCGAAGAACACCGAGAGCGTGTTACAGACAGGTCCAGAAAAAGGCTGGCCGGAAAAAAAGTGCCGGAGAAATATGAATTCGACATCATTAATAAAAAAGGCGAAAGAGTTAATGTCGAAGTGAGTGCCAGTCTGATGGAATTTGAAGGAAGACCGGCTGATATGGCGATTGTCCGGGACATGACCGAGCGCAAACAGGCGGAGGAGGAACTAAAAGAAAGCGAAGAGTTCACCTCCAGCCTGCTTACGCACACACCTAATCCTATATTCGTGACTTATCCTGATAGCGCTATAAAATATGTGAACCCCGCCTTTGAAAAGCTGACCGGTTTTGCTTTAACCGAAATTATCGGGATGAAAAGGCCTTATCCATGGTGGCCGCAAGAGACCAGGGATGAAATCAAGGCGAAGCTCAAAGAGCCCACCTTGGGTGATGGTAAAAAAAAGGAGATGGCTTATCAAAAGAAGAGCGGGGAGCGTTTCCGGGTTGAGCTAAACGCAACATTTATAGAGAAAGCCGGAAAGCCAAAATATACGCTGATAAACTGGGTTGACATTACCGAGCGCAAGCAGGCCGAGGAAGCGCTGCGCGACTCTGAGGAGAAGTTCTCTAAAGCCTTCAATTCCGCGTCTGACGCCATGGCTATCATCTTATATAATCGCGGCATATTTCTTGAAGTTAACGATGGTTATGTTAAAATCAGCGGCTATTCCCGGGACGAATTGATAGGCCACAACGCCGATGAGCTCAATATGTGGGGCAACCCACCGGACCGGGGAAGAATTTTAAGGAAGACAAAAGAAGAGGGCCGGGTTTTTCAGGAGGAAGTTTCCTTCCGTACGAAGTCGGGCAATATTCGCAACTGTCTTTTTTCATCCGAACCAATCAATGTTGGCGGTGAACAGCATATGATTACCGTAGTACAGGACATCACCGAGCGAAAACAGACCGAGAAAGCCCTGCAAGAGTCAGAGGAAAAATTCTCTAAAGCTTTTAGCTCCACAGCCAACGCCATATCTATTATCTCTGTGTCAGACAGTAAGTTCATAGAAATCAACGAAGGCTATAGCCGTTTTACCGGCTATACTCGTGAAGAGGCAATCGGCCACACCGCCGCGGAGCTTAACCTCTGGGTAAATGAGGAGGAGTTTAAACAAGCACAAATTAGTCCCGAAAATAAGGGCAATATTACTAATGTAGAGTTTCACTCCCGCATGAAATCGGGCGAGATACGCGTAGGTTTAAGCTCGACTGAGAAAATTAATATCGGGGGTAAAGAGTGCCGCATTGTAGCGATAACGGATATTACCGAGCGGAAAAAAGCGCAGGAAGCGTTGCAAGAAAGTGAAGAGTTCAATTCCACCCTCCTGACAAACACACCCAATGCGATATTCGTAACATATCCTGATGGGGCCATCAAGTATGTCAACCCCGCTTTTGAAACGCTAACCGGCTTCTCTCTGGCCGAAATAATCGGTATGAAAACCCCGTATCCATGGTGGCCCAGGGATAACAAGGATGAAATCGAAGCCAACTTAATGGAAACCATTCCTGGTGAGGGGATAAATCTGGGTGAGAAATTAGCAAAGCAGATGACTTTTCAAAAGAAGAACGGGGAGCTTTTCATAGTCGATCTAAATGCAACGATAATCAACAATAATGGCAAACGGGAGTATATCCTGGTGACCTGGATTGATATCACCGAGCGGAAGAAAGCGGAGGAGGCGCTACAGAGAAGTGAAGAGAACTTCCGCCGCACTCTCGAAGATTCCCCGTTCGGTATCCGCATTGTTAATTCCGATGACGAGACTATTTATGCTAATCGGTCGCTCCTGGAAATGTTCAGTTATGACAGCATTGAAGAGTTCAGGTCAATACCGGTTCAAGCGCGTTACACGCCGGAGAGCTACGCGGAGTACCTGATAAGAAAGGAAAAACGAGAGAGTGGTGATGAAGCGCCTGTACCTGTAGAGACAAGTATTATACGTAAAGATGGTGAAATCCGCCATCTTGAAACTATGCGTAAGGAAGTTCTCTGGAACGGGGAGAGACAATATCAGGTAATCTACCAGGATATCACCGAGCGGAAAAAAGCGGAGGAGGCGCTGCAAGATTCAGAAGAGAAGTTCTCTAAAGCCTTTAATTCCAGCGCTAACGCGATTTGTATAGTCTCTCTAGCGGATAACAAGTTCATAGAAGTCAACGAGAGTTTTTGCATCTTTTCCGGCTATAACCGTGAAGAGGTTATCGGCCGCACCGCCGCAGACCTTAACCTCTGGGTAAGCCAGGACGATCGGAAACAGCTACATAGTTCTATTGAAAAAGAAGGTAAATTCACGAACTTTGAATTTCACTCCCGCATGAAATCGGGCGAGATACGCACAGGTTTAAGCTCAGCCGAGACCATTAATATCGCTGGTAATCCGTGCCGTATCGTGGTTATTACCGATATCACCGAGCGTAAGAAAGCGGAGGAAGCATTAAAAGATTCGGAGGACAAGTTTTCTAAAGTCTTCAGCACCAGCGCCAATGCTATTTGTATCACTTCACTTGCCGATGGCAAGTTTATCGAAGTCAATGACGCTTTTTACCGTTTTACCGGCTATACCCGCGAAGAATCAGTCGGCCACGGCGCCAATGAACTTAACCTCTGGGTAAAACCGGAAGAGATGGCGCAATTGTCAAAAAAACTGAAGGAGGACGGGAGAGCATATAACATAGATTTTCACTCCCGCATGAAGTCAGGCGAGATACGCGTCGCGCTGGCCTCAGTTGAGATCATCAATATTGGGGGTAAGCCTTGCCGTATCCTAGTGATAACGGATATTACCGAGCTTAAAAAAACGGAGGAGGCGCTGCAGGAGTCCGAGGAGAAGTTCTCTAAAGCCTTCAATTCCAGCACTAATGCTATCTGCATTACAACTTTAAAAGACAATCACTTTATAGAGATTAACGAGAGTTTCACGCGTTTTACGGGCTATACCTACGAGGAAATAATCGGTCGCAGCGCTTCTGAGCTTAAGCTCTGGGTTAAGCCGGAAGAGCTGGAATTGTGGATGAATACATTGCAAAAAGACGGCAGGGTATTTAACCAGGAGTTCAGCTCGCGTAATAAGTCCGGCGAGATACGCATCGGCCTGAGCTCGGCTGAGGTAATCAATATCAAAGGCGAACCGTGCCGGATTGTAGTAGTAACCGATATTACCGAGCGCAAGAAAGCGGAGGATGCGCTGGGGCAAGCCCTGTCCAACCTGGAGCAATCCAATGCGAGGCTGGCGGCTTCCAATAAAGAGCTTGAGGCCTTCAGTTACTCGGTCTCGCATGACCTGCGCTCACCGCTCCGGAGTATCGATGGTTTCAGCCAGGCCCTCCTGGAAGATTACGCCAATAAAATCGATGCTACCGGCCAGGACTACCTTAAACGCCTGCGCAGCGCCAGCCAGAAAATGGGGGAGCTCATTGATGGTTTGCTAAGGCTATCACGCCTGTCCAGGAGCGAGCTACACCGAGAGCCGATAGACCTGAGCATCATGGCGATCGAGATTGCGACCAGGCTGCGGGAAATGCAGCCGGACCGTAAGGTGGAGTTTATCATCGGCGGAGATTTGACCGCTAATGGGGACCCGCAGTTGCTCAGAGCGCTGCTGGAAAATCTGCTCGGCAATGCCTGGAAGTTCACCGGCAAAGTACCGAGCGCCATAATAGAGTTCGGTTCTATCCGTAATGGCCTACAAAAAACGTTCTTCGTGAAAGATAACGGCGCCGGATTCGATATGACTTATGTTGATAAACTATTCGGCGTTTTCCAACGCCTGCACGATGTTACCGAATTTCCCGGAACCGGTATCGGCCTGGCTACGGTACAGCGCATCATCAACCGCCACGGGGGCACCGTGCGGGCTGAAGGAGAGGTGGGAAAAGGCGCCACATTCTATTTCACACTTGGATAAAGGAGAAAAGTAAAATGATGCCGAACGAAACGATACTCCTGGTGGAAGATAACCCTGATGATGTCGAGCTAACCATGCGGGCCTTCCGCAAGAACAATATCGCCAACAATATGGTGGTAGCCCGCGATGGCGTGGAAGCTCTGGATTACCTCTTCGGGCGAGGCGCCTATGCCAGCCGGAACACCGCGGATGTACCCCGGCTTATTCTGCTTGATTTAAAAATGCCCAAGATGGACGGTTTACACGTGCTGGAGCACCTGCGCGCCGATGAACGCACCCGGCTCACTCCCGTAGTCATCCTTACCTCCTCAAAGGAGGAACATGACCTCATCAGCAGCTATAAATCCGGGGCGAACAGCTATGTACGTAAGCCGGTAGATTTTAACGAGTTCCTTGAAGCCGTACGCAATATAGGACTCTACTGGTTATTAATTAACGAGAGTCCTGATAGAAACTGACCGGATGGCGCCCGTTGCGCCTAAGCCACAACTCTTGAAACAGGGTAGCGAAGATGGAAGAAATAAACACAAAAATTCTCTTGATAGAAGATAATCCGGACGACGCCGAACTGATGAAAAGAAGGCTGTCCCGGTCTGCCAGTGCTAAGTTCGAGGTAAGAGCGGTAAGAACTCTCCGGGAAGGTATGGAGCAAATCGAATCAAATCCTCCTGACCTGATTTTGTCAGATCTCGGTTTACCGGACAGTCATGGTCTGGATACCGTCACCAAACTTTTGAACAAAGCGCCGCAGATACCGCTGGTAGTGCTCAGCGGCTTCGATGACGAAGCCACCGCCATCAAGGCCGTTAAGGCAGGCGCGCAAGACTACCTGGTAAAAGGCCAGTTGGAAGGCTTCTACACGGAACGCTCCCTCTTCTACGCTATCGAGCGGTCCCGCCTGCAGAGAGAGCTGGAAGAGCATGCTCATGAAATACTCAGCATCCAGACCAACCTGCTGAAAATCCTGGAGAAAAACGCTGATGCTATCATCGTCGTTGGCGAAGACAGGCGGATATTGTTCACCAATCCGGCGGTAGAGACCCTGCTGGAGCGAAGCCAAGAAGAGCTGAATAATCAGCCTTTTGATTATCCGCTTGACGGCGGCAGGACGACCGAGATTGAAATTGCCCGCCCTGATAAAGCAAAAACCGTCGCCGAGATGAGGGTGGTCGATATTACCTGGGAAGGCAAAACGGCTTACCTGGCATCGCTGCGCAACATTACCGAGCGTAAGATGGCCGAAGAGGCACTGCGGGAGTCAGAGGAGAAGTTTTCCAAAATCTTCCATTCCAGCCCGGAAGCAATTGTAATTGCCAAACTCATTGACGGTACCATAATAGAAGCTAACGACACCTTTTTCCAGACCGCCGGCTATACCCGTGATGAAGTAATCGGCGAGAAATCCACCATGCTGAGTGTCTGGGGTAAGCAGGAAGACCGGGCACAAATGGTAAAGACACTGCAAGAAAAGGGAGTAATCCGTAATGAAGAGCACACCCTGCGCAACAAATCGGGTGAATTACGGACGAAGTTATTTTCAGCTGAATTAATCAATTTAGACGATGAACAGTGTGTTCTTTCGGCGACAATAGATATCACCGAACGGAAAAGGGTGGAAGAAGCGTTGCGGGAGTCAGAGGAAAAATTCTCCAAGGCCTTCCGTTCCAGCCCGGAAGCAATCGTGATATCCCGACTCAGTGACGACACCATCGAGGAAGCTAATGATACTTTTCTCCGTCTCACCGGTTATACCCGTGAAGAAATAAATAATAAAAAATCAGATGATACAGGCACATGGGCTAAACCGGATGAACGCGCCGAAATGATAAAGATGCTTAAAGAAAAGGGCGCTGTGCGCAATAAAGAGTATTCCTTCCGCATGAAATCAGGTGAGATACGCACATGGCTCTTTTCCGCGGAAATAGCCACTATTAATAACGAGCCGTGCATACTTTCCGTGACGTCCGATATTACCGAACGTAAAAAGGCGGAGGAAGCGCTGCGATTTTCAGATGCGGCCTTCAAGTCTATCCATGAAAGCGTCATCGCTATGGACACCAACTTTACCATTACCCATTGGAATAAAGTAAGCGAACAGATTTACGGCATAGCAGCGTCCCACGCCATAGGCAAAAAGCTGTTGGATGTTATCGAAATAGCTGAGACTCATCCCGGTGAGAATGAGAGCCGATTTGAAACACTCGAAAGTAAAGGTTATTACCAGGAGGAACAGATACACCGGACCAAGCACGGCGAGGTATGGGTCGATGTAAGTTTCCAGGCCATCGAAGACGGCCAAAAGCGTTACGGCTGGGTAGTGCTGGCCACGGCGATTACGCAGCGGAAGCTGGCGGAACAAGCCCTGAGATGGAGCGAAGAAAAATACCGTGAACTCATCAGTACCTCTCTCGATGGCATCATCTCCACCGACCCGCAGAATAGGGTGATAATCTGGAACCAGGGCGCTGAAAAAATATTCAGCTACACGGAAAAAGAGATGCTCGGTCAATCAATGATGAAAATCATTCCGGAGCGAGAACGGGAAAAGGTAAATAAAAGGCTGGCCCGTCTGAACAAACCAGGCGCGGGAAAACAAGCTAACACAATAGTAGAGGGCACGGGAATAAAAAAGGACGGCTCTGAAGTCCCGATTGAAATTTCAATGTCATCCAAGGAATTTGAAAATACCAGCATCACTACCGCCATCATCAGAGATATTACAGTGCGCAAAGAAGCCGAGGAGAGAATCTGGAAACAAAATGAATTCTTGAACAATATACTAGAATCCGTTACTCTTCCATTTTATGTTGTAGATGCCAATGATTATACGATTAAAATGGCGAATTCAGCTACGCATGCAGGTGACTTATCGAAAAAACCAACCTGTTATGCCATCACTCATAATAGAAGCAAACCCTGTAGTGGTAAAGACGACATTTGTCCGCTTAAAACAATAAAGGAAACCAAAGAACCCGTAGTTGTAGAGCATATTCATTATAACGAAAACGGCAATAGTAGAAACGTTGAAGTCCATGGTTACCCTCTTTTCGATGCTAAAGGAAATGTCGTCCAGATGATAGAGTCATGCATGGACATCACCGAGCGTAAGCAAATGGAGGGAAAACTCCGTAAAGTCGACCAGATGAAATCCGAATTTCTCTCCAATGTCTCTCATGAGCTGCGCACGCCGCTCCAGTCCATAGGCGGTTTTACCAAGCTTATCATGAATGGCCAGGTGCCCGACCCCGCTACCCAGCAGGAGTTCCTCCAGATTATAGACCGGGAGGCGCTGCACCTGGGCAACCTCATTAACAGCCTGATGGATATGTCGCGTCTGGAAGCCGGCCGTTTCCTGATAAACCGGAAACTCATACCGGTAAGAGATTCGTTTGTCGACCCTATAAAAAGCTTCTACAGCCTGGCCCGCGATAAGAACATTACGCTTAGTGAAAATATTCCCGAGCAGCTGCCGGAAATGGAGGTGGATGGTGAAAGACTGAGACAAGTCATCATCAACCTCCTCGGTAACGCAGTAAAGTTCAGCGATCCCGGCGGCAGCGTTAGCATTAAGGTGGAAAAACAGAAAGATCAGCTGCTATTCCAGGTTTCTGACCGCGGTATCGGTATTCCTGAGGAAGCTAAGGCGCACCTTTTCGAAAGATTTTACCGCGCCGAGGGCGAGATGGTCAGGGGCGGCACCGGTCTGGGACTTTATATCTCCAAGCAAATCATCGAAGCCCACGGCGGACGCATCTGGGCAGATAGTAAACTCGGTAAAGGCAGCACCTTCAGCTTCACGCTGCCTCTTAACGGAAAAGGAGGAAACGGAAATGGAAAAGAAAATCCTGGTCATTGAAGACGACCCGGCAACATCAAGGCTGGTTGATTACACGCTCAGGCATGAAGGTTATGAGGTCATTATAGCCTTCAACGGCCTGGAGGGGATAAGGAAAGCCATCAATGAGGCGCCCGACCTTGTCATCCTGGATGTGATGTTACCGGGCATGGACGGCTTCGAGATATGTCACCGGCTCCGGGCTGTAGCAGCCACCGCGAAAATGCCCATCCTGATGTTCTCAGCTAAAGCCCAGGAAATAGATAAGAACACCGGTCTCAAAGTGGGCGCTGATGATTACCTGCCGAAACCTGCCGCCCCGGCGGAAATAGTTAACCGGGTCAAAAAATTGCTGGCGCAGAAAAAAGGCGCCTCCATACCCCGGGAGCAAGTAAGTGGATAAAGAGAGCAACAAGCCTCCTATCTCCGATAGGGTTGTCCGGAAGACTCTGGGTGAAAGGCTAGTCGAAGAGAAGCTTATCACACCGGAACAGCTGGTAAGCGCCATGGCGCTTCAGCAGCAGCAGGGCGGCCGGCTGGGTGATATCCTGATAAAACAGGAACTAGTCAAACCGGAGCAGCTGGCTGTTGTCCTCAGTATTCATCTAAATCTGCCGCTCATTGACTTGAAGAGACACGTGGTGCAGTCCCGCGCCCTGCGCCTCATCCCGGAAGAGATGGCCCGGAGACATGCCGTCATCCCTCTGGATATCGTCAACGACTCGCTGATGGTCGTCATGGCTGACCCGGAAGATATAAGCACCATTGAGGACATCAAGGCACAGTCCAAAATGCGCGTCGAGGTAGCTCTCGGCGTTCAGTCCGATATCGAGCGGGCCATCGACCTCAACTACAGGTCGAGCGGCGCCATCGAAAAACAGGTCAGCCAGTATGCCCCAGCGCCGGAAATTAAAACAGATGATTTAGCGCAAACGGCCGCGAGAACACCTATCGCCGAGACGCTCGACCTGCTGGTGGCCCAGGCCGTGAAGGATAGGGCTTCGGACATTCACATCGAACCGCAGGAGGACAGGCTCCGCATTCGCTACCGGATTGACGGTATCCTGCACGATATGTTTTCCTTTCCCCTGAACATCCACGCGCCGCTGTTATCACGCGTAAAAATACTCTCCGAAATGGATATTTCCGAACAGAGGCGCCCGCAGGACGGGCAATTCTCCATCAAGATTAGCGGTAAAGAGGTTGACATCCGGACGGCCACTATGGAAACACCCTACGGTGAAAGGGCTACGCTGAGAATCCTGGACAGAACGCTGGCGCTTTTCACGCTGGCGGAGCTCGGCTTTCAGCCGGATGTCCTTAAAAAATACCAGTCGCTTTTAAAGAGCCCGTACGGGATGATACTTGTCGGCGGGCCTACCGGCTCCGGCAAAACGACCACGCTTTATGCATCCGTCAACGAGCTTGACCGTAACGAGCTTAATATTATGACCATTGAAGACCCCATCGAATACAGCTTTATGGATATTAACCAGACGCAGGTAAACGCCAAGGCGGGGCTCACCTTTGCCGGCGGGCTCCGGGCGATTATGCGTCATGACCCTAATGTGATACTCGTCGGTGAGATAAGGGATAAAGAAACGGTAACCACGGCCGTGCAGGCTGCCCTTACCGGCCACCTGGTGCTCTCCTCGATTCATGCCAACGATGCCGTCGGCGTGCTTTTCCGGCTGATGGATCTGGATGCCGAGCCGGCCTCTATCTCCTCGACACTCATCGCCATCGTCGCCCAGAGGATGGTCCGCCGCATCTGCACGCGTTGCCGTGCCCCCCATCAGTTGAACGAGGAGGAGCAACAGGCCGTGAAAAGCGAAATGGCACCAACGGTCCCGACATTCTATCACGGTACCGGATGTAATCTCTGCGCCGGCACCGGCTACCGCGGGCGGACCGGTATCTTTGAGTTTCTGGTTATGAGCGAGAATATCAGGAAGATGCTGCGCGACCGGGCCAGCGCCAGCGAAATCAAGGCGCAGGCCGTCAGTGAAGGCATGCTGACTATGAAACAGGACGGGATACGGAAAGCGAAGGAGGGTATCACATCAGTCAGCGAGGTAATACGCAACGTCTTTGCCATTAACTGAAAAAGTGTCAACTGACAAGTTACAAGTAACAAGGAAGTATTTAAGGGATAAATGGGAGGCGGGTGGATTGATACTTGATAGTTGTTACCTGGTACTTAACATGCGGGGTCATTATGACTTATAAATACACGGTTTACACCACAGATAAAAAAATAGTTCACGGCACGCTTGATGTGGTCTCGGAGAGCGTGGCGGAGAGCGCCCTCTATCACGCCGGTTATGATTATATCCTCAGCCTGATAAAAGTGGCACCGGCATTTAGCCTGGAAAGGCTGTTACCTACCCTTTTCGGTGTCAAGACCCAGGAAGTGATAGATTTCGCCAATCAGCTGGCTACCCTGGTGGAGTCAGGTATCAGTATACTTATATCGTTGGATCTGCTGGCCGGACAAGCATCCAAAAAAGCCTTAAAAAAAGTAATCACCGGCCTGGCCGAGGAAATACGGGAAGGAGGTTCGCTCTCTCAGGCGCTGGGACACTATCCCAGGGTATTTCCAGAAACTTATCGTCAGGTAATTAAAGCCAGCGAGCAGACAGGCAGCCTGGAAACCGGCCTGAAATACGCTGCCAGCTACACAGAAAAACAGGCCACAGCGAACCAGAAAATCAAACGCGCCATGATGTACCCGGCCTTTGTCCTGCTCATGGCTGTCGCCGTCGCCTTCCTGCTGATTACGGTAGCCCTACCACCGCTGGTAAATCTGTTCGAATCGCTCAACGCCGATTTACCGTGGACGACGAAATTGCTTATCGGTATTACCAGCTTCCTTTTCGATTATAAACTCTATGTCCTGGGGGGAATAGTTCTGCTTATTATGTCAATCGTTTTTCTATTAAGACTACCTTCCGTAAAGATTTTCCGGGACAGCTTTATTTTAAAAATACCGATAATCGGCACCATCAGCCTGGAGCGTGGCATACAGCATTTCTGCCAGACAGCGTCTATGCTTTTAAAGGCCGGCCTGCGTCTGCCCCCGATAATGGATATTATCATCCAGGCTAACCGTAACCGTATTATCCGCCAGGCGATGGAGCAGGTCAGAGACAGGCTGGTACAAGGGGAAGGGCTTTCACAACCTATGTCGGAAATAGCGCTTTTCCCCACTCTCCTGGTGGAGATGACGGCCGTGGGCGAAAAGACCGGGGCCATGGACACTACCCTGGCGACACTGGCGGACTTCTATGAAAAGAAGATCGATCGTAATGTCGATACCCTGATAACGATGATAGAGCCGGCTTTAACCGTGATGGTGGGGCTGGTGGTTCTTTTTATTGCGCTTTCCGTGATAACACCTCTGTACACAATACTGCAATCAATGCGCTGAATAGCGGCGGCAGGTAAAAATATGGCAAGAAAGCTGAAACAAACATTGGTACGGGCAGCGGCTCGAGGCCAGAAGGGATTTGGCCTGGTGGAAACGCTGGTTGCCGTGGCTATTTTGGGAACCTCGGTGGCCGCCTTTATTTCCGGTCTTTCAGCGGGGTCAATCGCCGTCAGGGGGCAAGACGTGACAGCGGTAAGCCAGGGCCTGGCGCAGACTCAGATGGAATATACCAAAAGCTATGCCTACAACCCCAGCGCCGTTACTTATCCGGCGGTGACAGCGCCGACGGGCTACAGTATATCCGTCAGCGTTAGCGCCGTGCCCAGTGCCGATACCAACATACAAAAGATAACCGTGACCGTTTCCCGCACGGGTGAAACGCCAGTTACCGTCGCGGGCTATAAGGTGAACCGATGAACATACAGAAAGGCTTCACAATGGTAGAGCTTATCGTGGCTATCGCCATTACCGGCGTCATTGTCGTGTTCCTCGGCACGGCTATCTACCAGATATTGAACGTCACCGGCTACGGTAACGACCGGCTTAGCGCCACGCACGACCTGGAAAACGCCGCTTATTGGTTTAACCTCGATGGACAGGGGGCTACCGCCGCCAGCGGCGGCAGCGGATTGGCGCTGACCCTTTCGGACAACTCTACGGTTACCTATTCGCTGACCGGCACCGAGCTAAGGCGCACCGCCAGCAGCGCGTATATGGTACTGGCGCGGAACGTCGTCAGCATCAGCTTTTCTATCAGCAACCGCGTTATCACCATGTCGCTGACATCATCCCCATCAGGACGGTATGCCGTCAGTGAAAACGGAACATATCAGGTAAATCTCAGACCGGCGGTGACAGGCTCATGAACAAAGAAAGAGGCCAGGCTTTAATCATTGCCATGCTGGCGCTGGCGATAGGCGCGCTGGTGGTAGTGCCATTTCTCAGCCACGCCGGCACCAGCCTTATCAGCTCCAGAGTCTATGGTCAGACTATCGCCGAAAAGAGCGCCAGCGATGCGGGGGTCGAGCACGCTATCTGGAGCCTGACCCGAGGCACCCTGGCCAAGCAATTTTCCCAATCCGGAGACCAGGTTACCTATCAGCTCGGGGAAACGCTTAACGGTTACAGCACCACCGTCACGGTGACCGCCAATGCGACCTCTCAAGGCGGGACGCTCGGAGATATAGCTAATGCAGTGATAGACACCCTGGTATTCGATAACTCTAGCGGTTATCTACCCAGCATGATTATGGTATCGGGTAACATTTGCGCCATTGCCTACCGTGGGGCGAGCAACCTGGGTTACGTCCGAACAGCGTTCATCGATTCCAACGGCAATATCAACAACGCCTATATCGATTCTCTGACATTCGATACCAATTCCTGTTACGAGCCGAAAATCGTGAACGTATCCGGCACCACTTATGCTATTGTCTATCGCAGATCTAGTAACAGAGGTTACCTCGCAACCATGTCTATTGACACCGCTGGCAATATCGGTAACGCCGTCCTTAAAACATTGAGCCAATTCGACTCTAATACCTGTTACGAACCGTACATCGTGAATGTATCCGGCACCACCTATGCTATTGTCTACCGGGGGGGGGCCGGGGGAACAACCAATTATGGTTATATTCGGACCGTATCCATTTCCGCTGATGGCAAGACTATTACTGCTATTATCGCGTCCAAAACATTTGTCTCCTCGACATGCTACGAGCCGGAAATTCTACCGGTATCCGGCAGCATCTTTGCCATCGCTTATCGCGGCGGCGCGAGCAATTACGGGTATCTCAGTACAATTTCTATTTCTGCCGACGGTAAAACAATCAGCTCAACCCCTATAGCTACCGTAACCTTCAACAACTCCGCGGCAATTTTAAATCCCAGCCTGATTCAGGTATCCGGCAGTACTTATGCCGTTACTTACGATGGATTGAGTAATTATGGTTATATTACGACAATATCTATCCCCGCCAGCGGCACCCCCCTAGCTGTTATTAAAACCAGTACATTTGTCTCTTCGGTATGTTACGAGCCGGATATCTCGCTGGTAACAGGCAGTACCTTCGCCATCGCCTACCGCGGGACCAGCAACGATGGCTACCTTAAAACAATGTCCATTGCCGCTAATGGCGATATCGGCGCCTCTGTCATCGATACGCTGGAGTTTGATACCTCCAATTGCTATGAGCCCGTTATCGTCAGCGTTACCGGCGGTATTTTCGCCATCGCTTACCGCGGCGTCAATAATGACGGTTATCTCGTGACCGTCGGTATTACCACCGAGGCAGCGGTAGCCGCATCCTGGCAAATTGTGTCCACCGCCGGCAACACTTCTATCCGGGCTTATGTTAATACTGCTAATACTACGGCTAATATCACATCCTGGCAGATAAAATAAAGAAGGAGGTTTGGGAAATGACTTTTGATTCAGTGAGCGTATCCAACATCTTCCTGGCCTGTATCGCCCTCACTAACGTGCTAATCCTGACGATACTGTACGAAGCAACCAAAAAACCAAAGGAAAAGTGAGAATCCTATGAAGTTCAGGAAACTGCTTGTATTTATTCTGGTGGTGGCGCTGCTCGCGGTCTACTATATTTACGGGACTGACTACAGGAAAGGCCGCTATGATAACACCGCGCTGGCCTCGCAATTGGCCGGGGCGACGCAGCAACTCGCGCAGCTTTCCCCACCCCCTGCTGACCTCGCGCAGCGTCAGGCTGCCGCCAGCGCTAACCTGGACATGGAAAAAAGTGTATTCCCTGCCCAATTGAATAGCACCCAGATAATTAATGTCATTCTCAAGCTGGCTGAAGCCACCGGGGTCAAGGCAATACCGATGATAACACAGCCCTGGACAACGGTAAGTGTGCATCAGACGGATTATCCCGTTTTCCGGCTGAATATAGCCGCGAACGGTACTTACGCCCAACTGGCCGACTTTATCAACCAGCTGGAAAACGGGGAGCCCGGGACGCTGGTAATAGAAGACCTGAAAGTGGTGCGGACAATCGGGGTGTCCTCAAATGAAACTGAGGCCGGAGACACCCTGCCGGTGGATGCCGCCCTGAGTATCGCTATTTATGGCCGGCCGTTATTTGCCGAATAGACTCCAAAGGTTGATGAAAAATGACACATGTCTCTCTGGAAATCAGTAACAGCAATATCAAAATCCTGTCCTTAAAAGGAAAACGGGTAAATAAGTGGGGCAGTATTGCCCTGAAAACCGGATTGGTGCGTGACGGACTGATTATCGAGCCGAAGTTCGTCGCCGAAACTATTAGTGAGCTGTTTAAATCAACCGGCGTTCGCAAGGAAGGGGTCGCCGTAAGCCTGGCCGGGCTTTCTTTTACCTACCGGTTCCTGAGTCTGCCCCGTATGAAACCCGCCCTTCTGGAAGAGGCCATTATGCGCGCGGCCAGGAAGGAAATGTCACAGCCCCTGGAAGAGCTGTATGTTTCCTGGCGACCCATTCCCGGTAAAACCGGGGAGCAATCTTTCTTCGTCCTCGGCGTATCGCGCAATCTTGTCGATGCCGCGACTAAGACTTTTAGCCTGGCCGGCATCGAGCCGTATACCATGGAACTGCAACCGCTGGCTCTGGCCAGGGCGGCTAACCACCGTGACGCAATTGTTGTCAGCCTGGATCCCGACTGTTTCAACATTGTCTTCATCGCCGACGGTATTCCTGGAGTGATACATACCATCAGCCCCCGGGGTGAAGGGGCTACTTTAGAAGATAATATCCAGCGATTGGGGGATGAACTGACCAAAACAGCTGCCTTCTACCAGAGCAGTCATCCGGAGAGCCACCTGACTATGGCGACTCCCCTGCTGCTTACCGGCGACCTTGCCACCGATGTCCCGGCCGGCGGGCTTCTCCAGACAGAGGTAGAATACCCGGTGGAGCCTCTGGTTCCGCCCGTTGAGTTTCCGCCCGAGACTCCAATCGCGGCCTATGCTATCAGTACAGGATTGGCACTTAACTATACATCCCAGAAAACAGCGGGCCGGACAAAGGAAGGCTATTACGATATTAATATTAACATCCTGTCCGGGAAATACCGGAAAAGCCGGGCCAAGCCCTTGCCCGCTTTTCAAATATGGCTGGGTATTTTCCTGGCGGCAGCCGCACTCTTGCTGTTTCCTCTTCATCAGAACATCAATAAGCTCGGTATCGAAAACACCGGGCTGGATAATGAGCTGCGCCGGGTCAATCTGAACCTTAACCTGGCGCTCCTCACATCCGAAGAAACTTCCAGAGCAGAAGCAATTATTAACACAACGATTAACAGCACCTTAAGGCTGAAAACAGCCAACCAAAGCATCCTCGGTCTCAGAGGCAGCTTTACCCGTGATTTAAAGGCCGTCACCACCGCCCAGCCGCCTAATCTCCAATTCACATCGATAGAAATCGATAGCAGCCAGATTACCCTGCGCGGTGAAACGGATAGCGTTTTTACGGCGGTTAATTACGCCGTAGCGCTGGAAGCAGTACCATTCCGGGAGGTGCGTATTTCCCTGCTTGAGGAAACTCTGTTACCGGCAAACATCACTGATAATGCCGATAGCTCAGCGAACATTACGAGCGTGATTACATTTGTAATCGTGATAAATAAATAAAGAAGGGGAGAAGGTTACCGGTAAAGATAAATATACTGACATTAAGCATATTAGTGTCGTATATTGGACACTTGACGTTAGTAGTTTAATTGCCTAGTATAAAGATAGCACGGAATATTGACCGGACGCAAAGGGATAATGAGAAATAGTGTAAAATCAGTCAGGAAATCACGTAACGCTACTATTGAGGAGCGCGACCGGATAGAGCGTGCCCTTAATAAACGCGTCAGAGAGCTTAGATGTCTCTATGACATCGCCAGCATTACAGGGTCCACCCGCCTGACCCTAAACCAGAGGTTTCTGGAGATAGTGAACCTGCTCCCCAGGGCCTTCCAGTATCCCGATATGGCTTTCGCCCGGATAACCCTCAATAATGATGAGTTCAAAACGGGAAATTACCGGGACACCGACCAGATACTGTCCGTGGATATTATCGTAAACAGACTCAAGGCCGGGACGGTAGAAGTAGGATACATCTCCGCCATACCCGGGTTAAAGGACGGCCTTT